>NZ_NCKN01000103.1 GCF_002257455.1 Microbacterium sp. 13-71-7
GTCGTCGAGGAACGCGTCGAACATGCCGATCGCATTGGATCCGCCGCCGACGCACGCGAGGACCGCATCCGGCAGGCGTCCTGCCTCGTCGAGCAGCTGCTGGCGCGCCTCCTCGCTGATGATCTTCTGGAAGTCGCGCACCATGGCAGGGAACGGGTGCGGGCCCGCCGCCGTGCCGAAGATGTAGTTGGTGGTCTCGACCGACGCGACCCAGTCGCGATAGGCGTCGTTGATCGCGTCCTTGAGGGTGCGCGATCCCGTGGTGACCGGGACGACCTCCGCGCCGAGAAGGCGCATGCGGGCGACGTTGAGCGCCTGACGCTCGGTGTCGACCTCGCCCATGTAGATCGTGCACTCCAGGCCGAAGAGCGCGGCCGCGGTCGCGGTCGCGACGCCGTGCTGACCTGCTCCGGTCTCGGCGATCACGCGCGTCTTGCCCAGCCGCTTGGTGAGCAGGGCCTGGCCGAGCACGTTGTTGATCTTGTGCGATCCGGTGTGGTTGAGGTCCTCGCGCTTGAGGAAGATCCGCGCCCCGCCTGCGTGCTCGGCGAACCGCGGCACCTCGGTGATCGGCGACGGGCGCCCGGCGTAGGAGTGCAGCAGCGTTGCGAGCTCCGACTGGAACGCCGGGTCGGCGATCGCCGCGTGGTAGGCCTCGGTCAGCTCGTCGATCGCGGCGATGAGCGATTCGGGCATGTAACGTCCGCCGAAGTCGCCGAAGAACGGCCCCGGCTGGTCGCGCAGACTCACTTCGTCTCCCTCCGGTCGCTCAGTGCGTCGCATGATCCGGCCTCCAGGAAGGAATGCAGGGTGGCGACGGGGTCGCCGGTGACGAGGGCTTCGCCGATCAGCACGGCGTCGGCGCCGGCCGCGCGGTAGTCCGCGACGTCGGCGGGGGTGAGTACGGCGGACTCGGCGATCTTGACCGAGGTGGACGGGATGCGATCGGCCAGCCGGCCGAAGAGCTCACGGTCCAGCTCGAGGGTCTTCAGGTCACGGGCGTTCACGCCGATGAGGTGCGCGCCCAGGTCGATCGCGACCTCGAGCTCCTCGGCGGAGTGGGTCTCGACGAGCGGTGTCATGCCCAGCTCCAGGATGAGGGCGTACAGCCGCTCCAGATTCACGCGATCCAGGCCCGCCACGATGAGCAGCGCCAGGGACGCGCCCGCGGCGCGCGCCTCGAACACCTGATACGGCGTGGCGATGAAGTCCTTGCGGAGCACGGGGACCTGTACAGCCGCGGTCACGGCCTCCAGGTCGGCCAGGCTGCCGCCGAAGCGGCGCTCCTCCGTGAGGACGCTGATCGCGGACGCCCCGCCCTGCTGGTACAGGGAGGCTTGCAGCGCCGGATCCGGGATCTCGGCGAGGGCTCCGCGCGACGGGCTCGCCCGCTTGACCTCTGCGATGATCTTCACCCTGTCGGCGGGCGCCAGAGCAGCGCGGGCATCGAGTGCCGGGGCGCGATCGAGGGCGGCGCGCTCCACGATCGCGAGCGGACGCTCCCGCTCGCGACGGGCTGCGTCCTCGACTGCGCCGGCCGTGAGGTCGGCGAGCACCATTAGTGCGCCTTCGGCTGGTACTTCGGGCCCTTCGCGCCGTAACCGGCCTTGGAGAGCACCCAGCCGGAGATCGCGCCGATGACGATCAGCGCGACGCCCACCCACACCACGACGGGGACCTCGAGGAAGAACGCGGTCGTGCCGACGGCGAAGCCGAGCAGCATGATCACCACGGCGGTCCAAGCCGCAGGCGAGTGTCCGTGGCCGGGGTCTGCGATGGGGTTGCTCATGTTCTCCTCCGAGCGTCGGGTGGTGTGTTCAAGTCTATCGGGATCGTGCATCGCGGCGAGGACGCTGGGCGGCACAGGGCGTCGAGCGGAGCTGCGGTCAACGCGTGGGGTCCGTGCCGCGGCTGAGGTCGTCCCAGCTCTCGACCGCATCGACCGGTCCGTCGTGCGGCACGGGCGCGGTGCGATAGCGCCGCCCGCCGCTGCGCCACCGGCCGGCGGTGACCAGAGCGAGCCCGCCGCCGAGCAGGAGCAGGATCCAGCCCACGAGCGCCGCCCAGGGCCAGGCCGTGACGGCGATGCCGTCGATGATCGCCGACAGCGCGGTGTCGCCTGCGAGACCCGTGGCCTTGGTCAGCGCAGGGCTCACGGCGTCGAGCGGATGCTGCAGCAGGATCCGCGCCGTCAGCACGAGCATGAGGGCGCCGACCACGACCGCGATCGCGGCGAAGACGCGCCGCATCACGGGGCCCACCAGCGCGATGGCTGCGCAGAGCGCGAGCGCCGTGAGGCTCAGCGGGGCGAGCACGGGCAGCGCCGCGTTGCCGGCGACCTCGAGCGCCTCTCCCCCGTCCGCGCGCCCGACCGTGAGCCACGTCTGCGTCGAGGAGAGGATTCCGATGCCGCCCGCGAGCAGGATCAGCAAGAGGCTCGTGGACTTCGCACGGCGCGTGAACATCACTCCGTCGCCCGCCCGGCGCCGTCCGCGGCGGCATCGTCCCGAGCCGCGGTCACCACGGGAGCGAGATCGGTGCCGTCGAAGCACGTGCGGGTGCCGGTGTGACAGGCCACCCCGATCTGGTCGACGAGCAGCAGCACGGTGTCGCCGTCGCAGTCCAGGCGAGCGCCGCGCACGTGCTGCACGTGGCCGGACGTGTCGCCCTTGCGCCAGTACTGCTGGCGGGAGCGGGACCAGTAGGTGGCGCGGCCGGTCGTCAGGGTGCGGCGCAGCGCCTCCTCGTCGGCCCAGGCCATCATGAGCACCTCGAGGGTGTCCCACTGCTGCACGACGACGGGGACCAGGCCCTGGTCGTTCCAGGTGACGAGGCGCAGTTCCGCCTCGATGCGGTCGTCGGTCATTCGGTCTCGCTCCGCTCGCTCAGCGCACTGCGCCGCACGGTCACTCCTGCGGCGCTCAGGGCGGCCTTGACGTCGCCGACCGTCAGCTGGCCGGAGTGGAACACGCTCGCGGCGAGCACGGCGTCCGCGCCCGCGGCGATGGCCGGGGCGAAGTCCTCCGCCTTCCCCGCACCGCCCGAGGCGATCACGGGCACGCTGGAGACCTCCCGCATGAGGCTCACGAGCTCCAGGTCGAATCCGTCCTTGGTGCCATCGGCGTCGATCGAGTTGACGAGCAGCTCTCCCGCGCCGCGCTCGATCGCCTCGCGGGCCCAGTCCAGCGCGTCGAGGTCGGTCTCGGTGCGGCCGCCGTGGGTGGTCACGGCGAACCCCGAGGCGGTGCGCGAACTGCGCTTGATGTCGAGCGAGAGCACGAGCACCTGGGCGCCGAAGCGGTCGGCGATCTCGCCGATGAGTTCGGGGCGGGCGATCGCCGCGGAGTTCACGCCGACCTTGTCGGCGCCGACGCCCTGCAGACGGGCGACGTCGTCGACCGAGCGCACCCCTCCCCCGACCGTCAGCGGCACGAAGACCTCCTCGGCGGTGCGGCGCACCACGTCATAGGTGGTGGCACGCTCGTCGACGGTCGCGGTCACGTCCAGGAAGGTGATCTCATCGGCGCCCTGCGCGGCGTAGTGCCGCGCGAGCTCGACCGGATCCCCCATGTCCCGCAGGTTCTCGAAGTTCACTCCCTTGACGACGCGTCCGGCGGCCACGTCGAGACAAGGGATGACGCGGGCGGTGAGCGACATCAGAGCCTCGCGGCGTGGATCGCGGTCACGAGGATCGCCCGTGCGCCCAGCGCGTAGAGCTGATCCATGACCTGGTTCATGCCGCGGCGCGGGATCATCACCCGCACGGCGACCCAGGCCGGATCCCGCAGCGGGGACACGGTCGGGGATTCGCGACCCGGGGCGATCGCGGCCGCCTGCTCGACGAGATCGGCGGGCAGGTCGTAGTCCAGGAGCACGAAGCGGTGAGCGACCATGACGCCGCGCAGCCGCCGCAGCAGCTTCTCGGTGCCCTCGGCGTCGCCAGGGCGGCTGATCAGCACGGCCTCGGATTCGATGATCACCGGTCCGAAGATCTCCAGCCCCGCCTGCCGAAGGGTGGTGCCGGTCTCCACGACGTCGGCGATCGCGTCGGCGACGCCCAGTCGCACCGCGGACTCCACTGCGCCGTCCAGCGGGACCAGCTCCGCCTCGACGCCGTGCTCGCGCAGGTAGTCGTCGACGAGTCCGGGGTAGGCGGATGCGACCCGCACCCCGTTGAGGTCCTCGAGGGTCTTGAACCGGCCGGGAGGCGCCGCGAAGCGGAAGGTCGAGCGCGCGAAGCCGAGCTGCTCGATCTCACGCGCCGCGGGGCGGCGCACGTCGCGCAGCAGGTCGCGACCCGTGATGCCGACGTCCAAGGCGCCGGAGGCGACGTAGGTGGCGATGTCACGCGGACGGAGGAAGAAGAACTCGACCTCGTTGTCGGCGTCGATCACGTGCAGGGTCTTGGTGTCGCGGCGGCCGGCGTATCCGGCTTCGGCGAGCATCTCGGCGGCGGTCTCGGACAGCGATCCCTTGTTCGGGACGGCAATGCGCAGCATGGGGAGGTCTTTCGTTCGAAGCGATCCTGGTCGGGGGCGCTTCACAGATGTCGGTAGACGTTCTCCAGGGTCAGTCCCTTGGCCAGCATCAGCACCTGCAGGTGGTACAGCAGCTGGGAGATCTCCTCGGCCGCGGCCTCGTCGCTCTCGTACTCGGCGGCCATCCACACCTCGGCCGCCTCCTCCACGATCTTCTTGCCGATCGTGTGCACTCCCGCGTCGAGCTCGCGCACCGTCCCGGATCCCTCCGGGCGCTCGGCCGCTTTGCGGCTCAGCTCGGCGAACAGTTCGTCGAAGGTCTTCACCCTCCCAGGCTACCGGCTCGCGCGAGCCCCCGGAGCCGCGTGACGGCCGCTTCCACGTCATGGGAGCCGTAGACGGCGGATCCGGCGACGAAGGTGTCGGCGCCCGCGGCGGCGGCCTGGGCGATCGTGGCATCGGAGATCCCGCCGTCGACCTGCAGCCACACGTCGGATCCGCGGCGCTTCGCCTCGTCGGCGAGAGCGCGCAGCTTCGGCATCGTCTCCGGCATGAAGCCCTGCCCTCCGAAGCCGGGCTCGACCGTCATCACGAGGATCTGGTCGAACTCGCCGAGGATGTCGTAGAGGGGCTCGGCCGCCGTGCCCGGCTTGATCGCGACCCCGGCCCTTGCACCCATGCTGCGCAGTCGGCGCGCGAGCGCGACGGGATCGGTCGCCGCCTCGAGGTGGAAGGTGACGCTCGCCGCACCCAGTTCGGCGTATCCGGGCGCCCAGCGGTCCGGATCCGTGATCATCAGGTGCACGTCGAGCGGGATCGGGCTCGTCGCCTGGATGCGCTCCACCATCTGCGGTCCGAACGTGAGGTTGGGCACGAAATGGTTGTCCATCACGTCGACGTGCGCGAAGTCGGCGGTCGCGATGCGGGCGAGATCCGCCTGCATGTTCACGAAGTCGGCGGCGAGGATCGAGGGGTTGATCCGGGGGGCTGCGGGCATTTCGGCGCGGGATGCGGACATGCGCCCATTATCCCGGTGTCGACGCCCCCCACTGCGCTCCCGGCTTCCGGGTCGTCCCCGTCAGCGCACGCTATGGGCTCCGCTGGCGGGGACGACTCGGGAGCAGGGGGCACCGAGTCGGCGGGCTCCTTACGGGCGCTTGCGGAGCAGCGACAGGAACATCGCGTCGGTGCCGTGGCGGTGCGGCCAGAGCTGAGCATGACCGGATCCGCTCGACGGCTCCGGCAGATCGATCGGCTGCTGCGACACGGCACGGACGACCTCGCGAGCGTCGAGCTCCTGCACGTCGTCCCTGTCGCGGAGGACCGTCTGCACCACCGCGGCGGTCTCGGCGAGGTGCGGCGAGCAGGTGACGTACGCGAGGATGCCGCCGGGCTTGAGCGCGCCGAGCGCGGCCGTCAGCAGATCCTCCTGCAGCGCCGCGAGCTCCGGGACATCGGCCGCGGTCTTCCGCCACCGCGCCTCCGGACGGCGCCGGAGCGCCCCGAGGCCGGTGCACGGCGCATCGAGCAGGATCCGGTCGTAGGCACCGGGTCGCTCGACGGCGAGCACGCGGCCGTCCTCCTCCGCGACCTCGACGTGCAGCGGCACCGAGGCGACGGCCTTGCGGACCAGTCCCGCCCTGGCCGGCACGACCTCGTTCGCGTCGAGCGTCGCACCGCTGTGCAGCGCCTCCGCCGCGAGCAGCGCGGTCTTGCCGCCGGGGCCCGCGCACAGGTCGAGCCAGCGCTCCCCCGCCGCGACGGGCTGCGCGCCGACGAGGGCGAGGGCGACGAGCTGCGACCCCTCGTCCTGCACGCGCACGCGGCCCTTGTGGGCGGCGACGACCTCTCCGGGATCTCCGCCTTCGGATCCGAAGGCCGTCGGCGCGTACGGCCGCCGGGGCTCCTGCGGCTCCGCAAGCCCCGGAAGAGCCACGAGCGTGACCTCCGGCGCGACGTTGTCGGCGGCGAGGAGCTCTTCCAGCTCCTCCTCACGGCCCTCGGCCGCGAGGGCGCGGCGCAGGGCCCGGATGATCCACACCGGGTGCGCGAAACGGAGTCCGAGGCGCTCGTCGTCCGACCGCGCCGCGGCGCTGACGGCGTCGAGCCACTCCTCCTGCGTGCGCGCGGCGATCTTCCGGAGCACGGCGTTCGCGAAGCCGGACGCTCCACGCCCCGCTTCGCGTGCGACGAGGTTCACCGACTCGTTGACCGCGGCGTGCGTCGCCACGCGGGTCGCGAGGATCTGGTGCGTTCCGAGGCGGAGCGCATCGAGCACCGGCGGATCGATCTCGGCGATCTCGCGGCCCGCCGCCTGGGCGATGATCGCATCGTAGGTGCCGAGACGGCGGAGCGTCCCGTAGGCGAGCTCGGTGGCGAGGGCCGCATCCGCAGCGGAGAGCCCCGCCTCCCTGATGGCGCCGGGCAGCAGCAGGTTGGCGTAGGCGTCGGAGGTGCTGACGGCGCGGATCACGTCGTAGGCAACGCGCCGCGCGGGTTGCACGTCGCGGGGGCGCGCGTCCCGCGAGGGTGCGCGGCGCGTCGTTCCGCCGCCGCTCTGCCTCCGCGGTCCGCCCTGGCCGTCCGCGCGCCGCTGAGGGTCCCGATGATCGTCGCGACTCTGCCGACCCTGCGCGCTCATCGTGCCTCGTCTCCCTCGCCCGCCGACGTGACGTCGAGCCGTACGGTCGCGCCGTCGGCGACCCGCAGGCCGCGAAACCAGTCGGCGGCCGCCATCGCGGCCTTGCCCGCAGGCTGCACCCGCACGAGGAGCAGCGGCACGGTGCCTGTCCCCACGAGCACGCCGCCCTTGGTCCCGCGCAGCGCGCCCGGCGGCAGCGGATCCGCGTCCTGCGCCCGTGCGAGCTCCCGCACCTTGAGCGGTGCACCGTCGATCGCGGTGTGCGCGCCGGGTTCGCTCGTCACTCCGCGGTAGCGGGCGAACACGGCGTCGGCGGATGCGGTCCAGTCCAGTCTGCCGTCATCGAGGGCGAGCTTCGCGGCGTGCGTGGCCTCGCCCTGCTGCGGAACGGGACGCGCGGTGCCGTCGGCGATCGCGGCGACCGCCTCCGCCGTCAGCTGGGCGCCGTCGACGGCGAGCGAGGCGAGCGCCTCATCGGCCGTCGCGTCGTCCGCGACCGGATAGACGCGCATGGCGTGCACGTCTCCCGCGTCGAGCGCGGGCACGAGCTGGAAGACGGTGGCACCGAGTTCGGCGTCGCCCGCGATGAGCGCCCGCTGCACCGGCGCCGCGCCGCGCCAGGCCGGCAGCAGCGAGAAGTGCAGATTGATCCATCCGTGCTCCGGCGCGCTCAGCAGAGGCTCGCGCACGAGGCCGCCGTAGGCGACGATGACGCCGAGCTCGGGTCGGAGTGCCGTGATGCGTCCCGTGGCCTCCTCGTCCAGGCGCGCGGCCTTGATCGCCGGGATCCCGAGCGCCTCCGCCTCCTGGGCGACCGGAGACGGCGTCAGGATCCGCTTGCGTCCGAGCGGCGCGTCGGGACGGGTCACGACCGCGACGATCTCGTGCTCGCCGGCGAGGCGACGGAGGGTGGGCACGGCGGCCGCCGGGGTTCCGGCGAAGACGAGGCGCATGAGGGTCCTTCGAAGGTGCTGCGGGATGTTCGAGACGAACGGGGTGGTTCGGGGATGTCGCGGGGTGGGTCCGCTGGCTCTGGGTGGCTCAGAGGTCGGGTTCGGTGACGTCGAGCCTCACCGAGAGCGTAGTCCGTGGGGTCCTGCCCTTGGCTCGACGGCGCCCCATCGCCTCGGCCACCACCGCGGCGCGGAGCGTGCCCGCCACGCGTGCGCCCTCCGCATAGGGGAAGCGCACGAGCGCGCGCTCCCGACCGTCGTCGTCGCCCTCGATCGGGACCGGCCCGAGCACGGCATCCGGCGGCAGCTGAAGGGCGGCGATGTCGTCGAGGGCGCGGCGGACGCCCGCGGGCGTGCCCTCGAGCTGTGCGACCCGCACCGACGGCGGCATGCGCAGCGGCGCGCGTTCGGCGAGTTCCGCGCGCGCGTACGACGCCTGCGACCAGGTGGCGAGGGCGCGGGCGACCGCGCCGTCGACGCCGACGAGATGGACCGGCGCCCCGGGGGCCGCCAGAGCCGCGGCGTTCGACCACCAGCGCAGGCAGGACTCGCCGATCCGCAGCTCGGGCGCCTGCAGCATGCGCGATCCGTCGAGCAGCACGACCGCGCGATACCCGCCCTCCGCCAGCGGTTCGGCCCCGCGCGTCGCGACGACCAGCGCCGGCTTCGCGTCGACGCGCTCGACCGGGTGGGTGCCGTCCGCGACGATCACCCTGACGCCGGGGAATGCCCGCCCCAGCTCCTCCGCCGTGCGCTCGCTGCCGGATGCGGCCAGGCGCACGGTGTCGCCGCCGCAGGAGCCGCAGGCCCACAGGCGCGCGCCGCGCCCGCACCACGCGCAGACGGGTGTCGCCCCGCGATGCGCGGCGCCGAGCGGTCCCCCGCAGGACGCGCAGCGCGCGGGGGCGCGGCACGAGGCGCACACCAGCGTCGGCGAGAAGCCGGGCCGGGCGACCTGCAGGAGGACGGGGCCGGTCGCCGCGGCCTCCCGCGCCGTCAGGAACGCCCGGGACGGAAGGCGCTGACCGCGGCGGTCCAGATCCTCCGTGGTATCCAGCACGACGCGCGGCAGCTGTCGTCGCGCGGCCGTGATCGCGCGGATCCATCCCGTCTCGACCAGGCGCTCGACGTCGGTCGTGCGGGTGTGACCGGCGAACAGCAGCGCCGATCCCTCCTGCTCCTGCCGCAGCAGGGCGACGTCGCGGGCGTGCACCCCGGGTGCGAGCGGCTCCGCGAGCAGGCTGTCGCCGTCGTCCCAGAGCGCCACCAGCCCCGCCCGGACGGGGGCGTACGCGGCGGAGCGGTTGCCGACGACGATGCACGGCGCGTCCTCGAGGGTGCGGAGGTACGCGCGGTAGCGGTCGGGATTGGTCTGGCGGGAATCCAGCCGGGCGATGGGCGCATCGGGCGCGAGCGCCTCGAGCGCCGCGAGGAGCAGATCGAGGTCGCGGTAGTCCGGCACGACCAGGACCGCCGACGCGCCGCCGGCGACCGTGCGGGCCGCCGCGGCCGCCAGGAGCCGGGTCCACTCGGGCAGCCCGTCTGGGCCCAGCCGCGGAATCGCCTCCACCGCCGCCCGCGCGGAATCCGAGAGCGCCTCAGCGAGACCCTCGTACAGGGCGATCGTCTCAGCGACGGCGGGGAGCACCGGGGCGAGCGCGGACGACGCGCCGTCGTCCGCCTCCTGCGATGCGTCGTCCGCCTCCAGGGCCGGAGCGTCGCCGTCCTGCGTCGGTTCGGTGTCTTCCTCCGGAGCGCTCTCGGCCTGGGCCGGCTCGTCGCCCGCCGCGTCCGACCGCCCGCCGCCCGCGGCGAGCCATGCCTTCTCCACGCGGACCTGACGCTTGGGCACGATCAGCCGGAGCACGTCGGACGCGCTGCCCGCGGCGCGATCGGCGACGCGGCGGGCGAGCGTGCTGAGCCGCTGCGGCAGCACCTGCGCGCGCGACACCACGGCGTCCACCTCGGCGAGGGTCCTGGTGTCGTCGTCCTCCGTGTCGAGCTCGATCAGGTAGGCGTCGATGACCCGCCCGGCGGAGCGCAGCGGCACCCGCACACGCACCCCCGGCAACGCGTCGTCGATCAGGTCCGCCGGGAGGGCGTAGTCGAACAGCCGATCCAGCTGCGGGACCGGCGAGTCCAGCAGCACGCGGGCGATCGGCCGTGGCACGAGCGGAGCTTGCGGGTGAACGGGGTCGATCAGAGGCCGGCGGCGCGGCGCAGGTCGTCGGCGCGCGTCGTCTGCTCCCAGGTGAACGTCGGCAGCTCGCGGCCGAAGTGCCCGTAGGCCGCGGTGGCGGCGTAGATCGGGCGCAGCAGATCCAGCTCCTCGATGATCGCCTGCGGGCGCAGGTCGAAGACCGAGCGGATCGCACGGGTGATCGTCTCGTCGTCGACCTTGCCGGTGCCGAAGGTCTCCACGTACAGTCCCACGGGCTGCGCGACGCCGATCGCGTATGCGACCTGCACCTCGAGCCGGTCGGCGAGACCCGCCGCGACCGCGTTCTTGGCGACCCAGCGCATCGCATAGGCGCCGGAGCGGTCGACCTTGGACGGGTCCTTCCCGCTGAAGGCCCCGCCGCCGTGCCGTGCGGCGCCGCCGTAGGTGTCGATGATGATCTTGCGGCCGGTGAGGCCCGCATCGCCCTTCGGCCCGCCGGTCACGAAGGGGCCGGCCGGGTTGATGTAGTGCGTGACGCCGTCGAGGTCGAGACCGGTCGTGGCGAGCACCGGGTCGATCACGTGCTCGCGGACGAGCGCTTTGAGCTCCTCCTGCGAGATATCCGGGTTGTGCTGGGTGGACAGCACCACCGCGTCGACCGTCTTCGGGGTGTAGCCGTCGTAGCCGAGGGTCACCTGGGTCTTGCCGTCGGGACGCAGGAACGGCAGCGTGCCGTCGCGGCGGACCTCGGTCAGGCGCTCGGCGAGGCGGTGCGCGGTCCATGCGGCCATCGGCATGAGCTGCGGCGTCTCGGTCGTGGCGAAGCCGAACATGATGCCCTGGTCGCCTGCGCCAAGGAGGTCCCTGGGATCGGACGAGCCGCCCTCGCGGTGCTCGCGCGCCTGGTCCACACCGCTCGCGATGTCGGCGGACTGCTCCCCCACCGAGACGCTCACGCCGCAGGACGAGCCGTCGAAGCCGGTGTCGCTCGAGGTGTAGCCGATGCCGTTGACGACGTCGCGGACGATCGTCGGGATGTCGACGTAGCCGGAGGTGCGGATCTCCCCCGCGACATGCACGAGACCCGTCGTCACGAGCGTCTCCACGGCGACGCGCGCCCCGGTGTCCACCGAGAGCAGGCCGTCCAGGATCGAGTCGGAGATCTGGTCGCAGATCTTGTCGGGGTGCCCCTCGGTGACGGACTCGGAGGTGAACAGACGCAGCGCGCTCATCGGTGCTCCTTGATGTGGAGGGAGGTGGGTTGGGACGGGATGCGCCCCTGGCTACGGGCCGGTGCGCCCGAGCCCAGTATGGACGGAGCCGCCGACATCCACGGACGGGATGACGGCGGCTCCGGAGGCTCGGCTCACTCCGCGTGGCGGATGCGGAGCTTGTCCTCGTTGATCTCGTGCAGCGCGATGGTCAGCGGCTTGTCCTCGACCGAGGAGTCGACCAGCGGGCCCACGTTGTCGAACAGGTTGCCCTCGTGCAGGTCGGAGTAGTAGTCGTTGATCTGACGCGCGCGCTTGGACGCGTAGATGACGAGCTCGTACTTGGACTCGACGCGGTCGAGCAGGTTGTCGATGGGCGGGTCGATGATGCCGTTGTTGTGTCCGGCCATGGTGGACCTCCTGTTGGTGGGATGTTCGGCGACGCGTGTCGCGAAGAATTCGGGCGTGCGCACCGGCCCTCGGAATTGCTCAGGACCGGCGAGAGCGGTCAGCGCGCAGACGCCGAGGTCAATTCTACGACCTCTCGGGCGGCAGTGGCGACGTCCTCGTTCACGACCCTGTGGTCGAACTCGGACTGGGAGGCCAGTTCGACCTTCGCGGTGCGCAGGCGGCGCGTGCGTTCCTCCGCGTCCTCGGTGCCCCGGCCGACCAGCCGCTGCACGAGCTCGTCCCAGGACGGGGGCAGCAGGAACACGAGGTTCGCGGAGGGATCCGCGGCCCGCACCTGCCTGGCGCCCTGCAGGTCGATCTCCAGCAGCACGGTCTTGCCCTCGGCCAGCGCCGCCTCGATGGGCCTGCGCGGAGTGCCGTAGCGGAAGCGGTTGTGCACGGTCGCGTACTCGAGCAGCTCGCCCGTCGCGATCATGCGGTCGAACTCGGCGTCGTCCACGAAGAAGTAGTGCACCCCGTCCTGCTCCCCCGGACGCGGGGCACGCGTGGTCGCGGAGACGGACAGGTGGATCTCGGGGTGGTTCTCGCGGATGTGCGCGGCGACTGTTCCCTTGCCGACCGCGGTCGGCCCTGCGAGCACGAGCAGCCTGCTGCGCCCCTCGCGGGGCACGGGCTGCGGGAACCTGGTGTCGACCCACTGGCGCAGCGCGAGCTGCTGGCGGGATCCGAGGCCCCCGAGCCGTTTGACCGGCGAGATCTGCAGCTCCGTGAGGATGCGATCGCGCTTGCCCGCGCCGATCGCGGGCAGAGCGGTGAGGAAGTCCGGCACGCGCAGCGTCCCTGCCGTCGAATGCGGGTCGGCGGCGGCGGCCAAGACGTCCTGCGGAGCGATCACCCGCATCGTCAGATCGCGCTTCAGCGATGCCCTCGCACGGCGGCGCTCGACCGCTCGACGAGCGGCGGCGACGCGATCGACCTCGGGGACTGCACGCCCTGCCGGTTCAACCACCCATGACCTCCTGGTAGCGCGCGGCGCGCTCTTCGATCGTCGCTGCGATCCGGTCCGGACCAGCGGACAGGATGCTCCGGCTTTCGGAAGCCAGGACGTTACCTGCCAGCGTACCGAATCTCGACCGCAGATCCGCGGGTGTCGCCCCCTGCGCGCCGAATCCGGGCGCCAGCAGCGGCACCGCGCGCAGCGTGTCGTCATCCAGGGCGAATCCGGCCCGGTCGATGGTCGCCCCGATCACGAGGCCGACGGATCCGAGCCCGCCCTCCGGGGAGTCGTAGGCCGTCACATCCCGCGTGATGCGCAGCGCCGTGGTCTCCCCCTGCGTGGTCGCGAGGGCCGCGGGGACGAGCGCCTGCTGCACCGGCGCCCCCTCGGGGTTGCTCGTCGCGGCGAGCACGAAGACGCCCTTGCCCGCGGGAAGCGCGCGCGTGATCGCCTCCGCGAGCGATCCGCCGCCGAGATAGGGGCTGATCGTGAGCGCATCGGCTTCGAGCGGCGCGCCCGGCTCCAGCCACGCCTGCGCGTAGCCGGCCATGGTCGTGCCGATGTCGCCGCGCTTCGCGTCGGCGATCACCAGGAGTCCGGCCGCGCGCGCCGCCGACATGACGTCTTCGAGCGCGGCGAAGCCGCGGGATCCGAAGCGCTCGAAGAACGACACCTGCGGCTTGACCATGCCCGCCCGCCCCGCGGCGGCCTCGACCGCCGTGAGCCCGAACGCACGCACGCCGTCGGCCGTCTGGGGCAGCCCCCAGGCGTCCAGCAGCGCCTCGTGCGGGTCGATGCCCACGCAGAGCGGTCCGTGCGCATCCAGCGCCCGGCGCAGCCGCGCTCCGAAGGACGTCACGCTCACGCGCGCGCCAGCCGGTCCTGGGCGTACTCCTGGAGGCTGCGGACCTCGAAGCCCTTGTCGGCGGCGTCCATCCCGCTCACGG
>NZ_NCKN01000104.1 GCF_002257455.1 Microbacterium sp. 13-71-7
TGTTCTTCACCCGGTGGTGGATCTCGCGGATCGTCGCGTCCTTGGTGATGAGCTCCTGCTCCTGGTGGCGCAGCTCCGACACGTCGCGGCACAGCACGATCGCGCCGATCCGGGTGCCGTGGTCCTTGAGCGGGATCGCCCGGAGCGAGACGGTGACCCCGCGCGCCTCCACATCGGTGCGCCACGGCGCACGCCCCGTGACCACGACGGGCAGCGACTCGTCGACCTGCCGCGAGGGCGGGACGATGCGCGTCGTGACCTCGACCAGGGACTCCCCCTCGAGCTCCTCGTCGAAGCCCATCCGATTGAACGCGCTCAGCGCGTTCGGGCTGGCGAAGGTGACGACGCCGTCGACGTCGATGCGGATCAGGCCGTCGGAGGCGCGCGGGGCGCCGCGGCGCGGCGAGGTCGGCGCGGACAGGTCCGGGAACTCGCCGCCGGAGATCATCCGGAACAGGTCGTCCGCGGCCTCGTTGAAGGTGATCTGCTGCCGCGAGGGCGTGCGCGCCTCGCCGAGGTTCGTGTGCCGGGTGAGCACGCCGACCGGTCGCGTGCGCTGGCCGTCCTTGCCGCGGGTGCGGACGATGGGCACGGCCCTGACTCTGGTCGGCGTCTCCTCGAACCAGTCCGGATTCGCCGAGTCCACGATCTCGGTCGTGTCGAAGGCGCCCTGCACCTGGGTGCGCCACTGCGGCCGCACCCGCTCCCCGACGATGTCGCGGTAGAACAGGGTGGCCGCGCCGCTCGGGCGGGTGTGCGCGACGGCGATGAAGGATCCGTCGGCGGTCGCGATCCAGATCACGATGTCCGCGGAGGCCAGATCGGCCAGCAGCTGCCCGTCGCTCGCGAGTCGGTGCAGCCATTCGACGTCTTCGTCTTCGAGGCAGCCCTGGGCCTGGGCGAGATCACTGAGTGTCGACACCCTACACAGCCTAAGGCGTATCCCCCGCCCCTCATGCGCGGGCGCAGGGCCGACGGCGCGGGGCTCAGAGCATCGCCAGCGACGTGGCCCGCCAGCGCCGGTCCAGCCCCTCCAGCCGCACCGCCACGGCCCTCGTGCGCCCGGGGGTCTGCACGATCAGGGTGGCCTCGACGATGCCGTCCGCCGGCGAGGAGACGTGCGTGGACAGGATGCGGAACACCGGCCTCGCCGGCGCCACCCCGCGCGCGCTCCTCGCTCGCGCCGACAGGTTCGCGCGCGTCGTCAGCACGATGAACGCGTCCTCGGAGAACCAGCGGGCGAGCTGATCCGCCTCGCGCACTCCGGCGAGGACCTCGAGGACGCCGCGCGTCAGGCTCTGCAGCAGCGGAGTCGGATCCGGCAGCTCCGCGCTCGGCGTGGGCTGCGGCGCGAAGTCCTCGAGCGTCATCATCGGCGTTCTCCCCCTCGGGACTCGGATGGCGTGACTCGCATTCGAGCACACCCGTCCGCCGCACGGGGCGGGTCCGCGAAGTCATGTGGACAACCCGTATGCCGTCCCCGGCGCATCCCCTAGCCTCGACGGCATGGAATGGGACCGGCTGTTCGAAGACCTCGAGGACCAGGTGGCCTCGGGCTGGGAGGCGGAGCGCGCGGCCCTGGACGCCGAGGCCGAGCGTCTGCGCATCGCCCGGCTCGACCTGCGCACCCGGCTGAGCGCGCTCGTGGACGAGGGCGGAACGGTCGCGGCCGTGCTCACCGATGCCACGCGCGTGCACGGCCGGCTGCGCGCGGTCGGCGCGGACTGGACCGCCGTGCAGCCGCAGGGGGCGCCGGGGATCGTGCTGCTGCCCGCGCACGCCGTGGAGCTGTGGGCGCTCGACCACGGCGCGCTGCTGAGCAGCAGCGCCGCGGCGGCGCCGCTCTCGCCCCTGCGCGAGCGGATGACGTTCGGGTTCGTGCTGCGCGACCTCGCCCGGCGCCGCAGCGGAGTCACGGTGCGCACCCGCTCCGGCACGGTGCTGGCCGGGACGATCGACCGCGCGGGTTCGGACCACCTCGATCTCGCGCTGCACGATGCGGGCTCGCCGCGGCGCGCCCGCGCGGTCGCGGGTTTCCGGATCCTGCCGTTCGCGTCGGTGCTCTCCCTCGGCACGGACGCTCCCGCCCCCGGCCTCGCCTGAGGAGGATCCGAGTCGTCCCCGGATCCGAGTCGTCCCCGGATCCGAGTCGTCCCCGCCAGCGCACGCCATAGGCTCCGCTCAGGGGGACGACCCGAAAGTGGGGGCCGACGACAGGGACGACTCGAGAGGTCGGCGCACCGACGACCGGGGGCGCGGCGGGCTCAGTCGCCGATGCGGATCGGCGGCCCCCAGAGCTCGGGGAAGCTGGCCGCGTTCGCCTGCCGCCAGAGCGCCCTGCGCCGCGCGTCCTCCGCCTGCTCCGCGAGGTACTCGGCGATCGAGGCCTCCTCGACCCGCCACGCGGCCGGGGCGCCGAGTCTCGCTCCGCGCAGCCGGCCCTGCATGATGAGCTCGAGGATCTCCTCGATCCGCACGCCGAGGAGCTCCGCCACCTGAGCCAGGGCGAGAAAGCGCACGGCAGGCGTGGGTGCGTCGGGCATGCGTCCATTGTGCTCCGCGTCGACGCGTCCGCGGCGGTGGCAGGGGCGCTGTGGATAACTCGCTCGCCCGGATTCGGATTCTGTGACCATGGGCGCATGAGCACCGCACGAGCCGCTCGCCGGCCCTGGACCGATCTGCGCTTCTTCATCGGCCTCTCCCTGATCGTCCTGTCCGTCGCCGGCGTCTGGCTGATCGTGGGCGCGGCGAAGCAGACCCGTCCCGCGCTGCAGGCCGTGCGCACGATCGTCCCGGGCGATCCGCTCACCTCCGCCGATGTGCGCGTGGTGGACGTCGCCCTCGGCACGGTGGGATCCGGCTACCTCACCCCCGGCACGCTCGAGCCCGGCCTGATCGCGACCCGCACGATCGCCGAGGGCGAGCTCGTGCCGGCGTCCGCCGCCTCAGCCGCCGACGAGGGGCGCACCACCTCGGTCGTGGTGCGCAGCGCGGTGCCGGTCCCCGGCTCGATCAGCAGGGGCACCGTGGTCGAGCTGTGGGCGGCCGATCCGCGCGCCGAGGGCAAGGGCTTCGACGCCCCGCACGTGCTGCTGCCCGAGGCGACCGTCGCGTCGGTCGACCGCGAGGACGGCCCCCTGTCGGCGAAGTCCACGACGCTCGAACTCATCGTGAGCCGGGCGAAGGTCGGCGAGGTGCTCGGGGCGCTGACGGGCGGATCCTCGCTGTCGGTGGTGGCGGTCGGGGCCCGATCGTGACCGGGGTCGTCCTGGCCCTGCCCCCGGAGCGCGCCGAGACGCTCGCGGACGAGCTGGAGCTCGCCGGCGTGACGGTGATCGCACGGATGCCGCCGCCCCAGGCCGCCCGCCTGGTCGCGCACGCCGAGGAGCTCCGCGACGCCGAGGCGCTGCTGATCCCGGCGGAGCGGGCGTGGCTGAGCCCGGCCCTGCGCGGGGCGTGCGATCGCGCGGGCGTGCGGATCCTCACGCTGGGCGACGGACCGGCCGCCGCGCGCCTCGCCCACCGCCACGGCCTGAGGGCGCCGCTGCCCGCGTCCGCGAGCGGCTGGGATGTCGCGGACGCGCTCCACGACGCGAGCGCGGGCGTGGACGGCGACGAGACGAGCGCGCACGAGCCCGGCGCAGGAGCCCCGCCGAATCGGCTGATCGCCGTGTGGGGTCCGCACGGCGCACCGGGACGCAGCACGGTCGCGGTGCAGCTCGCCGCGCTCCTCGCCGCCCCGGATCGCGGCGTCGCCCTCGTCGATGCCGACACCCACGCGCCGGCCCTCGCCCTCCTGCTGGGCCTCACCGACGACGGACCCGGCATCGCCGCGGCATGCCGCCGGGCGGAGCTCGGTCTGCTCGACGGCGCCGAGCTCAGCCGCCTCTCCCGGCCCGCGGAGTCCTCCGGCGGCACCGTCGACGTGCTGGTCGGCGTCAACCGCCCCTCGCGCTGGCCCGAGCTGTCCGCCGCGCGCCTGCAGGCCGCTCTCGAGGCCTGCCGGCGCTGGAGCGCGATCACCCTGGTCGATGTCGCCGCCTCGCTCGAGGCCGACGAGGAGATCAGCAGCGATCTCGACGGCCCACGGCGCAATGCCGCCACGCTCACCGCCCTGCGCAGCGCGGACCGCATCGTCGCCGTCGCCGCCGCGGATCCGCTCGGGATCGCCCGGTTCGTGCGCGGTTACGCGGAGCTGCGCGCCGAGGTCGGCGACGTCCCGGTCACGGTCGCCGTCAACAAGGTGCGTCCCGGCCCCCTCGGCATCGACGCACGCGGTCAGATCCGGCGCGCCCTGGACCGGTTCTCCGGCATCCGCGACGTGCATTTCCTGCCGTACGACCGGCGCGCGCTGGACGCCGCGGCGCTGCACGCCAGGCCCGTGCCCGACGTGTCGGGACGCTCGCCGTTCGCGGCCGCGGCACGCGCCCTCGCCGCGACGCTGCTGCGCGACGCGCCCAGCCCCGGGACGCGACGCGAACGGCGTCTCGGGGCTGCCGCGGTCTGACCCCGCGCCGCGTCGGGCTACTGCTTGTAGCTCGCCAGGAAGTTGCCGAGACGCTCGATCGCCTCGGTGATCACGCGCGGCTCCGGCAGCGTCACCACGCGCAGGTGATCCGGCGTCGCCCAGTTGAACCCCGTGCCCTGCACGAGCAGGATGCGCTCCGCGACCAGCAGATCGTAGATGAGCTTCGCATCGTCGTGGATCTCATGCACGTTCGGATCCAGCTTCGGGAAGGCGTAGAGGGCTCCCGTGGGCTTCACGCAGCTGACGCCGGGGATCGCGGAGAGCCCCTCCCAGGCGGCGTCGCGCTGCAGGTGCAGGCGCCCGCTCGGGGCGATCAGCGACTCGATCGACTGCACCCCGCCGAGAGCCGCCTGCACCGCGTGCTGCGCCGGCACGTTCGGGCACAGTCGCGTGGACGCGAGCAGGGTGATCCCCTCGATGAAGCCCCTCGCGTGCTGCTGCGGCCCGGTGATGACGAGCCAGCCCGACCGGTATCCGGCCACGCGGTAGGTCTTGGAGAGCCC
Organism: Microbacterium sp. 13-71-7; assembly: GCF_002257455.1. GTDB lineage: Bacteria > Actinomycetota > Actinomycetes > Actinomycetales > Microbacteriaceae > Microbacterium. Next base: position 5,032 of record NZ_NCKN01000104.1, read on the forward strand.
GTTGAAGGTGAGGCAGAGCAGGTCGGGCGCGAGCGTCGCGGTGGGGATGTGCTGCGCCTCGTCGAAGAGGATCCGATCGTAGATCTCGTCCGACAGCAGCAGCAGGTCGTTCTCCCGCGCGACCTGCACGATGCCCTGCAGCACCTCGCGCGAGTACACGGCGCCCGTCGGGTTGTTCGGGTTGATGATGACGATGGCCTTGGTGCGCGGGGTCACCTTGGACCGCAGATCCTCCAGATCCGGGTTCCAGCCGTTCTCCTCGTCGCACAGGTAGTGCACCGGCGTACCGCCGGCGAGGCTCGTCATCGCGGTCCACAGCGGATAGTCGGGGGCGGGGATGAGCACCTCGTCGCCCTCGTCCAGCAGCGCCTGCATGGTCATCGTGATGAGCTCGGAGACGCCGTTGCCGAGGTACACGTCCTCGGGATCGACGAGCGGGAAGCCGTCGACCTGCTCATAGCGGCTGACCACGGCGCGGCGCGCGGAGATGATGCCCTTGCTCTCGCTGTAGCCGTGCGCGGTGGGCAGCGTCGCGAGCATGTCGCGGACGATCTGCTGCGGCGCCTCGAACCCGAAGATCGCGGGGTTGCCCGTGTTCAGCTTGAGCACCGAGTGGCCTGCCGCCTCCAGCCGAGCCGCCTCGACGAGTGCGTTGCCGCGGATCTCGTAAAGGACGTTCTTCAGCTTGGACGACTGGTCGAAGGTTCTCGGTGTCATCGGCCAAGATTACCGCCCGCGCGAGGGGGCCTCGTACACGCGGGTCGCGCTACCCGATGCCGGCCGCGCCCGCACGGACCGCCTCGACGTGCGCGATGCGCGCGCGTCGGCTGCTCTCCACGTGCGCCGCGGCGAGTTCGGCCGCGCGCTCCGCGTCGCGCGCCTTGATCGCCTCGAACAGCGCGACATGCTCCCCGCTGATGTGCTGCAGGTCGTCGTGCTGCGAGAGCGCCCAGCGCAGCCTGCTGCGGATGCCCTTCATCATGTCGCTCAGCAGCCGGTTCTCGGCGAGGTCGGTCACGATCTCGTGGAAGTCGGCCGCGGCGCGGCGGGATCCGATCCCGTCCCCCGCGCGTGCGCCCGTCTCCTCCCTTTCCAGGGCCCGCTGGAGCCGGGCGAGGCCGTCCCGCCGGTGGCGCTCCGCCGCGAGCCGGAACGCCAGGGGCTCGAGCACCCCGCGCACCTCGTCGAGGTCGGCGAGGTCGGCGTCCGTGAACTCGCGCACCACGGCCCAGGTGTGCGGACGCAGCTCGACGAGGCCCTCCGCGACGAGCACCTTGAGCGCGTCGCGGACGGGAACACGGCTCACGCCGAACTCTGCGGCGAGGTCACGCTCGATCAGGCGTCCGCCGGGGGCGCGCACGCCGTCGAGGATCGCGTCGCGCAACCACGACGCGATCCGCGCGGATGCGAGTTGACGTCCCCCCGTGCTGGTCACGGCCCCATTCTTCCATCGCGCGATCGCCCCGCACGCCACGACGAGAGGAGGCCGGCGCCCTGGACGGGTGCCGGCCTCCTCTCGTGGCTCTGGGAGCGCGTTACTTCTTCTTGCCCTGGGCGCGACGCTCCGCGCGATTGGCCGGAGCCGCCTGGCCGCCCTCGACGCGCTGCCCGAAGGCACCGCGCGCGGCCGGCTCTGCGGGCTCCTCGCTCTCGGTCTGGGCGCGTGCGGCCGCCTGGCGGAGTCGATCCGTCGCCGCCTGCTGCACCTGGCCGCGGTCATTGCGGACCTCGACATCGCCCGCGTCGTTCGGCGCGGAGTACTCGAGGCGCTGGTCACCCGCCGACTCGGCGAGCCCCTTGGCCTCGACCTCGGTGATGCCCTCGTCGCCCGCCTGACGCACCTCGACCTCGAGGTTGTAGAGGTAGCCGACCGACTCCTCCTTGATCTGGCCCATCATGGCCTGGAACATGGAGTAGCCCTCGCGCTGGTACTCGACCAGCGGGTCGCGCTGCGCCATCGCGCGCAGGCCGATGCCGTCCTTGAGGTAATCCATCTCGTAGAGGTGGTCCCGCCAGCGGCGGTCGAGCACCTGCAGCACCACGCGCCGCTCGAGCTCGCGCGTCGCCGCCTCGCCGAGGGCGCTCTCGCGCTTCTCGTAGGCGACCATCGCGTCGGAGACGAGCTCGCGCTTGAGGCCCTCGGCGGTGATCCCGCCCTTGCGTCCTCCGGCCTCGGCGACCACCTCGTCGATCGTGACGTCGACGGGGTAGAGCGTCTTGAGCTCGGTCCACAGGCTGTCGAAGTCCCAGCTCTCGGTGTGGCCCTCCGCGGTGTGGTCGTCGACGACAGCGCCGATCGCGTCCTCCACGAAGTGCTTCACCCGGTCGGCGATGTCGTCGCCCTCCAGGATGTGCCGGCGGTCGGTGTAGATCGCCTCGCGCTGGCGGTTCAGGACGTCGTCGTACTTGAGCACGTTCTTGCGCATCTCGGCGTTGCGCGCCTCGACCTGGCTCTGCGCGCTGCGGATCGCGCGGGTCACGAGACCCGACTCGATCGGCATGTCCTCGGGGAAGTTCGTGCGCGCGAGGATCGCCTCGGCGGCGCCCTGCTGGAACAGCCGCATGAGGTCGTCGGTGAGGCTCAGGTAGAACCGGCTCTCGCCGGGGTCGCCCTGACGGCCGGAGCGGCCGCGCAGCTGGTTGTCGATACGGCGCGACTCGTGGCGCTCGGTGCCGAGCACGTACAGTCCGCCGGCCTCGACGACCTTGGCGCCCTCGACGGCCACCTTCTCCTTCATCGCCTCGTAGGTCTCCTCCCACGCGGCCTCGTACTCATCCGGCGTCTCCACCGGATCCAGTCCCCTGGACTTGAGGTCCTGCACGGCGAGGAACTCGGCGTTGCCGCCGAGCATGATGTCCGTGCCTCGTCCGGCCATGTTGGTGGCGACGGTCACGGCGCCCAGGCGTCCGGCACGCGCCACGATCTCGGCCTCGCGGGCGTGGTTCTTGGCATTCAGGACCTCGTGCTTGATGCCCTTCTTGCTCAGCAGCCGGGAGAGGTACTCGCTCTTCTCGACGCTGACGGTGCCGACGAGCACGGGCTGCCCGTTCTCGTGGCGCACCGCGATGTCCTCGACCACCTGCGCGAACTTGGCCGTCTCGTTCTTGTAGACGAGGTCCGGCTTGTCCTGGCGGATCATCGGCCGGTTGGTCGGGATCGGCACCACGCCGAGCTTGTACGTGGACATGAACTCCGCGGCCTCGGTGTCGGCCGTTCCGGTCATGCCCGCGAGCTTGTCGTAGAGGCGGAAGTAGTTCTGCAGCGTGACGGTGGCGAGGGTCTGGTTCTCCGCCTTGACCGGCACGGCCTCCTTGGCCTCGATCGCCTGGTGGATGCCCTCGTTGTAGCGCCGACCGACCAGGATGCGGCCGGTGTGCTCGTCGACGATCATGACCTCGTCGTTCATCACGACGTAGTCGGTGTCGCGCTTGAACAGGGCGAGCGCCTTGATCGAGTTGTTCAGGAACGAGATCAGCGGAGTGTTCGCCGACTCGTACAGGTTGTCGATGCCGAGGTAGTCCTCGACCTTCTCGATGCCGGGCTCCAGCACGCCGACGGTGCGCTTCTTCTCGTCGACCTCGTAGTCCTCGCCCGCCTCGAGCGTGCGGGCGATCTTCGCGAACTCGGCGAACCAGCGGTTCGCCTCGCCCGACGAGGGGCCGGAGATGATCAGCGGCGTGCGCGCCTCGTCGATGAGGATCGAGTCGACCTCGTCGACGATCGCGAAGAAGTGGCCGCGCTGGACGAGATCCTCCTTGCGCCAGGCCATGTTGTCGCGCAGGTAGTCGAAGCCGAACTCGTTGTTCGTGCCGTAGGTGATGTCGGCGTTGTACTGCTCGCGGCGCACCTCGGGCGTCTGCCCGGAGACGATCACGCCGGTGGTCATGCCGAGGGCGCGGTAGACGCGGCCCATGAGCTCGGACTGGTAGGTCGCGAGGAAGTCGTTCACCGTGATGACGTGCACGCCCTGGCCGGCGATCGCGTTGAGGTAGGACGGGAAGGTCGCCACGAGGGTCTTGCCCTCACCGGTCTTCATCTCGGCGATGTTGCCCTCGTGCAGGGCCGCGCCGCCCATGATCTGCACGTCGTACGCGCGCATGCCCAGGGTGCGCTTCGCGGCCTCGCGGACGGCGGCGAACGCCTCCGGCATCAGCTGGTCGAGGGTCTCGCCCTTCTCGAACCGCGCGCGCAGCTCGACGGTCTCGTTGCGGAGATCCTCGTCGCTGAGCTTCGCGAAGTCGTCCTCGAGCGCGTTCACGGCCTTGACGACGCCGTTCAGGCGGCGCAGGATCCGTCCCTCTCCCGCGCGCAGCAGCTTCTCAAGAGGATTCGCCACGGATTCCATCTCCCTAGGGGTCTGACCCGCGCGCGACGCGCGCACGGCATACGGACCCATGTTACCGGGCCGTGACCTGTCGATCCCCTGCACCGGACCCGTGGATCGGATCCGAGCCGGCGCACGGCGTTCCGGGCGACGACACACCGCGCGACGGAGACGGACGGATGTTTCCGGGTATGCATATACTCGGAAACAGATTCCGGGAAAGGAAATACCGATGTCCGTTCGCCAGAGCCTCCTCGCCATCCTCGATCAGGGTCCCTGCTACGGGTACCAGCTGCGCGCCGAGTTCGATCGCCGCACCGGCTCGACCTGGCCGCTCAACGTCGGCCAGATCTACAACACGCTCGAGCGCCTGGAGCGCGACGGGCTCGTCGAGCGCGGCGACGCCGACGAGCAGGGGCACGTGTACTGGGCGATCACGCCGGCCGGATCCGCCGAGGTCGCCGGCTGGCTCTCCTCCCCCGTCGAGCGCGGCACGGGCACCCGCGACGAGCTCGCCATCAAGCTGGCGGTCGCCGCGACGCTGCCAGGGGTCGACGTGGCTGCCGTCATCCAGACGCAGCGCAGGGCCTCCTTGGCCCAGCTCCAGGAGCTGCAGCGCACGAAGTACGCCGGCCCTCAGCCGGACAGCCCGCAGGAACTGGCCTGGACGCTCGTGATCGACAGCATGATCTTCCAGGCGGAGGCGGAGGTGCGCTGGCTCGATCACACCGAGCAGCGCCTCGCGCAGCATCCGCGGCACGCGCTGGAGCTCGAGCTCTCCACCGAGCACCCGAAGCGCGGGAGGCCCTCCGCCCGGACCCTCAGCGCGCAGGCGGCCTCGGGGAGCGCGGACGCATGACCGCCCCGGTGCTGCAGCTCATCGGCGTGTCGCAGCAGTACGGGCAGGGGGCCACCGCGGTCAGCGCTCTCTCCGGCGTGGATCTCACGGTGTCGTCCGGCGAGCTGGTCGCCGTCATGGGCGCCTCCGGATCCGGCAAGTCGACGCTGCTCGCGATCGCCGGCGGACTGCAGACCCCGACCGCGGGCGAGGTGATCGTCGAGGACACCTATCTCAGCTCCGCGACCCCGCGGGAGGTCGCGGCGCTCCGGCGCCGCTCACTGGGATTCGTCTTCCAGGACTACAACCTCATCCCGACGCTCACCGCGATGGAGAACGTCACCCTGCCCCTCGAGCTGGACGGGATCGCCGGCAGGGCCGCGCGGCGGGCCGCCCACGACGCCCTCGCCGCGGTGGGCCTCGACGTCAAGGCCTCGTCCTATCCCGACGACCTCTCCGGCGGTCAGCAGCAGCGCGTAGCGATCGCCCGCGCGATCGTGGGCGGGCGACGCCTGATCCTCGCCGATGAGCCCACCGGCGCCCTGGACTCCGTGACCGGGGAGGCCGTGCTGCGCGTGCTGCGCGAGCGCATCGACGGCGGAGCGGCCGGGATCCTGGTCACGCACGAGGCGCGGCACGCGGCCTGGGCGGACCGGATCGTCTTCCTCCGCGACGGGCGGATCATCGACCAGACCCGGCGCGACGACGCCGCCGACCTGCTGGTGGTGCCGTGAGCGGGACGCGCGCGACCCGGCGCACCGCTTCGATGCCCCGCACCAGGGCCGCACGCACCGGACGCCCGGGGCCGCGGCGACGCGATGCCGCGGCGCCACGGAAGCGGAGCGTCTGGCCGCGCCTGCAGGCCGACCTGCGCCTGGCCCGGCGTCAGGTGCTGCGGACGAAGGCCTCCTCCGTCCTGGTGGCGCTGCTCGTGGCCCTTCCTGTGGCAGCGCTCTTCGGCGCGGCCGTGTTCCTGGAGAGCCGCACCGCCACCGCCGACGAGGCCGTGACGCTGCGGCTCGGGCACGCGCAGTCGCTGCTCGTGCCGATCTCGCCGCTCCCGGAGGGATATCGGCAGGCGATCGACGAGCCGTCGATGTCCCAGACCGAGGAAGGGGCGACACCCGGCGCCGGCCCCACGGATCGGCCGCCCACCGAGATCAGCGATCGCGTCCCCCCTGGCGCGCACGTGATCCCGGTCGAGCAGAGCGCGGCCCGGCTCACCACGCCCACCGGAATGGCGAACTTCACCGTGATGAGCGGAAGCCTGTGGGATCCCTCTCTCTCCGGCGCCTTCCGGATCCTGTCCGGCACCGCGCCCTCCGGCCCGCACGAGGCCATGGCGACGCCCGGGCTGCTGGACCGGCTGGGGATCGCGGTCGGCGAACGGGTCACCCTGCCGGACACCGGGACCTCGCTCACCATCACGGGCACCCTGCAGGCGATCGATGCGCAGCGGTACGACGCGACCGCGCTGTACGCGCCGCTCGGCGCGATCCCCGCCGAGACCGCGGGTGCCGGCGCGCGCTCCTGGTACATCACGGACTGGCAGCCACGCTTCGAGGACTTCGCCGCGTTCAACCGCGACGGCTACGGCGTGTACGCGCGGGACGTCGTGCTGGATCCTCCGGCCGGCGCACTCACCGCGAACAACGCCCGCGCACCGCAGGCCCGCTGGGCCTCGTACGCGGCCGGTGCGGTCTTCGCCGTCGCGAGCGGCTTCCTGGTGACCTTGCTCGCGGGTGCCGCGTTCGCCGTCGCCACCCGGCGCCAGCAGCGCTCCCTCGCCGTCGCCGCGAGCGTCGGCGCCGGCCGCGGGGATCTGTTCCGCGTCGTCGTGCTGCAGGGGCTCTCGCTCGGACTGGTCGGGGGCATCGCCGGCGCCGTGCTCGGCGGCGCGGCCGTGGCGATCGCGCTCCGCGTGCTGGACCCGGGCGTGCAAGGGCTCTTCTGGTCGAGCTTCGGGTTCCGGATCCCGTGGGACGCCGCCGTCGCGATCATCGTGTTCGCCGCGCTCGTCGGCACTCTCTCTGCGGTGACTCCTGCCCGCGGCGCGACCCGCGGCGACACCCTCGCGGCACTGCGCGGGGCGCGGAGGCCTGCGGTGCTGCGCAGGAGGTTCCCCGTCTTCGGCGTCGTGCTCCTGGTCTCCGGAGTCGCGATCAGCCTCGCCGGCGGCGTGATCGCGGCCGTCTTCGCCGCCCCGCGGACCTTCGCGATCTACGCCCCCGCGCAGGAGGCGACGAACACGGAGCTCCAGCAGGGGGTGTTCCGCACGATCTCGCTCTGGATGATGATCGGCGGCCCCCTCCTCATCCAGATCGGGATCATCCTCACCGGGCACACGCTCCTGCGCGGCGTCGCACGCGTCCTCTCGCCGATCGGACTCGCGCCGCGCCTGGCCGCGCGCGACGCCGCCGCGAACCCCACGCGCACGGTGCCGGCGTTCACGGCGATCACCGCGAGCGTGTTCATCGCGACCTTCGTCCTCGCGGCCCTCGCCACGACGTCCGCGTCCGGCGCGCGGCAGTACATGTGGGCCGGTCCGCTCGGATCCGTCACCGTGTCGCTCGGCGGCGAGGAGACGCGGCGCGCGCAGATCGAGCAGGACGCGCGGACGCTGCTCGCCGGCACGGATCCTCGGGCGGTGTTCACGATCTCGTCGCCGTCCGCCCCGCCCTACGACCCGGCGACGGGACGACCGGAGCCCACCGATCTGCAGGAGTACCGTGCCTCGGTGCCCGGCTGCGCGACCTGCGCGCCGGGCGGGATGGGAATGCTCGTCATCGCGGATCCGGATGCCGCCGATGCGATGTACGGCGACCGGCTGAGCGACGATCAGCTGCGCGCCTTCCGCGCCGGCGCCCTGCTCACCACGGTTCCGGACTCCCTGGCCACCGTCCCGCGCACGGCGCGGATCGACGCGTACCCTGCCGGCACGCTCGGCGGCGCCTTCACCGGCGAGGAGAAGCCCACGTCCTCGGAGGAGCTCCCGCTCGTCGGGGTGCCGACGGCGCACTCCCGGTTCGATGCCGTGATCACCCCGGCGACGGCGGCGCGGCTCGGCATCCCCACCGTCGCCGCCACCTTGATCGGCGTCTACGACACCCCGCCGGACACGGCGACGATGGATCGGCTCACCGCCGATGCCGACGGCATGAGCGGGCGCGGCTCCGGCATGTCCGTGATGCAGGAGAAGGGCCCCGCCCCCGCCACGCCGTGGCTGGCACTGGTCGCGGGAGTGGCCGGCGGGATCGTGCTCGGCGCCGCCGCGATCAGCCTCGGGCTGAGCCGTTTCGAGCGGCGACCCGACGACGCGACCCTGGCCGCCATCGGCGGGAATCGCATCGTGCGCCGTAACGTCAACGCCTGGCAGGCCATCATCATCACGGGGCTCGGCGCTCTCCTGGGGGTCGTCAGCGGACTGGTGCCGGCCTGGAGCATGGTGATCGCCAATCCGCAGAGCCTCTCTCCCGCAGATCTGCCCCTGCTCTGGCTGCTGGCGCTCGCGGTGGGCCTGCCTCTGTTCGT
>NZ_NCKN01000105.1 GCF_002257455.1 Microbacterium sp. 13-71-7
GGGGGTGCGGTCCGGTGCGGGGACTGGGGGGGGGAATCGGGTGGGGGACGGTCAGAGGGGGATCCGCAGGGTGCCGGGGATCGCGTCGAGCAGGGTGCGGGTGTAGTCGGTGCGGGGGTGGTCGAAGATCTCCTGGGCCGTGCCGGACTCGACGATGCGACCGCGCCGCATGACACCGACGGTGTGCGCGATCTGCCGGACGACGGCGAGGTCGTGCGAGATGAAGAGGTAGCTGAGGGCGAACTCGCGCTGGATGGTGCTCAGCAGCGTGAGGATCTGATGCTGGATCGACACGTCGAGGGCGGAGACCGGTTCGTCCAGCACGATGAGCTCCGGCGAGATCGCGAGAGCGCGGGCGATCGCGACGCGCTGCCGCTGCCCGCCGGACAGCTCCGACGGCCTGCGGTGCAGCACCGAGGAGGGCAGCGCGACGACATCCGTCAGCTCGGCGGCCCGTGCGCGGCGCTGCGCCCGGTCTCCGAGGCGGTACGCGATCAGCGGGTCGCAGATGATCTGCTCGATCGTCAGCCGCGGGTTCAGCGCGGCGTAGGGGTTCTGCTGCACGAGCTGCACCCGGCGGCGCAGCTGTCGCAGCTCGGCGCCGCGCAGCGCGGTGACGTCTGCGCCGTCGACCAGGACGGATCCGGAGGTCGGGTCGGTGAGGCGCAGCGCCAACCGGGCGGTGGTCGTCTTGCCCGAACCCGACTCGCCGACCAGGGCGAGCGTCCGGCCGCGTTCGATCCGGAAGCCGACGCCGTCGACGGCGCGCTGCACGGCGCCGCCCGGACCGGGCACCGCGAACTCCTTCACGAGCGCGTCGACCTCCAGGACGGCGTGGGCGCTCGCCGGGCGCTCGGCGGCGTCCCGGGGAGCGAACGGATCGCCCGGACGTCCGCGCAGCACGACAGGCGCCGGATCGGCGGCGATCACGGGGTCGTGATGTGCGTTCAGGCCGGGGGCGGCCGCGATCAGCCGGCGGGTGTACGGATGCTCGGGCGCCCGCAGCACCTGCTCCGGCGTTCCCTGCTCGACGATCCCGCCCTGGGACATGACGACGATGCGGTCGGCCCTGTCCGCGGCGACGCCGAGATCGTGCGTGATGAGCAGCAGGCTCGCGCCGCGTTCGCGTTTGAGTTCGTCGAGGTGGTCGAGGATCTGCCGTTGCACGGTGACGTCGAGGGCGCTCGTCGGCTCGTCGGCGACGATCAGCTGCGGGTCGGCGGCGATCGCGATCGCGATGAGGACGCGCTGCCGCATCCCCCCGGACAGCTCGTGCGGATACTGGCGGGCTCGCAGCGCGGCATCGGGGAGGCCTGCGCGTTCCAGTGCCTGCACGGCGCGCTCCGCGGCGCTGCGACGATCGGCGAGCCCGTGCACGCGCAGCACCTCGGCGACCTGCGTGCCGATCCGCTGTACGGGGTTGAGGCTGACGGTGGGATCCTGCGGCACGAACCCGATCCGGCGTCCGCGCACGGAGCGCAGCACCGCGTTCGGCGCCGTGGCGAGGTCGATCCCGTCGAACCGGATGGCGCCGGAGGCGATCTCCGCGGCACCAGGGAGCAGCCGGATCACCGCGTGCACGGTCGTGGACTTGCCGGATCCGGATTCGCCGACGATCGCGACGGTCTCGCCGGGCGCGACCGACAGGCTCACGTCGCGCACCGCGTCGACGCGTCCGCGCGAAGTCCGGTACGCCACGGACAGGGATTCGATCTCCAGCAGCGGGGTCTCCGAGGTCATGATCCGACCGTCCCTTCGGTGTCGAGTCCGCGCGCCAGCCGGTTCGCGGCGAGCACGGTGAGGGCGATGACGAGTCCGGGGAACGTGGTGAGCCACCAGGCGTTGCGGAGGAAGTCGCGGCCTCCGGACACCAGGGCGCCCCATTCCGGAGCGGGAGCGGGGGCGCCGTATCCGAGGAAGCTCAGCGCGGAGACGGCGAGGATCGCGCCGCCGAGCTCGAGCACGCCGAGCGCGATCACCGGCCCGGTGGAGTTCGGCAGCACGTGCCGGAGGAGCACCCTGATGCCGCTGCTGCCCGATGCGCGCGCGGCCTCGACATAGGCGGAGTTGCGCACCTTGATGACCTCGGCGCGCATGATGCGCGACACCGAGGCGACGCTGGCGATGCCGACGGCGATCGCGACGTTGACGGTGCCGAAGCCCAGAGCCGTGATGACGGCGAGCGAGAGCAGCAGGCTCGGGATCGCGAGCAGCACGTCGGCGGCCCGCATCAGGACGGCGTCGGTCCGCCCTCCGGCGAACCCGCTCAGCAGGCCGATCGCGGAGCCCGCGATCACGCCGACGGCCACGGCCAGAGATGCGGCGCTGATCGTCAGCGAGGTGCCGTGCACGATCCGCGTGTAGAGGTCGCGCCCGATCTGGTCGGTCCCGAACCAGTGCGCCGCGGAGGGCGCCTGGAGGTGTTCGGCGGGGATGCCGGTCAGCGGATCGCCGGGGGCGAGCAGCACCGGCGCGACCGCGGCGACGATGACGACGAGGAGCCAGAGCAGGGAGGCCGCGGCCGCCGGGCGCCGTGCGAACCAGCTCCGCCGGCGCCGGCTGGACGCCTCGCGTCCGCGGTGCGAGGCGCGCTCCGCGACCGCGTCGTCGAACCGGTTTGCGGCTGTCCCGCCGAATCCGTCCGCGGGGTGCTGAGTGCCGTCGGGCAGCAGGGCGACGGTGTCGCTCATCGGACTTCCTCCAGGACGGCGTCGATGTCGACCGAGGTCGACTCGGTGAGAGCGGGGGTCGTGGTGGAGGTCGCGGCGCGCGAGCGACGCCGGCGGCGCGGCGCCGATGTCAGCTCGATCCGCGGATCCAGGAGCGGATAGATCAGATCCACGACGAGATTGACGATGACGAAGACGAGGGCGGCGAACAGCACGACGCCCTGGACGACGGGGATGTCCTGCTGCTGCACGGCGGTCGCGGTGACGCGGCCGATGCCGGGGCGGGAGAAGACCGTCTCGGTGACGACCGTGCCGCTGAGCAGCTGACCGACGATGAGTCCGGTCACCGTCAGGGCCGGCAGCGCCGCGTTGCGCAAGGCGTGCCGCAGGTGGATCCTGGCGCGGCTCGCACCCTTGGCGACAGCGGTGTCGATGTAGGGCTCGCGGAGCGCGGCCGTCAGGCTCTTCGACAGCAGCTGGGCGATCATCGCTCCGGTCGGCAGCGCGAGGGCGATGGACGGGAGGACGAGGGACGCGACGCCGCGGTCGCCCATCGCGGGGAACAGCGGCAGCTGGAACGAGAACAGCTGGATGAGGATCAGCCCGAACCAGAAGGCGGGGATCGCCACCCCGAGCGGCGGCAGGCCGAGCAGGAAGGCGGACAGCGCACGGCGGCGCACGAAGGTCGCGAGCACGGCGAGCGAGGCGCCGGTGACGACCGCGATGACGAACCCGAGGCCCGCGAGCTGGAGCGTCGGCGGGATCGCCTCGCCGATCACCTGGGAGACGGGACGTCCTGTGTCGATCGATGTGCCGAGGTCGCCCGCGAGCACGCGGCCGAGACGAAGGACGTACTGCACGGCGAGGGGCCGGTCGAGGCCGTAGGCCGCTTTCAGCGCCGCGAGCTGCTCGGGGGTGACGTCGCTGGCGTCGCCGCCGGTCTTGAGCGCGACGGGATCGCTCGGCAGCGCGTAGAGCACGATGAACGACACCGTGTAGGCCGCCCACAGCACGATCACCGCCTGGCCCAGTCTCGAGGCGAGGTAGCGCGCGACGGCCGATCGAGACGCGTTCGCTGTCGACATGGGGTGCTCCTTTCGCGCTTCGCGGCACGGATCCGGGGGATGGGTGCGGAGCGTGAGGGCTCCGTCCGAGCGATGCTCCCATCGGCGGCGGCACCCGTCGCGGGCAGGGGTCACCTGCTGATGCAGACGGTCAAGAACCGTCGTGCTCCGTCATGCGGCGTCGCATCGTGACACCGGGCGACACAGTCCGGGGCGCGGTCGCCGAGAACGCCGGTGCTGCGCCTACCGTGGGTCACCCGGCCCGCATCGAAGACGGCCCGCATCGAAGAGAGGAGAGGGATCCGCGTCATGACGACCACATCCCCCGACGACCACGTCCTCGACAACCCGGCGTGGCATGCGCTGACCGGGCCGCACTCGTCCTTCGCGCTCGGCGGCGACCTGGTGCGCCGGTATCCGGCCGACGTCGCGCCGTTCGTGGCGGTGCGCACCTGGGAGCACCCGGGAGTGTGGCAGGCGCTCGTCGAGTTGGTCGGTCCGGGGCAGGAGATCGGCATCTCCGGTGCGGATCCCGAACTCCCGGAGGGATGGGAGGAGCTCGGCCGCGGCGACGGGGTGCAGCTGGTGCAGACCGACGCGCTGCGGCCTCTCCCGTTCGATGAGGCGGTCGAGCTGGGGGCCGACGACGTGCCGGAGATGCTCGCCCTCGTCGAGCGGAACCAGCCGGGGCCCTTCCGCCCTCGCACGGTCGAGCTGGGGCGCTACATCGGGATCCGGCGCGACGGCCGCCTCATCGCGATGGCGGGGGAGCGACTGCATCCGCAGGGCTGGACGGAGATCAGCGCAGTCGCGACGGATGCCGAACACCGCGGGCAGGGTCTCGCCTCGCGTCTCGTCCTGGATGTCGCGCACCACATCCAGCGGCGGGGGGATCGGGCGCTGCTGCACGCCGCCGCGGCGAACGTCGGAGCCATCCGCGTCTACGAGCGCCTGGGCTTCACGCTGCGCCGGCGGACCACCTTCCTCGCCGTGCGGACCCCGGCGATCGCGGGCGATCGCGTGTTCGCGGGGACGCCATGACCCGATCCTCCGGCCTCGGCTTCGCGACCAGGCAGCTGCATGCCGGCGCCGGCGACGCCGATCCGCACCGGTCGCGGGCGACGCCGATCCACCTCAGCGCGGGATTCGTGTTCGAGGACTTCGACGAGGCGCACGCCCGGTTCGCGGGGGCCGCGGACGGGTTCTCGTACACCAGGGTGGGGAATCCCACCAACGCCGCCGCGGAACGCCGTATCGCCGATCTGGAATCCGGGGCCGGTGCCCTGCTCGTCGGCAGCGGGCAGGCCGCCGTGGCGGTCGCGATCCTGTCCCTCGTCTCCGCGGGCGACCACATCCTCGCCTCCCCGAGCATCTACGAGGGCACGCGAGAGCTTCTGCGCGACGACCTGTCGCGCTTCGGCGTGCGGGCGACGTTCGTCGCCGAGCTGAACGACCTCACCGCCTGGGAGGCCTCGATCCGCCCGGAGACGCGCGTGCTGTTCGCCGAATCCATCGCGAACCCGAAGAACGAACTGCTCGACATCGCAGGGGTCGCCGAGATCGCCCACCGGCACGGGATCCCGCTCATCGTCGACAACACGCTGGCGACGCCCTACCTGCTGCGTCCGATCGAGCACGGCGCGGACGTCGTGGTGCACTCGGCGAGCAAGTTCCTCGCCGGCCATGGCACCGTGCTCGGCGGGTTCATCGTGGATGGCGGACGCTTCGCCTGGGACGCCGCGGGAGCACGGTTCCCGCACCTCGCCGTCGACCGCGCGGCGGACGGCCTGACCCGGGTCGAGCGTTCGGGAGCGGCCGCGTTCCTGGAGCAGGCCAGGCAGGTCGCGATGCGCTACGGCCCGACGCCCTCTCCGCTCAACGCGTTCCTGATCCTGCAGGGCATCGAGACGCTGTCCCTGCGCGTGCAGCGCCAGTCGGCGACGGCCTCGAGGATCGCCGTCTGGCTGGAGGACCACCCGGCGGTGGCGTCGGTCGATTACACGGGCCTGGTGTCGAGCCCGCATCGCAGGCTCGCCGAACGCTACCTCCCCCGCGGCCAGGGCTCCGTCTTCGCCGTCACCGTGCACGGCGGCCGCGCCGGCGCACGGGCGTTCACCGATGCCCTGACCCTGTTCACGCGGATGACGCATCTCGGCGACACCCGCTCCCTCGTGCTGCACCCGGCGTCGACGACGCACGTGCTGCGCGACGAGGCCGAGCTCACCGCTGCGGGCATCGGACAGGGGCTGCTCCGCCTGTCGATCGGGCTGGAGGATCCGGAAGACCTCATCGCCGACCTCGATCGGGCGCTCGCCGCGGCAGCCGAGGCGGAGATCCTCACGAGAGCAGGAGTGAAATGACCCGACCGCAGCACTTCGGCTGGTTCCTGTCCCGCGGCTTCGGCCCGCACGGCTGGGCCCGCCCGTACCAGGAGTGGAACTACGCCTGGCAGCGCCCCGACCTCTACCAGCAGTCCGCACGGGATCTGGAGCAGGCCGGGTTCGACTTCGTCCTCATCGAGGACGCCCTGTCGGTCGGGATCACCCCCTCGACGCTGAACCTGCGGGTGCGCAAGGCGTACGGGGGTCCCAAGCACGACCCCTGGACCCTCGCCCCGTACCTGTTCGCGGCGACCCGGCACCTCGGTGTCATCCCGACGGCGAACCCCGCGTCGCACCCGCCGTACCTCGCGGCGCGGCAGTTCGCATCGTTCGCGCACCTGAGCGGAGATCGGCTGGGGCTCAACGTGGTCACCGACGTCGGCAGCGCCCACCACTTCGGCACCGAGCGCCTGCCGCACGACCAGGCCTACGACAGGGCGCAGGAGTGGCTGGATGCGCTGCGGCTGCTCTGGCACAGCTGGGACGAGGACGCGCTCATCGCCGACCCGGTCTCGCAGGTGTACGCGGACGGATCCAAGATCCGGGCCGTGCAGCACCGCGGGCAGTACTTCTCGTTCGACGGGCCGCTCAACGCCGAGCCGTTGGCCGCGGGGGATCCGGTCGTCGCCTCGCCCGGCGGTTCGCCGCGCGGGATCGACTTCGCCGGACGCAACTCCGAGATCCAGCTCGCGCTCTCGAACCTCGACGTCGAGAGCGTCCGGGCGTACCGCGCGCGAGTCCACGACGCCGCGGCCGCGCAGGGTCGCAGCCCGGAGGACGTCTCGATCCTGTTCGTGTTCAAGCCGATCGTCGCGGCGAGCGTCGAAGAGGCCGACCGGATCGTGCAGGCATCGCTGTCGCCCGGCGAGGATGTGCTGCGGGAGGTCGCCGAAGCCTGGTCCAGCGATCTGGAGACGGATCTGACGGCGTTCGACCTCGACCGGCCCCTGGATCCGGCCGTCGCCTTCGGCGACCACGTCTCGAAGGGCACGATCCGGGGACTGCTCGGCCACCACGACTCCTTCGACGGGGTGCCGCTGCGGGACATCCTGGCCGGCAAGGCGCGGCTGGGGCGCATCACGGACGGGCGCGGCGGCACGGTCGGCACCGCGGAGGAGATCGCCGACGTCATCCAGGCGCTCGGCGACGACGCGGGCAACGACGGGCTCATCTTCTCCGGCGACCTCCACCCGGTCACGATCCACCGCACGCTCGACGAGCTCGTGCCGGTGCTTCGCCGTCGCGGCATCCTGCGCGACGGCTATGCCGACGGCGGGCTGCGCGCCAACCTCACGTCGTTCTGACCATGACATCACTCTCGGAGGGAATCCCATGACCCGGATCGCCGTGCTAGTGGGGAACCCCCAGCCCGCTTCGCGCACCCGTCTCGTCGCGGAGGAGGTGGCCTCCTTGCTCGGCGCCCGGGGCGGCGCGGACATCGACGCCACGATCGACCTCGCGGACGTCTCGGAGGGGCTCTTCCGCTTTCCCGAGCCGCGGCTCGACGACCTGCTGAGCCGGGTCGCGACCGCGGATGTGGCGATCATCGCGAGCCCCACCTACAAGGCCGCCTACACGGGCCTGCTGAAGGCGTTCCTGGACCGCTACGGATCCGACGGGCTGCGCGGTGTCATCGCCGTGCCGGTGCTCACGATCGGCGCTCCGACGCATGCGTTGGCGGTGGAGACGACCCTTCGCCCGCTCCTGGTCGAGCTCGGCGCGAGCGTGCCGACCCGCGGGCTGGCCTTCCCCGCCTCGGCCGTCGAGGAGCGGGCGACCCTCGTCGGAGACTGGGTGGCGTCCGAGTGGCCGAGGATCAGCCACGCGTTCGGCAACGGGACGGAGTCGGGGCGATGAACGTCCGCCTCCGTCCGGCCGGGACAGCGGTCTCCGGCGTCGCCGCCGCGTCCGATGCGGCCTCCGGCGACGCGACGGGAGCGACGCCGTCGGGTGCGGGTGCGGAGGGCGCGCGACTCGAGCCGGCCTGCCGGGAGGCCGCGCACCGGGCGCAGCTGCTCGCCGCCCTGTATTGACCCGGGGCGGACGAGCCGGCTGCCGACCGCAGCCCTCAGACCGGTTCCCGGCGTCCCAGGATGTGCTCGTCGGGGATGAGGATCCCTCCGGAGGTGTTGGCGGAGTTCGCGTAGGTCTGGATGCGGGCGGGATCCAAGGCCGGCGGTTCCGGCTCGTCGAACTCGAACCGCAGCTGGACGGACGGGTGCAGCCAGATCGTCGACCGGCCGCGCGGCTGCCCCTCGTCGTGGCGCCAGGACAGGGTGAAGCTCTCGTTGCGGCGCAGCTTCGTCGCGATCACGACCTTGAGATGGGCAAGAGCCACATCGTCGATCTCGATCTGGTGCTCGGAACTGCCATAGAAAAGGGCGCCCATGTCGGCTTCTCTCATTCGGTGTGCTGTATCGCCACGAGACCCGTGTCAAGAAAGCGCAATTGTTCGGATATGCGTGTGCGCGGTCCTCGAGGGGATCGAGGCTGCGGACTCGCGGGAGGGGGTGTGCGTCGGGTTCAGACCTCGGGGCGGACGGGTGCCGCCGGAGGCGCGAAGTGGGGGATCGGGATCGGCTTCCTGCGGCGCGCGAGCGCCCGACGGAGGTCTTCGACGACGTTCGCCGGGCAGACGAATCTCGTCGGCAGGCCGAAGTCGACCAGCCAGGTGACCTCGCAGCCCTCCTCGGTCCGGAAGATGCATGCCACGGCGGACCGCTCGTCGTGCGCGTCGTACTGATGGTCGCTGATGATCCACTCGTCGCCCGCGACCTGTCGCAGCTCGAACCGTGAGTCGGGAGTCATCATCGTCATGCGATGCTCCCTTCGTCATCGTGCCGAGGCGGCACGGCTTCCTGGCGGGGCCCGGCGTCCGGGTCGCCGGTCGTTCCGTTGGATGCGGGGATCTCCGGGTCGCTCACGCGCAGCCGGTCGGGGCGGAACCCGTGCTCGACGCCCCAGAGGACCGCCTCCGTGCGGGACGTCACGCCGATGCGGCGATAGCCGGAGCGGATGTAGGTCTTGACCGAGTTGATGGAGAGGTGCGTGCGCTCGGCGACCTCCGCGTTGGACAGGCCCTGCGTGATGAGCGCGAGCACCTCCGACTCGCGGACGGTGAGCCCCTCTTCGCGGCCGGGCCAGTCGCCCGCCGTGATCGGGGGCCTGCCCTGGGTGTCGATCCAGACCTGCGGGCCGCCGGTGCAGATCTGCTGCAGCGCCGCGACCAGCTGGCGTGCGGGGATGCCCTTGTACACGTAGCCGTCGGCGCCGTCCGCGATCGCGCCGCGGATCGCGCCCTCGTCGCGGGCCCAGGAGTAGACGACCACCCGCTCGACCTGCGGGTTCGCGGAGAGGTTCCGCACATCGGCGCTGTCGCCGTGGGTGGATCCGAACGTGTCGCAGAGGGCGACGTCGACGGATTCGCTGACGGGCTTGTTCAGGTCGAGCTCGACGATCTGGACGACGTCCTGGTACGAACGCAGCATCGACGCGAGACCGCGCACGACGACCTCGTAGTCGTTCACCAGCGCGATGCGCAGCAGCGGAGCACCCGTGCTCTTCTTCGTCGTGCGCTGGTCGTCACCGGATTCGCTCATGGGGGCTCCGACCTTCTTCCCTCTGTGATGCTGCGCCCGGCGGGGCTGGGCGGGACAGGCCTTCGGATCCCTGTCGCTGTCTCCCACGCTAACCAACGGCCGGGTGGTTGTCTTCACCCCTAGGGGTGAAAGGCGGAGCGCGCATTCGGCGGGTCTCGGCAGGACAAGTCGCCGCACCTGGCGGTGTCATGCCCTACGGGGATTTCCGACACTGGGATCCGATGCGCTCGACATCGAAAGTGAAGGAGTCTCCATGACCAGCACCCTCGCCCGTCCGCCGTTCGACCCTGAGCTCGAGGCGGTGCTGACCCTGCTCGGGGATCAGATTCCGCCGTCGATGACGCCCGAGATGATCCCGGTCGTCCGCGAGGGGATGACGTCGATGACGCCCGGCATCGACGACCTTCTCGCCGATCGGCCCCTGACGCAGCACACGGTCGAGATCCCCGGTTACCGGGGTGACACGATCGAGGTGACGGTGATCCGCAGGACGGACCACACCGGTCTCGGCCCCGAGATCTATCACACCCACGGCGGCGGCATGGTCATCGGCGATCGCTTCGCCGGCATCGAACCCGTGCTCGCGTGGGTCGAGAAGCACGATGCGGTGGCCGTGACCGTCGAGTACCGGCTCGCCCCCGAGTTCCCCGACCCGTACCCCGTCGAGGACAGCTATGCGGGACTGGTGTGGACCGCGCGCAACGCCGCAGAGCTCGGCATCGACGCCTCCCGCCTCATCGTGTTCGGTACCAGCGCCGGCGGTGGCCTTGCCGCAGGGATCAGTCTTCTCGCGCGGGACCGCCGCACGCCGGCGATCGCGGGACAGGTGCTGCAGTGCCCCATGCTGGACGATCGGGACGCGACGGTGTCCACCCGGCAGATCGAAGGTGTCGGAGTGTGGGACCGCAACAGCAACATCACCGGCTGGAGCGCTCTGCTGGGCGACCGCCGCGCCGGAGACGACGTCTCCATCTACGCAGCGCCGGCACGCGCCGTGGACCTGGCGGGGCTGCCTCCGGCGTTCATCTCCTGCGGGAGCGCCGAGGTGTTCCGCGATGAGGACGTCGCCTATGCGTCGGCGATCTGGGCCGCCGGCGGTCAGGCCGAACTGCACGTGTGGCCTGGCGGGTTCCACGGCTCCGAGATGCTCGCCCCGCACGCACGGATCTCGCAGCAGTCCAACGAGAACCTCGACAAGTGGGTCGCCAGGATCCTCGCGGCCTAGTCGGCACCGCTCTGCGCCGGAACGCCCGGTCTTAGACTGGTCTTCCGGCGCAGAGGAGCGCATCATGCAGGAACTCGCAGGCAAGTTGACGGCATTCGACCCGGAGGCCAGTGAGAGCCTCAAGGTCATCTCCTACTTCGACGCCCTGATCTCCGGAGGCGTCGGGGTGGACGGCCTCCTCAGCGGCGCGGCGGTGCTGTCTGGCACGATCGCGGGTGCCGAAGTGCGAGGACGGACCACACGCCGCGACCCCGACGGGCGTCGGGTGGAGATCGCGCCGCTCGCAGAGCAGCACCCCCGCCGCACCGGTGACGGATGGAGCGTCTGGCTGGAGCGCGTCGGAGTGCCGTTCGCCAGCGACGAGATGATCGTCGAACGCCTCGCCCTCGCCATCGATCTGCTCTCCGTGCGGTGGAACCCCGACTCGACACTCGAGATCGCGATCGACGAGACCCGGTCCGCCGACGAGCGAGCCGCTGCGCTCGCGCGCCTGCAGATCGACCCCGGCATGCGGCTGCGGCTCATCGCCACCTCGGCGAACGACACCCCCGTCGGCCGGCCGTCGACGATCGTCGCGACGAAATACGGCTTGCTGCGGGCGACGATCGACGTGCAGGAGGATCCGCGCCTTCCCGGTCGCGCGGGGATAGGCACGTGGGAACGCGCGGAGAACGCGCCTGCCTCTTGGGGCGGCGCGGTCGTCGGCTACCGGCTCGCCACCGACGAGATCCCCGTCGTCGACTCGTCGATCCTCGGCGCGATGCTGGTGCTGGCGCGGGCCTACGACCCGGCCCACCCGCACCCGGACGTCGTCGCGCTGCGGAAGCTGGACGAGCGCACGACCCAGATCCTCCTGGCGCTCGCCGAAGCGGAGAGCATCCGCGCCGTCGCCGCGCACCTGGGAATGCATCACTCCTCGCTGCAGGCGCGCCATGAGGCGCTGACCCGCGAGCTCGGCTACGACGTGCGCACCACCGTGGGCCGCATCCGCTACGGCGCCGCGGAGCTGCTGCGCCGCCTGACGGTGTAGACGGCGCAGCAACGGAAATCAGGGCCCGGTCAGCGCGCCAGATCGCCGGCCGGCGCCTGCGCAGCGGCGTCGGGACCGTGTCGCCCGTCGAATCCTTCGAGCGCCGCCAGGATCTCCTGCTGCATCGAGGCGACGGCAGGCGCCCACTCGCGGTGGGTGAAGATCAAGAAGTCACGATCCTGGATGGCTTCGACGACCTGTTCGCCGACCTTGTCCGGGTCGGCGCCGTGCGAGAGCATCGCGTCGTTCGCGGCCGCGTGTGGGTTCATCTCGGTGTCGAACTTCTTCGCCTCCTGTTCGGCGGCGCTGAGCGTGATCCTGGTCGCAACGCTTCCCGGGCACAGCAGCGAGACCCCGATGCCGGTGCCCGCGAGTTCTGCGCGCAGAACCATTGTGAGTCCGACGCTGGCGAATTTAGAGGAGACGTACGACCCGATGTGCGGGATCGGCAGCAAGCCGGCCATCGACGCGGTGTTCACCACATGCGCACGTCCGCCACGGCTCTTGAATCGCGGCACGAACGTCTGGATGCCCAGGAGCTGCGCGTCCACATTAATCGAGTGCACCCACCGCCACACCTTCATAGGCGTCTCGTCAAGGTCTCCGCCGCCGATCACGCCCGCGTTGTAGCACAGGATCGAGATCGGTCCGATCGCGGCTTCCGCTCGATCGGCCGCGGACGTCCACTGGTCGGGATCGCTCACGTCGAGCGGGATGCCGATGACCGTGCCGCCGGCATCGCGGAGCTCCTGGACCACGTCCCCCAGACGCGCCGCGTCGAGATCGGCGAGCGCCACTCCCGCCCCGGCCGCGACCAGGGCCTTCGCGATCCCGAGACCGATTCCCGATGCCGCGCCCGTGACGAACGCCGCTTCACCTTCTGGCCACACCATGTCTTCCTTCCTCGCCGAAGGCGGGTTCTCCGTCTCGCACGCGACCGCAACGTGGCGGTGCGGCGGCGTCGACGTCCTTCGGCTTGCTGTTCCGGCCCACGACGCCGTGGGGCACTTCCATGGTCGAGGGCTGCGGAGCGGCGTGAAACCGCCGTCCGCGGCAGGATCAGCGGTCTTGACCCGCCAACCGATCGTTGCGGGAGAAGGCCGAGGTCCTTGCGAGAGGATGATCCGGTGAGCTACGACGCGGACGAGACGGTCTTCGAGCACGTGGGGCGGCGGATCCGGCTCGAGACGAACGCGCAGTTCGACGCGCTGGTCTCGGCCTTCGAGGAGGCGGTCCCCGCGCTGTCCGACGACCAGGCGTTGGCGGAGCTGCGCGGGGGCGACTGGGCGGGGTTCGTGCGCGGGCTGCAGTGGGAATCGCCGAGCGGGTTCGTCCGGGTGTGGACCTCGCGCCCCGACGCGCTCATGGCGCACGCGGGAAGCGACGCCCGCAGCGTGGTGTGGCTGATCGCGCACCACGGGATCGCCGCGCGGCTGTTCCGCCACGATCCGGGCACCATGCTCTCCTCGCCCCTGCGCATCGAGATGCACACGTCGAAGACGCCGGGGACGACGCTGGGCTTCGAGGTGCCCAGCGCCCGGCTCGGCGGCTTCGGCGTCAACAAGATCGCGCAGGCCGGCGCCGAGCTCGACCGCGCACTCGGAGACCTCATCGAGGATCTCGGTCTGCCCCGCCCCGCCGCGCTGCGCCGCTGACGCGGCTCACAGCCGGACGGGCTGCTGGTCGGAGCGGCTCACGGTCAGACCGGCTCACTCGGAACCT
>NZ_NCKN01000106.1 GCF_002257455.1 Microbacterium sp. 13-71-7
GCAAGGAGCGCGGCAAGACCTACGCGGCCCCGCTCTACGTCGAGGCCGAGTTCATGAACCACCAGACCGGTGAGATCAAGACCCAGACGGTCTTCATGGGCGACTTCCCCCTGCAGACCGCCAAGGGCACGTTCATCATCAACGGCACCGAGCGCGTCGTCGTCTCGCAGCTGGTCCGCTCCCCGGGCGTCTACTTCGACAAGACCCCCGACAAGACGAGCGACAAGGACATCGTCTCCGCGCGCGTCATCCCGTCCCGTGGCGCCTGGCTCGAGTTCGAGATCGACAAGCGCGACCAGGTCGGCGTGCGCATCGACCGCAAGCGCAAGCAGTCCGTCACCGTCTTCCTCAAGGCGCTGGGCCTGACCAGCGAGGAGATCCTCGCCGAGTTCGCCGGCTTCGCCTCGATCGAGGAGACCCTGGCCAAGGACACGATCCTCACCAAGGAGGACGCGCTCCGCGACATCTACCGCAAGCTCCGTCCGGGCGAGCAGGTCGCCGCCGAGGCCGCCCGCGCGCTGCTGGACAACTTCTACTTCAACGCCAAGCGCTACGACCTGGCCAAGGTGGGTCGCTACAAGATCAACCAGAAGCTCGGCCTGGACACCCCGCTGGACGAGTCCGTCCTCACGGTCAAGGACGTCGTCGAGACGATCAAGTACCTGGTGCGCCTGCACGCGAACGTGGAGACCTTCGAGGGGATCCGCGGCGGCAAGAAGGCGGAGATCCGTCTCGCGACCGACGACATCGACAACTTCGGCAACCGTCGCATCCGCGCCGTCGGCGAGCTCATCCAGAACCAGGTCCGCACGGGCCTGTCGCGCATGGAGCGCGTCGTCCGCGAGCGCATGACCACGCAGGACATCGAGGCGATCACCCCGCAGACCCTGATCAACGTGCGCCCCGTCGTGGCCGCGATCAAGGAGTTCTTCGGCACCTCGCAGCTGTCGCAGTTCATGGACCAGAACAACCCGCTCGCGGGTCTGACCCACAAGCGCCGCCTCTCGGCCCTGGGCCCCGGTGGTCTGAGCCGCGACCGCGCCGGCGTCGAGGTCCGTGACGTGCACCCCTCGCACTACGGCCGCATGTGCCCGATCGAGACCCCGGAAGGCCCGAACATCGGTCTGATCGGCTCGCTCGCCACGTTCGCGCGGATCAACTCGTTCGGCTTCATCGAGACCCCCTACCGCAAGGTCGAGGACGGCAAGGTCACCGAGCACATCGACTACCTGACCGCCGCCGAGGAGGTCGACTTCAACATCGCCCAGGCGAACGCCCCGCTCGCCGCGGACGGCCGCTTCACCGAGGCGCACGTGCTGGCCCGTCCGAAGGGCGGATCCGGCGAGGTCGACATGTTCCTCCCCGAGGAGATCGGCTACATCGACGTCTCCCCGCGCCAGATGGTGTCGGTCGCGACCTCGCTCGTGCCGTTCCTCGAGCACGACGACGCGCAGCGCGCGCTCATGGGCGCCAACATGCAGCGCCAGGCCGTGCCGCTGCTCCGTTCCGAGTCGCCGTACGTCGGCACCGGTATGGAGGGCTACGCCGCCATCGACGCCGGTGACGTGATCACCGCCGACAAGGCCGGTGTGGTCTCCGAGGTCTCCGCGGACCGCGTCGTGGTCATGCTCGACGAGGGCGGCACGCAGGAGTTCTACCTCCGCAAGTTCGACCGCTCGAACCACGGCACGTCCTACAACCAGAAGGTCGTCGTCTCGGCCGGTGAGCGCGTCGAGGTCGGCGAGGTCATCGCGGACGGTCCCGCCACGGAGAACGGCGAGCTCGCGCTCGGCAAGAACCTCCTCGTCGCCTTCATGACGTGGGAGGGTCACAACTTCGAGGACGCGATCATCCTCAGCCAGGACCTGGTGAAGGACGACACCCTCTCCTCGATCCACATCGAGGAGTACGAGGTCGACTCGCGCGACACGAAGCTCGGCAAGGAGGAGATCACCCGTGACCTCCCCAACGTCAGCCCCGAGCTCCTGAAGGACCTCGACGAGCGCGGCATCATCCGCATCGGCGCCGAGGTCCGCCCCGGCGACATCCTCGTCGGAAAGGTCACCCCGAAGGGCGAGACCGAGCTCTCGGCCGAGGAGCGCCTGCTCCGCGCGATCTTCAACGAGAAGAGCCGCGAGGTCCGCGACACCTCCCTGAAGGTGCCGCACGGCGAGCAGGGCACCGTCATCGCGGTCAAGGAGTTCAACGCCGAGGACGGCGACGACGAGCTCGGCTCCGGCGTCAACCGCCGCGTCGTGGTCTTCATCGCCCAGAAGCGCAAGATCACCGAGGGCGACAAGCTCGCCGGCCGTCACGGCAACAAGGGCGTCATCGCGAAGATCCTGCCCGTCGAGGACATGCCGTTCCTCGCCGACGGCACTCCGGTCGACGTGATCCTGAACCCGCTCGGCATCCCGGGCCGCATGAACTTCGGCCAGGTGCTGGAGACCCACCTCGGGTGGATCGCCGCACAGGGCTGGAAGATCGAGGGCAACCCGGAGTGGGCCGCGCGCCTTCCCGAGGAGGCGTTCGACGTCGCCCCCGGCACCAAGGTCGCGACCCCGGTGTTCGACGGCGCCAGCGAGGAGGAGATCTCCGGTCTGCTCGACTCGACGCTGCCGACCCGTGACGGCGTGCGCCTGATCGACTCGACCGGCAAGACCACCCTGTTCGACGGTCGCTCCGGCGAGCCGTTCCCGGGGCAGATCTCCGTGGGCTACATGTACATCCTGAAGCTCCACCACCTCGTCGACGACAAGATCCACGCGCGTTCGACGGGCCCCTACTCGATGATCACCCAGCAGCCGCTCGGCGGTAAGGCCCAGTTCGGCGGCCAGCGCTTCGGTGAGATGGAGGTGTGGGCGCTCGAGGCCTACGGCGCCGCATACGCGCTGCAGGAGCTCCTCACGATCAAGTCCGACGACATCCTCGGCCGCGTCAAGGTCTACGAGGCGATCGTCAAGGGCGAGAACATCCAGGAGCCGGGCATCCCGGAGTCGTTCAAGGTGCTCATGAAGGAGATGCAGTCGCTCTGCCTGAACGTCGAGGTCCTCTCGGCCGACGGCACGGCGGTCAACCTCCGCGACACCGACGACGAGGCCTTCCGCGCCGCCGAGGAGCTGGGGATCAACATCTCCAGCCGCTTCGAGTCCGCCTCGATCGACGAGATCTGAGCCAGAACCGATTCGACGGGCCCTCGGGGCCCTCAATCAACAGTTTTTATTGAGACACAGGAGAACTAGTGCTCGACGCAACAACGTTCGATGAGCTTCGCATCGGTCTGGCCACCGCAGACGACATCCGCAAGTGGTCCTACGGCGAGGTCAAGAAGCCCGAGACCATCAACTACCGCACGCTGAAGCCGGAGAAGGACGGCCTCTTCGGCGAGCAGATCTTCGGCCCGTCCCGCGACTGGGAGTGCGCCTGCGGCAAGTACAAGCGCGTGCGCTTCAAGGGCATCGTGTGCGAGCGATGCGGCGTGGAGGTCACCAAGAGCTCCGTGCGCCGTGAGCGCATGGGCCACATCGAGCTCGCCGCGCCCGTCACCCACATCTGGTACTTCAAGGGCGTGCCCTCGCGCCTCGGCTACCTGCTGGACATGGCGCCGAAGGACCTCGAGAAGGTCATCTACTTCGCCGCGTACATGGTCATCTCGGTCGACGAGGACGCGCGTCACCGCGACCTGGCGACCCAGGAGAACAACATCCGCCTCGAGCTGAAGACGCTCGGCGACCGCCGCGACGCCAAGATCGCGGAGCGCCTCGCCAAGCTGGAGGAGGAGCTCGCGGCCCTGGAGGCCGAGGGTGCCAAGGCCGACGCGAAGAAGAAGGTCAAGGACGCCGCCGAGAAGGAGATGTCCCTGATCCGCAAGGGCGCTGACGAGGCGATCGTCAAGCTCGAGCGCGTGTGGGAGGACTTCCGCACCCTCGAGGTCGGCGCCCTCCGTCCCGAGGACGACGTCTTCCACGAGCTGCAGGACCGGTTCGGCCAGTACTTCGAGGCCCACATGGGCGCCGAGGCGATCCAGCGCCGCCTCGCGGCCTTCGACCTCGCCGCCGAGTCGGAGAAGCTGCACCTGCAGATCTCCGAGGGCAAGGGTCAGCGCAAGATCCGTGCGATCAAGCGCCTCAAGGTCGTGAACTCGTTCCTGGAGACCGGCATGAGCCCGGCCGCCATGGTGCTCGACGTCGTGCCGGTGATCCCGCCGGAGCTGCGCCCGATGGTGCAGCTGGACGGTGGCCGCTTCGCGACCAGCGACCTGAACGACCTGTACCGCCGTGTGATCAACCGCAACAACCGTCTTCGTCGTCTGATCGACCTCGGCGCCCCCGAGATCATCGTGAACAACGAGAAGCGCATGCTGCAGGAGGCCGTCGACGCGCTGTTCGACAACGGCCGCCGCGGTCGTCCCGTCACGGGCACCGGCAACCGCGCCCTGAAGTCCCTCAGCGACATGCTGAAGGGAAAGCAGGGTCGCTTCCGCCAGAACCTGCTCGGCAAGCGCGTGGACTACTCGGGCCGTTCGGTCATCATCGTCGGACCGCAGCTCAAGCTGCACCAGTGCGGTCTGCCCAAGACGATGGCGATCGAGCTGTTCAAGCCGTTCGTGATCAAGCGCCTGATCGACCTGGGTCACTCGCAGAACATCAAGGCCGCCAAGCGCGCCGTCGAGCGCATGCGTCCCGAGGTCTGGGACGTGCTCGAGGAGATCATCCGCGAGCGCCCCGTGCTGCTGAACCGCGCCCCCACCCTGCACCGCCTGGGCATCCAGGCCTTCGAGCCGCAGCTCGTCGAGGGCAAGGCCATCCAGCTGCACCCGCTCGTCTGCGCGGCGTTCAACGCCGACTTCGACGGTGACCAGATGGCCGTGCACCTGCCGCTCTCGGTCGAGGCTCAGGCCGAGGCCCGCGTGCTGATGCTCGCCTCGAACAACATCCTCAAGCCGTCCGACGGCCGTCCGGTCACCCTGCCCTCGCAGGACATGATCATCGGCCTGCACCACCTGACCACGGTCAAGGAAGGCGCCGTCGGCGAGGGGCGTGCGTTCGGCTCCGTGGGCGAGGCGATCCTGGCGAAGGACGAGGGCACCCTCGACCTGCAGGCCAAGGTCCGCATCCGCATCCCGGGTCTGACGTTCCTCGAGGGCGAGGCCCCCGAGGGCTACGAGCGCCACGGCCTCGTGGACACCTCGCTCGGCCAGGCGATCTTCAACGACACGCTCCCGAAGGGCTACCCCTTCGTGCGCGGCGTCGCCGACAAGGGCAAGCTGTCCCAGATCGTCAACAAGCTGGCCGAGGAGTACCCGAAGGTCGAGACGGCCGCGTCGCTGGACCGGATCAAGGACGCCGGCTTCTACTGGGCCACGCGTTCCGGCGTGACGGTCGCGCTCAGCGACGTCGTCACCCCGCCGAACAAGGGCGAGATCGTCGCGGGCTACGAGAAGCAGGCCGAGAAGGTCCAGGGTCAGTACGACAAGGGCCTCATCACCGACGCCGAGCGTCGTCGGGAGCTCATCCAGATCTGGACCGCGGCGACGGACGACGTCCAGGCGGCCATGATGGCGAACTTCCCGGTCGACAACACCATCAACCGGATGGTGTCCTCCGGCGCCCGTGGTAACTGGCTGCAGATCCGTAACATCGCGGGTATGCGCGGTCTGGTGAACAACCCCAAGGGTGAGCTCATCCCGCGTCCGATCATCTCCTCGTACCGCGAGGGCCTGTCGGTGGCGGAGTACTTCATCGCCACGCACGGTACCCGCAAGGGTCTCGCCGACACCGCTCTGCGCACCGCCGACTCGGGTTACCTGACCCGTCGTCTGGTGGACGTCTCGCAGGACGTCATCATCCGTGAGGACGACTGCGGCACGTCGAAGGGCCTGGAGCTGCCGATCGCCGCGCCGAACAGCGCCGGCGAGCTGGTGCGCGACGCGAACGTGGAGAACTCCGTGTTCGCCCGTACGCTCGCGTCCGACGTCGTGAACGAGGCCGGCGAGGTTCTCGCCAGCGCCGGTGAGGACGTCGGCGACGTGCTCATCGACAAGCTGGTCGCGCTCGGCGTGGAGACCATCAAGGTCCGCTCCGTGCTGACCTGCGACTCGGCCGTCGGCGTCTGCGCGCAGTGCTACGGCCGCTCGCTGGCCACCGGCAAGACGGTGGACATCGGCGAGGCCGTCGGCATCATCGCGGCCCAGTCGATCGGTGAGCCCGGAACGCAGCTGACGATGCGTACCTTCCACCTCGCCTCCGCCGGTGACATCACGCAGGGTCTGCCGCGTGTCCAGGAGCTCTTCGAGGCGCGTACCCCGAAGGGCGCCTCCCCGATCGCCGAGGCCGATGGCCGCATCACGATCGAGGAGACGGACAAGTCGAAGAAGGTCATCCTCACGCCCGACAACGGCGACGAGGAAGTGGTCTACCCGGTGCTGAAGCGTGCGACGCTCCTCGTCGAGGACGGCCAGCACGTCGTCGTCGGCGAGCCGCTCCAGGTCGGAACGCTCGACCCCAAGGAGGTCATGCGCGTCATGGGCGCCCGCGAGGTGCAGCGCTACCTCGTCAACGGCGTGCAGGGCGTGTACCGCTCCCAGGGTGTGCCGATCCACGACAAGCACATCGAGGTCATCGTGCGCCAGATGCTGCGCAAGGTCACCGTCGTCGACCACGGCGACACGACCCTGCTGCCCGGCGAGATGCTCGACGCCCGTCGTTACCAGGACGTCAACCGTGAGGCCGTCGCGGCGGGCAAGCGCCCGGCGTCCGGCCGTCCGGAGCTGATGGGTATCACGAAGGCGTCGCTCGCGACCGAGTCGTGGCTGTCGGCCGCATCCTTCCAGGAGACGACCCGCGTGCTCACGCAGGCCGCCATGGAGGGCAAGAGCGACCCGCTGGTCGGCCTCAAGGAGAACGTCATCATCGGAAAGCTGATCCCCGCGGGGACCGGCCTGCGCCGCTACCGCGACATCACGGTGGAGGCGACCGAGGAGGCCAAGAGCGAGCGCTACCCGAACCGGATCTTCGCATCCGACGGTGCGTACGCCGACGGAGACTTCGGCTACGTCGACTTCGACGCGTTCTCGACCGACGACATCACGCCCGGCACCTACAACTGAGTGACGGACTGATCGTCTGACGAAGACCCCCGGATCCACACGGATCCGGGGGTCTTTCGCGTTCCCGCCTCAGGGGCGCCCGCTCAGGGGAAGACGCTCGCCACGATGCTCGAGGTGTAGCCGGTCGGGGCGAGGTTGGAATAGCGGGTGTCGATGAGCACGTCGTCGCGCCAGAACAGCGTGCGACCGTCGGTGACCGGATAGGTCGGGTCCGGCCATTCCTTCTCGCAGCGCGTGCCCTTGTCCGGCGTGTAGCAGCTGTAGCCCTCGATCTTGACGAGGCCGTTCAGCATGTCCAGCGCCTCGCCGCGGGCCTTGCGGGAGATCGTCGTGGTGATCCTCGTCGTGTCGGCCTTCGGATCCGCCCAGATGCAGATCAAGCTCCCGTCGGACTGCACGCCGCTCGGTCCGAACGCGGGGGAGTTCAACGGGATGTCGCCGAGCTGCGAGCGGACATCGGCGGACAGGATCGCGGTGCAGTCCTTCGGCAGGGCGACCGGGGTCGAGGTCGGGGTGGGCGTCGGCGATCCGCCCTTCCCGGAGGACGGCGTCGTGGTCGCCGACGCGGCGCCGGATCCGGTCGCCGAAGGGGATCCGCCGGATGCGCCGGGGGTCGTGGGGCTGCACGCGGCCAGCGCGGCGGCGAGGGCGAGCACGGTGAGAGCGACCGCGACGCTGCGTGTCTTCATGGCGCCCAGGATAGGCCCCGGGGATCCCCGGTCCTGGCGGCGCTCCGGAGTAGCCTGGGGAGAACTCCGGAGTCCGTCCGGAGAGATGGGGGCGGCATGAGCGAGCATGGTGTGGTGGTCGTGGGCGAGGTGCGGGTCGATGAGATCCGCGACCCCGGCGGGGTGCGCGAGAGCGTGACCGGCGACGCCGTCGAACTCGCCACGGCCCTGCTCGGTCACGGGCTGGCCCTGACCGTCGTCGCGCCGGTCGCGGAGGACGCCGACGGCGCGGTGCTCGGCTTCGCGTATGCGCAGCACTGGCGCGCGAAGTCGGCCTATCGGTTCAGCGCGGAGAACACGATCTACCTGAGCCCCGCCGCCGCGGGGCGCGGACTCGGGAAGGCGCTGCTGGAGGCGCTCCTCGACGCGTCGGCGAAGGCGGGACTGCACGAGCTCATCGCGGTCATCGAGCCCACGGCGGCTGCGGCCTCGATCGCCCTGCACCGCCGCTACGGTTTCGTGGACGCCGGGCATCTGAAGGGCGTCGGCGTGAAGTTCGGCCGCACCCTGGACGTGCTCTTCCTGCAGAAGTCGCTGTAGCTCAGCGCCGCGGGATGACCGGGATCGCCGCGAGCAGGCGCTTCGTGTAGTCCTGCTCCGGGTGGTGCAGCACGCGTGAGGTGGGGCCGTGCTCGACGATCCGGCCGTCCTTCATCACGGCGACGTCGTCGCACAGGTTCTGCACCACGCCGATGTCGTGCGAGACGAGCACCAGGGTCATGCCGTCACGGCTGAGGCCTCGCAGCAGGTCGAGGATCTGCGCGCGCACGGTGACGTCCAGGGCCGACAGCGGCTCGTCGCCGATGAGGATCCTGGGGCGGTGCGCGATCGCCCTGGCCAGCGCCACGCGCTGACGCTGACCGCCGGAGAATTCGTGCGGGTAGCGCGATGCCGCCGCCGGGTCGAGGCCGACCTGGGCGAGCACCTCGGCGACCCTGGCGCGGTGGTCGCCGTCGATGTCGAGCGCGCGCAGAGGCTCCGACACGATCCGTCCGACCGACTGCCGCGGATCCAGCGAGGCGTACGGATCCTGGAACACGAGGCCGGTCTCTCGGCGCAGCCAGTGCAGCGCCCGTGCCGAGGCGGCGGCGTCCACCGGGCGTCCGTCGACGTGGACGGTGCCGGCGGTCGGGCGGTCGAGCCCCAGCAGCAGCCGGATCAGGGTGGACTTGCCGGATCCGGACTCGCCGATGATGCCGAGCGCGCGGCCCGCGGTCACGTCGAGGTCCACGTCGTCCAGCGCGACGGTGCGGGCGCGCCGGGCGAACGGCTCCTTCCGCGCAGCGAGGTACTCCCGGCGCAGCCCGCGGGCGCGGATCAGCGGGTTCTCGGTCATCCCTCGTCCTCCCCGCGCCACAGCGTCGCGGTCGCGTCGCGCAGCAGGCCCTGTGTGATCGGCGACGCCGGCGCGGTCAGCAGCGTCTCGATGGGCCCCGATTCGACCACGCGGCCGTCGGCGAGCACCACGGCGTGCGTGGCGACCTGCGCGAGCACGGCGAGGTCGTGCGTGATGAACACGAGCGACATCCCGTCCGACTCCACGAGCGAGAGCAGGAGCGTGAGGATGCCGGCCTGGATCGTGACGTCGAGGGCGGTGGTGGGCTCATCCGCGACGAGCAGGCGGGGGCGCGCGGCGAGGGCGATCGCGATCGCGGCGCGCTGGCGCTGGCCGCCGCTCAGCTGATGCGGGTAGCGGTCGACGATGCGGTCCGGATCCGGCAGCGCGACCCGGGCCGCCTCGGCGACGGCGCGGACGCGGGCGGCCCGGCGGTCGATGCGCTCGTGGATGCGGATGGTCTCCGCGATCTGACGCCCGATCGTGCGGATCGGGTTGAGCGCGGTCCGCGGCTCCTGGAAGACCATGCCGATCTCGTCGCCGCGGATCCCGGCCAGCTCGCGGTCGGGCAGGTCCAGGATCTCGCGCCCGTTCCAGCGCACGCTGCCCGAGGCCGAAGCGCCGTCGGGCAGCAGCCCCATGAGCGCGAGCGCCGTGAGCGACTTGCCCGATCCGGACTCGCCTATAAGGCCGACGCGCGCGCCGTCGGGCACCGCGAAGGACACGCCGTCCACGACCCTGCGGCCGTCGATCTCGATCACGAGGTCGGTCACCTCGAGCGTCATGCGGTGACCTCCGGCAGACGGGCCACGCCGGCGCGGGCCCGGCTCGACGGACGCCGTCCGGTGCGCAGCGTGGGATCGGTCGCGTCGCGCAGCGCGTCGCCGAGCAGATTGAACGCGAGCACCGTGACCGTGATCGCGAGCCCTGGCCACACCACGGTGAGCGGGTGGATCTGGATGTAGCGCTGCAGGTCGGCCAGCAGGATGCCCCAGGACGGGTCGACGACCGACGCGCCGAAGCCGAGGTAGGACAGGCCCGCCTCGGCGAGGACGGCCGTCGCCATGGCCCAGCTCAGCTGCACGATGAACACCGGGGCGATGTTGGGCAGCAGATGCTGCACCAGGTTCTGCAGGGGGCTCAGGCCCGATGCCTTCCCCGCGACGACGAAGTCGCTGTGCTGCACGCGGCGCAGCTCGGGGCGGGTGACCCGGGCGACGTTCACGCCGAAGCCGATGCCCACCGCCCAGACCACGACCCAGAGGGATCCGCCCTGCACCGTGGAGATGAGCATGGCGATGATGAGCACGGGGAAGGCGATGAGGACGTCGACGAGCACCGCCACGGTCTCGCGCACCCCGCGCGCGGTGAGCGCGCCGAGGGCGCCGAGGGCGAGCCCGATCAACGTCGCGATCACGCCCGCTCCGACCGCCACGAGCACGGTCGTGCGGGATCCGGCCATGATCAGGCTCAGGATGTCCCGCCCGGTGAGGTCGGTGCCGAGCAGGTGCGGCCACCCCGGCGGCAGCCAGCGCGACGCGACGTCGGTGGCGCGGGGGTCGAACGGCGTCCAGAACAGCGACACCAGTGCGGTGGCGAGGATCACGGCCACGACGATCAGCCCGAACATCCCCGACGCGGCGGAGAGGAGGCGGCGGAACGCGTTCGGCCTGTCCCTGGGCCGCTCGACGGCCTGGTCGCCGGTCATTCGTCGGCCTCCCGCTGCCGGGGGTCGAGAGCGCGATGCACGAGGTCGACGACGAAGCCGATGACGAGCACCATCCCCGTGAGCACGAGCAGCTCGCCCTGCACCTTCACGAGGTCGCGCGTGCCGACGTCGGCGACGAGCATGCGCCCGATCCCCGGCAGCGTGAACAGCTGCTCGACGACCACGGATCCGACGATGATGCCGGCGACCTGGATGCCGAGGACCGTGATGATCGAGAGGCCCACGGCAGGGAGGCCGTGCTGGATCAGGGCGCGGTTGCGGGTGAGGCCCTTCGCCGCGGCCGTGCGCACGAAGTCCTGCGACGCGGCCTGCAGCGTCGCGCTGCGCACGAAGCGCAGCAGCAGCGCCCCTTCGATCGCGCCGATCGTGAGCGCGGGGAGGATGAGCGCCTGCAGCGCCGCTCCCGGATCCGCCCAGCCCCCTCGGGGGAAGCCCTGCGCCGGCAGCCACCCCAGCCACACCGCGAACACGACGACGAGCATCATGCCGGCCCATACGACGGGGACGGCGGCGATCGCCTGCGCCGCGGTGTTCAGCGCGGTGCCGGCGGCCCGCCCTCGCAGCATGGCGGATCCGATGCCCAGCGGCACGGCGATCACCAGGGCGACGAGCAGCGACAGCGTCGCGAGCGGTACCGTCACCTGGGCCTTCTGCGCGAGCTCGGCGGCGACGGAGGCGCCGTTCAGCTGCGACGTGCCGAGGTCGCCGTGCAGCACGCCGCCGATCCAGCCCAGGTACTGCAGCACGAGCGGCTGATCCAGCCCGAGGGCCTTGCGGATCGCGTCGACCTGGGCCGGCGTCGCCTTGTCTCCCGCGAGCAGCTGCGCCACATCGCCGGGGAAGACCCGCAGGGCGAGGAAGATCAGCGCGCTCGCGACGAGGAGCCCCGCGATGAGCAGGGCTCCTCGGGTGAGCGCATAGCGGAGCACAGAGCCGAGGCTACTTCGAGACGGTCACGCCGCGCAGGTCGAGCCGCGAGTTGATCGAGTCCTTCGGGAAGCCGTTCACTCCGGCGCGCACCGCGGTCAGCGTCTGATCCTCGTACAGCCAGTCGGCGGCGGCGTCCTTCGCGACGATCTCGGCGGCCTGGGAGAGCAGGTCCGCCGACTTCTTCGCGTCCAGCTCGGTCTGCGACTGGGTGTAGAGCTTCTGCACCTCGGGGTTGTTGTATCCGAAGTAGTAGTCGGGGTTGGCGAAGTTGCCGAAGTCGCGCGGCTCGACGTGCAGCACGAAGCTGAGGTCGTAGTCGTGCTTGGTGAAGACGGAGTCCAGCCAGGCGGGGAATTCGACCGAGTTCACGGTGAGGGTCACGCCCACCTTCTTGAAGTCGCTCGTGAGCAGCTGCGGCACCGTGGTGCCGTAGAACGAGGGGATCGTGAGGGTGAGCGACAGGTTCTCCTGGCCGGCCTCCTTGAGCAGCGCCTTGGCCTTCTCCGGGTCGTACGGCGCCGTGCTCGACAGGTCCTTGTAACCCGGGTCGAGCTGGGGGATCGGGCCGTACAGCGTCGTGCCGACGCCGCGGGCCTCGATGATCGCCTTGTGGTCGATCGCCAGGCGGAGCGCCTCGCGGACGCGCTGGTCGTTCAGAGGCGCCTTGGCGTTGTTGAACGCCAGCGTGCCCTTGTCGGTGGTCCGGCCCTTCGTGAGGGTGAAGGTCCCGTTCTTGTCGAGCTGCGGGGCGAGGTTCGCGTCGACCGCGGTGAGCACGTCGAGCGTGCCGCTCTGCGCGGCGTTCACCCCGGCGGTGAAGTCGGGGATGTAGTCGAACACGATGCTCTTCACCCCGGCCTTCGTGCCCCAGTACTTGTCGTTGCGGGCGAAGGAGAGCGAGTCGCCCTTCTTCCACTGCGTGAGCGTGAACGGGCCGGTGCCGTTCTCCGCGGCCTGCAGATCTGTCGTGTCGCCCTTCTGGAACACGAGCCCCGCCGTGCCGGTGAGGCTGAACAGGAAGTTCTGGCTCGGCTGTGTGAGCGTGATGACGATGGTCTTGTCGTCCTTGGCCGTGATCGCAGCGACGTCGGCGAGGTCGGCGTGCCCCTGCACGGTCTTGTCGTCCTTGGCGGTCTGCAGCGAGGCGGCGACGTCGGCGGAGGTGAGCTTCGCGCCGTTGTGGAACGTGATGCCGTCGTTGAGCACGAAGGTGTAGGTGAGCCCGTCGGACGAGATCTCGTGGCTCTTCGCGAGCCGGTCGATGATCTTGTTGTCCTGGGTGCGGCTGACCAGGCCCTCGTAGATGTTGTCCACGAGCACCTGCTCGAGTGCGGCGCCGCTCGTGTGCCGGATGTCGAGGCTCGACGGCTCGAGCACGAGTCCCACGGTGAGAGCGGCGTTCGCGTCGGCGGCTCCCGCGGCGCCGCTGCCGGAGGGGGAGGGCGATCCGGTGCAGGCGGACAGCATCAGGGCGGCGGCCGTCAGTCCGGTGATCAGGGCGACGGCGGCGCGGCGCGGCGCGCGGGGCCGGCGCGGGGCGAGGGCTGCGCGGGTGCGGTGCATGCGGGGGATCCTCTCGGCGGTTCTGTAGGTACTGGTGGTGCTGACGGTGCGGGTGGTGCTGTGCGGTCGAGCCTAGGGCGGCGCCTCATCGCGGGGTGCGGGCGGTGAGACGCGGCGTCACAATCCTGAGTCCGTCGACGCGATCAGGTGCCGGCGCTGTCCGCGGCGGTGCGGATGATCTCGGCGAGGGCGGCCGGCGCCGTCTCCTGCAGG
>NZ_NCKN01000107.1 GCF_002257455.1 Microbacterium sp. 13-71-7
GAGTGTCACACCTCGGTCAGGGTGCCGTTCTTGAGGCGCAGCCGGCGGTGCGCGCGCTTCGCGACGGCGGAGTCGTGGGTGACGACGATGAGGGTCAGGCCCTCGGCGCAGAGCGACTCGAGCAGCAGGAGGATCTCGTCGCGCATCTCCTCGTCCAGGTTGCCGGTGGGCTCGTCGGCCAGCAGCACGCGCGGCTTCTTCACGATCGCCCTGGCGATCGCGACCCGCTGCTGCTGACCGCCGCTCAGCTCGCCCGGCAGATGATCGCCGCGGTCGGCGAGCCCCACGTGCGCGAGCGACTCGTCCACGCGTGCGCGGCGCTCCTCGGCCGGGATCCGGAGCGGCACGAGCGCCATCGCCACGTTCTCCCTCGCGGTGAGCGTGGGGATGAGGTTGAAGCCCTGGAACACGAACCCGATCTCCTCGGCGCGCAACCGGCCGAGCTCGCGGTTCGACGCGGTGGACAGCTCGGTGCCGCCGAGCACGAGCGATCCGCCGGTGGGGCGGTCCAGAGCGCCGAGCAGCTGCAGCAGCGTGGACTTCCCTCCACCCGTGGGGCCCTGGATGGTGACGAACTCGCCTGCTCGGATCTCGGCGGTCGCGCCGGTCAGGGCCGTGACCGTGCGGCCCTTCGTGCGGTAGGTGCGCGTGACGCCGGTCAGCCGGTACAGCGCCTGGGCCTCGGGCTCGGTCTCGATGATGCTCATGATGTCGTCTCTCCTGTTCGGGTCGGGGGGATCAGGCGGCGGACCGCAGCGCTTCGGCGGGGCTCAGCCTGGCCGCCCGCCATCCGCCGATCGCTCCGGCGACGAGGCCGCCGAGGATCGCGAGGCCCACGGCCGCGATGAGGATCGTCACGCTGAGTGGGGCATGCAGCACGACCGCCTGCGCGGACTCGCCGAGGCCGCGGAATCCGCCCCCGCCACCCTGGAACGCCCCGCCCGCGGCCCCCGCGCCGGCCTGTCCGGCGCCCGCACCCCCGGCGCCTCCGCCGCGCGTGAAGCCGGAGGCCGACGCTCCGGAGATCGTGGGCCGCACGAGGTTGACGGCGAGGATCCCGAGCAGGCCGAGCGCGAGTCCCGCCGCTCCCCCGATGAGACCCTGCACGAGCGACTCGCCGGCCACCTGGCGGACGATCCGTCCGTTGGACCAGCCGATCGCCTTGAGCGTGCCGAACTCCCTGGTGCGCCGGGCGACACCCGAGAGCGTGAACAGCACGGCGAGGAGCACCGCGACGGCGAGCACGATGAGGGACAGCCACGTGCCGAGGCCCTCGATCATGCCTGCCGCGCTCGCGAGGGATCCGGAGACGGTGGAGGCGAGATCCGCCTGCGAGCTGACGGTCGCGGTCGGGAGGGCCTTGGCGAGCGCCGTCTGCACCGAGGCGATGTCGGAGGCGGAGGCCGCCTTCACGTAGACCGTCGACACGACGTCGCCGGTGCCGGCGATCTTCTGCGCGGTGTCGAGCGGCAGGTACACGTTCGCCGCGGTGTCGGCGGAGTCGGACGAGGAGGTCACGATCCCGACGATCTTGACGGTGGATCCGCCCACGTCGATCGTGCCGCCGACGCTCAGGCTCTTCGAGGTGGCGTAGGTGCTGTCCGCCAGGGCGACCAGCTGTCCGGCATCGGCGGCGTCGAGCGCGCGCCCGGAGGAGACCTTCACGGACGACAGCGGTCCGACGACCGCCCCCGCGGAGGGGTCGACGCCCAGCACCGAGAACGAGTTGAGCCCGAACTTGCCGCCGCCGAATCGCGGCCGTTCGCCCGTGCCCTGCCCCTCGCCGGTGCCGGATTGACCGGTACCGGTTCCGCCCTGCGCGCCCTGCTGGGCGATCTGCCCGTCGAACGTGAGGTTGGTGAGGCTCAGCGCGCCGGTCGAGGCGGCGACGTTCCCCGTCCCCGCGATCGTCTTCACCCCGGCCGCGTCGATCGTGCCCCGCGCCGGCGAGGCGCGCAGCACCGAGGTCTTCAGGGTGGTGCTGCCGTCGCTCGCGGCAGCTCCGCCGCCCGCCCCGAAGTCGAAGCGCTGCCCGGTGTCGCTGCCGCGCTGGGCGGGCGCGCCCGTGACGGTGAGGTCGGTGCCCACGCCGTAGACCCGCGCGAGCGCCTGCGTCTGCGCATCGCGCACCCCCGCCGACAGCGCGTTGACGACGATCACCAGGGCGATCGCTATCGCGAGGCCCACGGCGACGATCACCGTCTGCTTCTTCCGCCCGGCCAGTTCCCGGCGCAGATACGTCCCGTACATGCTTCTCCTTCTGTCACGCTCGTGCTGGAGACGCTAGGAGCCGGTTCTGGGCCGCGATGATGGCGCTGCTATGCGCGCGCTAAGCACGCCGGGTCACCCATACTCATAGACCGTTCATAGGAAACTGAGGAGAATAGATCCCATGAACGATCACGCCACTGAGCTGCGTCGCCCCGATGGCTCTCCCCTGCGGATCCTCGCGGTCGACGACGAGCCGATGCTCACCGACCTCCTCGCCATGGCCCTGCGGATGGAGGGATGGGAGGTGCGCACCGCCGGATCAGGACTCGAGGCGCTGCAGGTCGCCCGCGACTTCGGCCCCGACGCCCTGGTCCTCGACGTCATGATGCCCGACCTGGACGGGCTCGGCGTCCTCAAGCGCCTGCGCGAGCAGGGCAACATGGTGCCCGTCGTGTTCCTCACCGCCAAGGATGCGGTGAGCGACCGGATCGCGGGTCTCACGGCGGGCGGCGACGACTACGTCACCAAGCCGTTCAGCCTGGAGGAGGTCGTCGCGCGCCTGCGCGCCGTGATCCGCCGCTCCGGCGGCGCGACCACCGACGCCAGCGACTCGATCCTGCAGGTCGGCGACCTCACTCTCAACGAGGACAGCCACGAGGTGGTCCGCGCGGGCGACGAGATCGAGCTGACCGCGACCGAGTTCGAGCTGCTGCGCTTCCTGATGCGCAACGAGCGCCGCGTGCTCTCCAAGGCGCAGATCCTGGACCGCGTGTGGAGCTACGACTTCGGCGGCCGCTCGAGCGTCGTCGAGCTGTACATCTCGTACCTGCGCAAGAAGCTCGACGCCGGACGCGAGGTGGCGCTGATCCACACCGTGCGCGGGGTCGGCTACATGATCAAGGCGCCCCAGCAGTAAGACCGCCGCACCGAGCACGAAGAAGGCACGACCTCGATGAATCCGTTCCGCACCCGCCCCAGGGGCCCGCTGTCCCTGCAGACACGGCTGATGGCGGCGGTGACCGGATTCGTCTCGCTCATCCTCGTCGTGATCGCGATCGCGACGAGCGTCGTGCTCGGCAACGTGCTCAACGGGCGGCTGCAGGATGAGCTGACCGCCGCGGCGAAGGGCATCGTGCCCGTGGCCAACCAGCATGCGATGTTCGGGCACGTCCCCGCCGCGACCGACCTCGTCGTCGGGCAGACCGGGGTGCAGAACGGCGTCCTGGTCATGGTGGTCGAGCCGTCAGGCACGGCGACCGGCACCTTCGTCAGCGGAGGCGTCGCCCAGCCGCTCTCCCCGCTGCAGATGCAGCAGGTCGTTGCGGCTCTCAGCGACAAGAAGGCGGAGGCGGAGCTCGCGGGCCTGGGCCCGTACCAGCTCGTGCACCAGAGCATCCAGCGCGCGGACTCCCCGCAGTTCCAGCTGATCACGGGGCTCCCCCGTGCGTCCACCGAGGCGCAGATCACGACGCTGTTCTCCATGATCGCGCTCACCACGATCGGCGGGCTCATCCTGCTCGCGCTGTCCACGGCGATCACGATCCGGGTCGCCCTGCGCCCGCTCCGCGAGGTCGCCGCGACCGCGAATAGGGTCGCCAATCAGCCGCTGGACCGCGGCGACGTGTCGATCACGGAGCGCGTGCCCGCCGCGGAGGCGGATCCGCGCACCGAGACCGGACTCGTCGGATCCGCGCTGAACACCCTGCTCGATCACGTCGACGCCTCGCTCGCGGTGCGCCAGCGCAACGAGGAGCGGATGCGGCAGTTCGTCGCCGACGCGAGCCATGAGCTGCGCACGCCGCTGTCCTCGATCCGCGGGTACTCCGAGCTGTCGCTGCGTGCGCTGTCGCGATCCGATGCGCCGGAGGATCCGGCCACCGCCTCCGCGCACACCGCCCTGGAGCGCATCCAGGCGCAGTCGCTGCGGATGACCAGCCTGGTCGAGGACCTGCTGCTGCTCGCGCGTCTCGAGGAGGGCAGGGAGCTCACGCTCTCCACGGTCGACCTGTCCCGGCTGGCGATCGAGGGCGTCGAGGATGCGCGGCCCACCGCCCCGGATCACGAGTGGGCGATCGACGTGCCGGAGGAGGCGGTCGAGCTCATCGGCGACACCGGACGGCTGCAGCAGGTCGTCACGAACCTGCTCGCGAATGCCCGCACGCACACTCCGGCCGGCACGCGCATCGCGATCGAGGTGGCGGAAGAGGGATCCGAGGTCGTGCTCCGCGTCCGCGACGACGGGCCTGGCATCGACCCCGCGGTCCGCGACGAGCTGTTCAGCCGCTTCGCGCGGGGCGACCGCTCCCGCAACAGGGCGACCGGCGGTTCCGGCCTCGGCCTGTCGATCACGAAGGCGATCGTCGACGGCCACGGCGGCACGATCTCCGTGCAGAGCGAGCCGGGCGCGACGGTGTTCACGGTCCGCCTGCCGAAGGTGCCGCAGACGACGGCCGGCGCGCCGACGCACCCCGCCGACGCCGCTCCCCCGCGCCCGACCGGCACGGAGGCGTCGCGGCAGCATCATGCCGAGCGCTCGGCGCCGCGCCGCAGGGACGAGGAGGCGCAGCGCCGCAGCGAGAGCCGCGCGGATGCGGGCAGCCACGAGCTCGGCCGCACGCTCGGCGGTCACTGAGCCGCTCCCCTCATCGACCTGGGCGACGATCGGTCTGGGCGACGATCGGCCTGGGCGACGCATCGGCCCGGAGGTCGACCGGCTCAGTAGCCTGCGAAGGCGTCCGTCGTCACGCTCCGCGCGCCGCGCAGCGCGGGGGCGAGCTCCGCGATGAGCCGCGGCGGACCGGAGATGCGGGCGTGCCGCCGATCCAGATCCGGCACCAGCGCGAGCAGCAGGGCGGCATCCAGCCGTGCACCGCCGGCCCATTCCGCGCCAGGGGGCAGCTCGGCGGGGCGGTCGGGGGCGACCACCAGTATGCGTGCGCCGGAGCCGCCGAGCTCGCGCAGGTAGGCGCACTCCTCGGCCGAGGAGGCCACGAGCACGAGAACCGCGTCCGCCGCGTCCCGCGCCCCGAGCTGCGCCACGAACGGCGTCACCCCGATCCCCGCCGCGATGAGCAGCAGGGGCGCCTGGCGGGCCGGCAGCACGAAGTCGCCCCACACCCCTGTCGCGGTGAGCACGTCGTCGGGCTGCACCGCGCCGAGCGCGCGCTTGTAGCTCGAGCCGTGCTCGCCCTCGCGGTAGGCGATCCGCACGAAGGGCAGCTCCGCCGGCGTGGAGACGATGCTGAACTCGCGGCGGGTGCCGCGGCTGTCTGGGCGGCGATGCGGCACCTGCAGCTCCAGGTACTGCCCCGGCGCGAACCGGAACGGACGCCGCGCCCGGAACGTCAGCTCCTGCACGGTCGGGGTGACGGAGCGGCGGCGCACGAGCGAGAGCCTGATTCCCGCCCTGGCGACGAGCGCGGCGGCGAGGAGGTTGCCCACCAACAGCGCCCGCTCCTGGCCGAGCGTGATGATCCCCAGGCTGATCGGCCAGCCGGCGAGCGCGCCGACGACCACCGCGACGAGCAGCTGCTGCCACCGTCGTGACGGCATGGTCAGCGGCTCGGACAGCATGAAGGCGCCGAGGAACAGCGCCGGCGACTGCAGCAGCACCGTGGTGAGCAGCGCCCAGGGTTCCACGGCGAGTCCGGCTGCGGCAGACTGCACCGAGAACCGCACGCTCGACACGACGGCGTACACGATCACGAACAGCAGGACGACGCGGATCCGTTCGGTGCGCCAGAGCACGAGCAGGCCCAGCACGATCACGGGGATCGCCATCGCCGGAGTGCCGACCCACCAGGCGGAGAAGCCGAGGCCCGTGATCGTGAGCACGGTCGCCCCGACGGCGGCGGGGTTGAGCAGGTGCCGCCCGCGCCACACCAGCACGTACTTGGAGACCGCGGCGACCACGCCCGCGAGCGCGACACCGCCGATCTGGTCGGGGTTCGCGCCCGGTTGCACCACGAAGAGCAGGATGAGCGCCGTGATGAGCGATGACTCGACGCGGCGCGGGACGTGCAGCAGCGCCTGGGCGACCGCGTCCGTGCAGAGCGTCGCGAGCATCAGCACCGCCAGTGTGGCGAGGATGTCGAGCGGCAGCACCGAGACGGCGCCGACCGCGGACAGGATCATCGCGATCGCGGCGAGCGCGAGCAGCGCGTACAGCGCGAGCCGGTACATCGAGAGCCGTCCGAGCTGCGCGACCACGCGCTGCCGCGCGCCGATCAGCGTCGCGATCATGCGAACGCCTCCATCCGATCCCCCGCCGACCACTCGACCGCGCCGTCCGTGGTCATCCGCACCCATTCCACACCGAACCGCGCCGCGAACGCGGCACCGCCGTCGAAGAACAGCGCCGTGGCGGCCGCATCCGCGACCATGGCCTCCGCGGCGATCGCCCAGGTCGCCGCGATGGTGCGCACCGGCTCCCCGGTCCGCGCATCCAGCACGTGGTGCAGCCCGCCGTGCTCCCCCGGCCAGGCGCGCCTGTTCACGGCGGATCCGCAGAGCGCCCCGTTCGCGACCGTGGCGACGCCGATCGCGCGCGCCGGGTCGAACGGGTGCTCCAGCCCCACCCTGATCCGCTCGCCACTCTGACGAAGGTCGCCGCCGGCGTCGACGAGGCGCTCGGCGTGCCCCAGGGATCCCAGCAGGTCGTGCACCACGTCGACGAGACGGCCCTTCCCGATCGCGCCCACGTCGATGAGGGCCGGCGCGTGCAGGGCGAGGGCGCCGTCGTCCCAGGCGAGCTGCTCGACCCAGTCGGCGGGCGCGGGCCTCGCGCCCCGATCGTGGAACGAGTACCCCGCGTCGTAGCCGCGCGCGGACAGGCTGTCGCCGATCAGCGGCTGCACGGCGCCGTCGGTCGCG
The DNA here is from genome assembly GCF_002257455.1 of Microbacterium sp. 13-71-7. Classification (GTDB taxonomy): domain Bacteria; phylum Actinomycetota; class Actinomycetes; order Actinomycetales; family Microbacteriaceae; genus Microbacterium. The sequence continues at coordinate 7,084 of NZ_NCKN01000107.1, forward strand.
AGCGAGAGCTCCCGGTACAGATCGAGCATCGCCGCCGCATCCGGCGGTGCGGGCACCTCCTGCGGCTCCTCGGCGAGGGCCGTCACGAGCGAGTCGGCACGGAACCGGGACCAGGTGTGGTCGAAGTCGTCGATCACGTCGCGCACCGCGTCGCGTTCGCCCTCAGGGAGAGGACAGGCCGTGACGATCTCCCAGACGGTGCCGATCGCTTCGAACCGCCAGACGTCCGTCGGCGGGCGGGGATCCACCCTAGCCCGCGGCTTCGGTGCGGATGGTGGCCAGCGCCTGGTTGAAGCCCTTGCTGGTGAGCGAGGATCCGGAGACGCGGCTGACGGAGATCTCGTCGAGCTTCTTGCCGACCACCTGGGCGGAGATCCCGCCGATGAACTGCGACTGGTAGTGCTTCGTCTCCGACGCCTGCGGGTCGCCGGTGACCTCGACCTTCGTGACGGTGTCGTCGGCGAGGGTGATCGAGACGGAGATCTTCTCCACCGTCTCCGGCGTCTGGTACGAGCCGTCGGCGGAGTAGGTGCCGTCCTTGTAGGTCGTACCGGACCCGGTCGGGGAGCCCGCGCTCGTCGAGGACGGCGAGGCGCCGGCGCTCGCCTGCGGCGCCGGGGTTCCTGTCGTGGTCTCGGCGGACGACGACTCGGCCGCGCATCCCGCGAGCAGCAGCGTTCCGGCGATGCCGACCAGGGCGGATCCTTGACGGACCGAGGGCGAGAGCTTCATGGTTCCAGCTTCCGCATCCCTCCTGTGCGTCACCTTTGAGATGACGCAGCGCGTCGTGAAGTCAGGATCCGCGCCGGCCGACTCCGTCTCAGGCCGCGCCGTCGAACATGCTCGTGACGGAGCCGTCCTCGAAGACCTGGCGGATCGCGGTCGCCAGCAGCGGCGCGATCGGCAGGATCCGCAGCCCGGGGAACCGGCGGGCGGCCGAGAGCGGGATCGTGTCGGTGACGACGACCTCGTCGATCGCCGAGTCCTGCAGGCGCTCGCTGGCCGGATCCGAGAAGATCGCGTGGGTCGCCGCGACGATCACCTTGCGGGCGCCGTTGGCCTTGAGGGCCTGCGCGGCCTTGACGATCGTGCCGCCGGTGTCGATCATGTCGTCGACGAGGAGGCAGGTGCGCCCGTCCACGGTGCCGACGATCTCGTGCACCGAGACCTGGTTGGCGACCTTCGGGTCGCGGCGCTTGTGGATGATCGCGAGCGGGGCGTCGAGGCTGTCCGACCAGGTGTCCGCGACGCGCACGCGGCCCATGTCGGGCGAGACGATCGTGAGCGTGGCGCGGTCCTCTGCGGTGAGGCTCTCCTCGAAATGCTGGAGGAGGACCGGCTTGGCGAAGAGGTGGTCGACGGGGCCGTCGAAGAAGCCCTGGATCTGCGCGGCGTGCAGGTCGACGCTCATGACCCGGTCCGCGCCGGCGACCTTGAGCATGTCGGCGACGAGGCGGGCGGAGATCGGCTCGCGGCCGCGGCCCTTCTTGTCCTGCCGTGCGTAGGGGTAGTACGGGGCGACCACGGTGATGCGCTTGGCCGAGGCGCGCTTGGCGGCGTCGAGCATGATGAGCGTCTCCATGAGCCACTCGTTGATCGGGTCGCCGAACGACTGGATGATGAACAGGTCGCAGCCCCGGATCGACACCTCGAAGCGCGCGTAGAGCTCGCCCGATGCGAAGGTGCGGTGCTCGACCGGCGCGATCTCGGTGCCGAGGGCCGCGGCCACGGCGGCCACGAGCTCCGGATGCGATCGGCCGCCGGCGACGACGAGCCTCTTCTTGGTCTTGGCGACCAGTCCTGGCGCGATGTCGTTCTCGCGGTCCAGCTCGACCGTCGTGTTCTTCTTGCGCCCCATCGGACCCGCCTATTCCGCCGAATCGGCACGTGCTGCAGCGTCTGCTGCGGCCGTGCCTGCCCTGTTCTTCTCCACCCACCCCGCGACGTTTCGCTGGGGGGCGACGCTCATCGCGAGCGCACCGGCGGGGACGTCCTTGCGGACGACGGCGCCGGCGGCGGTCTTCGCGCCGGCACCCAGCCTAACGGGCGCGACGAGCACCGTGTGCGAGCCCGTGTGCACCTCGTCCCCGATCTCGGTGCGGTGCTTGTTCACATCGTCGTAGTTCGCCGTGATCGTCGACGCGCCGAGGTTGACCCCGCGGCCCACGGTCGCATCGCCGATGTAGGACAGGTGCGGCACCTTGGAGTCGTCGCCGATCTGCGCGTTCTTGGTCTCGACGTAGGCGCCGATCTTGCCGTCGGCACCGAGCGTGGTGCCGGCGCGCAGGTACGAGAACGGGCCGACGGTCGCGCGCGCGCCGATCACGGCGAGCGTCGCCTCGGAGCGGCGGACCGTCGCGTCCTCGCCGACCTCGGTGCTGACCAGCGTCGTGTCGGGGCCGATGATCGCCCCGCTCGCGACCGTGCTCGCCCGAAGGACGTGCGTGTTCGGCAGGATCGTGACGTCGGGCGCGAGGGTCACGTCGTCATCGATCCACGTGGTCGCCGGATCCTGGATCGTCACGCCCTCGCGCTGCCAGCGGCGCACGATGCGGTCGTTCAGGGTGCGCGCGGCCTCGGCGAGCTGAATGCGGTCGTTGATGCCGAAGGTCGCGGCGGTGTCGGTCGCGATCGAGACGGCGACCTTCTCGTCCGCGGCGCGGAGCAGGCCGATCACGGTGGTCAGGTACATCTCGCCCTGAGCGTTGTCGGTGGTGACCTTCGCTAGCTCCGCGCGGAGCAGACCCGCGCGGAACACGTACACGCCGGCGTTGATCTCGCGCGTGGCCTTCTCGGCCTCGTCCGCGTCCTTCTGCTCCACGATGCGGGCCACGTCGCCCGATGCGTCGCGGATGATCCGGCCGTAGCCGTCGGGGTCGTCGACGATCGCGCTGAGCACGGTCGCCGCGGCCGCGGCGGCGCGATGCCCGTCGATGAGGGCCTGCAGCGTCTCGGCCTCCAGCAGCGGCACGTCGCCGGAGAGCACCAGCACGTCGCCGTCGAAGCCCTCCGGCAGCGCGTCCAGCGCCACCTGCACGGCGCGACCGGTGCCGGGGACGTCGTCCTGATCGACGATGACCGCCTCAGGGTGCTCGGCGGCGAGGGCCGCGACCACCTGGTCGCGCTCGTGGCGCACCACGACCTCGACCGTGTCGGCGCCCAGCTGCGCGGCGGTCGCGAGCACGTGACCGACGAGCGTGCGGCCGCCGATCGGGTGCAGCACCTTCGGCAGGCGGGACTTCATGCGCGTGCCCTGCCCTGCGGCGAGGACGACGATGGCGAGTGTGTTCTCCGTCATGCTCCGCCGCCAGGATTCGAACCTGGACCCCGCAGCTCCAAAGGCTGGGGTGCTGCCGTTACACCACGGCGGACCGCGGTCGCCGGGCGCCCGCTTCTCAATTCTGCCATGCGCCGTCCGCGTGATCCGGCCGGAACCGGTCGGCAACATGCTCGCAACGTCGTTGCGCGACGCTGGGATGATGACGATCCGCATCGCTCGCGTGCAGGCCGCGACGCCCGACCTCGAGGTGTTCCTGAGCGATCATCTCCGCGACATGCAGGCGACCGCGCCGCCGGAGAGCAGACATGCCCTGGACATGTCGCGCCTGCTCTCTCCGCGTGTGCGACTGTTCGCCGCGACGATGGATGGAGCGCTCGTCGGCACCGGGGCGCTCGCCGAGCTCGAACCGGGCCACGAAGAGCTGAAGTCCATGCGCACCTCGCCCCGGATGCGCGGCCGCGGTGTCGGATCCGTGATGCTGGCTGCCCTGCTCTGCGACGCGCGCGATCGCGGGATCCGACGCGTGTCGCTGGAGACCGGTGCGAGCGACTTCTTCTGGGCCGCGCACCGGCTGTACACCAAGGCCGGTTTCGACGAGTGCGAACCGTTCGGCTCCTATGTCGAGGATCCGCACAGCATCTTCCTCACGGTGCGGCTGACGGCCTGATCCGCCGCCGACGTCTGCGCCTTCGGCCTCCGACGCGCCCGCGATAATGAACGGATGAGCATCGGAGCGGATCACCCCGGCGACGAGGTCGACCGGATCGTCGCGGCGTGGAACACGCAACGGCCGGACCTGGACTTCTCCCCCCTCGAGGTGCTCTCCCGCGTGGACCGACTGTCCCGACTGCTCGACCGCGCCCGCCGAGACGTCTTCCGCCGCAGCGACCTCGAGCCGTGGGAGTGGGACGTGCTGTCCGCCCTGCGCCGCGCGGGAGCGCCGTTCCAGCTCAGCCCGAAGCAGCTCCTGCAGCAGACCCTCGTCTCCAGCGGCACCATGACGAACCGGATCGACCGGCTCGTGGGACGCCGTCTGGTGCGCCGGGAGGCGGATCCCGGCGACGGCCGCAGCGTGCTGGTGACCCTCACGGACGACGGCAGGGTGCGCGTGGACGCGGCGATCACCCGCCTCGTGGACGCCGAGGCGACGCTGCTCTCCGCACTCTCCCGCAGCGACCGCGAGCGCCTCGCCGCCCTGCTGCGCAAGCTCAGCCTGAGCTTCGGCGCCTGATCGCCGGGGGCGATCAGGCCCTGGGCTCGAGCAGCAGGCGCCTGTTCTTCTCGAGCACGGCGGAGGGAAGACCCGCGACGATACCCCCGAGGGTGGCGTGCTGCAGCGACGACCGCCACGCCTCGTGCGCGGCGCGCATCGCGGATGCGAGCGCGCAGGGATTCCGGCAGTCCTCCGGCCTGGCCGCACCCCGACCCTGCTGGCGCAGCTCGCGGCACACGTAGGGATCCGCATCGCCGTCGACCGCGGTGACGAGGTCGAGGAGGGTGATCGCCTCCGGATCCCGCGCGAGACGGAAGCCGCCCCGCGGACCCGTGCTCCCGGTGAGGATCCCCGCCCGGACGAGCTTGGCGAGCTGCTTCTGCAGATACGGACCAGGCACGCCGAAGTGCTCTGCCAGCTGCGCGCCGGACACGGTCGACCCGGGAGGCAGCTGCGCGATCACGGCGGTCGCGTGCAGCACCCATTCCGAGGTCTCGGGAAGCTTCACTTGACCAGCGTATCAAGCCACTCCTATTGTGGACACGCAATGTCCATGATTAAGGAGTCGATGATGAGGATCGCAGTGGCCGGCGGTACGGGACGGATCGGACGGCTGGTGGTGCGGGAGATCGCACAGCGCGGCCACGAGGCGGTGTCGCTGAGTCGCGCCGAGGGCGTGGATCTGCGCACGGGCGACGGACTGGGCGCGATCCTGGCGGACGTCGAGACCGTGATCGACGTGACCAATCCCCCGGTCGCGACCGTCGCCGAGGCCGAGGAGACGTTCACGGCGATGACCGAGGTGCTGCTCGCCGCGGAGGCCGCGGCCGGCGTGCGCCATCACATCGCCCTCTCGATCGCCGCCCTCGACGAGGTCGAGGGGAATCCGCACTACTTCGGCAAGCGCGCGCAGGAGCGGGCCGTGCGCGCGGGCGGCATCGCGTTCACGATCCTGCGGGCGACGCAGTTCCACGACTTCCCCGCGATGATCGCGGAGTGGGCCGTCGCCGACGGCGAGTCTCTCGTCCCGCCCCTGCTCCTGCAGCCGATCGCACCGCGCGATGTGGCCGCGGCACTCGTCGATCACGCGCTGGACGCGCCGAGCGGCACGACCGTCGAGATCGCCGGACCCCGCACCGAGGACGCGGTGGACATGGCGCGCCGCACCTTCGCCGCCCGGGGTGAGGACCGCCGCATCCGCGCGACCTGGCGCGGTGCGGCGATGGGCGTCGGGTTCGCCGGCGAGGTGCTCGTGCCCGCCGAGGGCGTGCGGCTCGCGCCGACGTCCTTCGACGAGTGGATCGCCGCCGGCGCGGAATGACCGCCTCCGTCGCACGGGAAGGGGAGCCGCGGCCCTAGGCTGGTCCGAATGGGCATGCCCTCTCCCCTTCCCGTGCGCGACGGCGTCGGTGCGACGCGTCTGCGCGTGCCCGCCGAGGGACCCTGGCCGACCGTCGGCGCGTTCATGGCCGAGCGCTTCTTCCACCTCGATCCGGAGCGCCTGCTGGACCGCTTCGACCGCGGCGAGATCGTGGCGATCGACGGCACCCCTCTCACGCGGGAGACGCCGCTCGGCATGCACGACTTCGTCTGGTACTACCGGGAGCCGCCGGTCGAGAAGCAGATCCCCTTCGAGGTCGAGATCCTGCACGAGGACACCGATCTCGTCGTCGTCGACAAGCCGCACTTCCTCCCGACGACCCCCGGAGGCAAGTACCTGCAGAACTCGGCCCTGGTGCGGCTGCGCAATGCGCTCGGCATCCCGGAGCTCACGCCCATCCACCGCCTGGACCGCGCGACGGCGGGCCTGCTGATGTTCTCGAAGCGGCCCGTCACGCGCGGCGCGTACCAGCTGCTGTTCGAGAACCGCCGGGTCGAGAAGGTCTACGAGGCCGTCTCCCTGCTGCCCGAGGGCTGGGATCCGCGCGCCCCTGCGCTCGGCGGATCCGCGTTCCCGCTCGTGCATCGCAACCACATCGAGAAGCTGCGAGGGCACGTCTGCG
>NZ_NCKN01000108.1 GCF_002257455.1 Microbacterium sp. 13-71-7
GCTCGCCGTCGAGCCTCGTGACCCGCACGATGCCCGCCGCGCGGTCGACCGATGAGACGAGCGCGTCGACCCAGCCGGCCGTGGTCGCGGCCGCGAGCCGCGCCTGGATCAGGTGCAGCGCGTGCCCCGGGGCGAAGGAGGAGCAGACGTCGCCGTGGTCGCACATGCACGCCGCAGCCTCACGCACCGGAAGGGGCGAAAGGTGGATGCGGGGCGTGGTCACGGTGGTCTCCTCACAGGATCGGTCCGATCAGGCTACGTCCGGGCGTGTCGCCGGCGCCAACGCCGCGAAATGTGCCGACACACTTCAATCGGTCGAGAGGATCGACTCGATCGCGCGGGGTGTGCGCTCGACGTCGTAGTCGCGCACCCACCGCGGATGGATCGCGATCACGATGAATCCGTCGGCGAGGGACCGCGATCCCGGATACTGCGCGTCGTAAGCCGTGGCGAGCCGGATCCGGGCGTCGCCATCCAGCACCTCGGCGACGCCCTCGATCTGCAGGCTGCGCACGGCGCCCGTGCCGACGACGAGCGCCACCCGCGGCTGGTCCCGCAGATTCGCGACCTTGCGCGCGGATGCGGGCGCGTTCACGACGAGGGTGCCGTCGTCGAGTGCGGCGATCCCGACCAGTGCCGCCTCGGGGGCTCCGTCGGCGGCGGTGGTCGCCAGCACGCCCTGCTTCTCCCGCCGCACGGTCGTGACGAGCATGGCGAGGGGCGAACGGGGTGCGGCGTCCATCCGCTCACGATAGCTGGGCGGGGTCGGCGCAGCGCTGCCGTGCAGCGCCCGCGCCGCGGTCAGAGCCGGGGCGTGCGCGGGGGCTCGGTGCGGCGGTCTCCGTCGGCGCCGATCGCCTCGAAGCCGGCGCCGAGCCGCAGCAGCGCCGTGTCGTCGTAGGCGCGGCCGATGAACGTGAGCCCGATCGGCATCCCGATGTCGGCCATGAGTCCCATCGGCACCGTCACGCTCGGGATGCCGAGGTGGCGCATCGGCAGGTTTCCGTTCGCGATCCAGGTGCCGTTGCGCCAGCCGAGATCCGCGGAGGCGGGGTTCACATCCATATCCGCGGGGCCGACGTCGGCGACCGCAGGGAACGCCACGGCGTCGAGGCCGAGCTCATCCATCCAGCGCTCGAGATCGATCCGGCGCGTCTCCTCGAGGCCGGCCAGGCCGTCCTCGAGCTCGGGGATCGTCGCGATCGTCGCACCCGGGTTCCGGCGCACCCAGTCCGGATACTCCGCGATGTCGTCGTCGAAGCCCGTGTAGCGATCGGGCAGGGCGCCCGCGGGGTGCGGGAAGATCGTCGCGCCGTCGACGTCGGCGAGGCTGTGCAGCTGCGGATCCCCGTTCGCGTCCAGGAAGTCGTTCCAGCCCCACGCCGACAGGTCCACGATCTCCCGGCGCAGGTACTCGGGCGTGACGAGACCGCGCGTGGCGATCGTCGGGGCGCCGGGACGGTCCCCCTCGTAGTTCGTCACGACCGGGAAGTCGACCTCGACGACCTCGGCTCCGGCACGCTCCAGATCCGCCCTGGCCTGCTTCCAGCGTGCGATGACCGACGCGCGGGTGTCGATGCGCTGCCCGGTCGGCCCTCCGATGCCGGGGTTCTCGGCCGTGCCGGCGTCGGGATCGGCGTTGATGTACATGCGGGGGATCCCGATCCGCTTCCCGGCCAGCGCCGCGGCCGCGCCGTCGGCGAGCGCCGGATAGGCGTCAGGGCGCACCTCCGAAGAGGCGGGCAGGGCGATCCACGGCTGGGCGCGCCAGAAATCGCCCCGGGTCTCGGCGTCGTCGGCGACGATCACGTCGAGGATCTCGAGGAGATCCGACATCGTGCGGGCGTGCGGCGCGACGACGTCCATTGTCGGCACGAGCGGCCAGTTGCCGCGCACCGAGATCACTCCGCGCGACGGGGTGTACGCGCACAGGGCGTTGTTGGTGGCGGGGCCGCGCCCGCTCGACCACGTCTCCTCGCCGAGTCCGAACGCGGCGAAGCTCGCCGCGGTCGCCGTGCCGGATCCGTTCGAGGATCCGGACGCGAACGGCGCCGTGAGGAAGGCGGCGTTGTAGGGGCTCTCGGCGCGGCCGTAGACGCCGCGCTGCATGCCGCCGTTGGCCATGGGGGGCATGTTCGTGAGGCCGAGGCAGATCGCGCCGCCCGCGCGGAGGCGCTCGATCGTGAACGCGTCGCGCTGGGCGACGAGCTCGGCGAACGCGGGGGAGCCGGCGGCCGCGGTGAGCCCTCGCACGAGGTAGCTGTCCTTCGCGGTGTACGGGATCCCGTCGAGCGGGCCGAGGACCTCGCCGCGGGCGCGCCGGGCATCCGAGGCCTCGGCCTCGTCGCGCGCGTCGGGATTGCGCACCACGACGGCGTTCAGCGCGGTGTCCGTTTCGGTGCCGTCGTAGGCGTCGATGCGGGCGAGGTAGGCGTCGACGAGGTCGACGGCCGTGGTCTCTCCGCTCTCCAGGGCTTCGCGCAGGCGCGCGATGGGGGTCTCGACGACATCGAACATGGGGGTCCTTCTTGGTGCTCGGTCACTGCGGGAGGCGGGGCGACGGTGGAAGCGGTTCGGGCGATCCGAGGCTGCGGCGCCCGCCGGGTGAGGGGCGGGCGCCGCGAGAACCTCAGCGGACGAGGGAGGGCTGCTGCTGGGTGATGCAGTGGACGCCGCCGCCGCGGTCGAAGAGCGGGCGGGCGTCGACGGTCACGACCCGCCGGCCGGGGTAGGCCTCCGCCAGGATGTCCCTGGCGCGCGTGTCGGCGACGTCGTCCCCGAACCCGCACGCGATCACGCCGTCGTTCGTGACGAGGTGGTTGACGTAGCTCCAGTCCACGAAGCCCTCCTCGTCGCGCAGCGTCAACGGAGCCGGCAGCTCGAGGATCTCGAACGCGCGGCCGGCGGCGTCCGTCTGCGCGGCCAGGTGCGCGCGCAGCGCGGCGGAGACCTCGAAGTCGGGATGTCCGGGATCCTGCTGCGCGTGCAGGAGGATCCGCCCAGGGGAGGCGATCGCGGCGACGATGTCGACGTGTCCGTTGGTGCCGAAGTCGTCGTAGTCGCGGGTGAGGCCGCGGGGGAGCCACACCGCCTTGGTCGCGCCGATCGTGCGGAGCATCTCCGCCTCGACGCGCTGCTTGTCGAGGTAGGGGTTGCGGCGCGGGTCGAGCTGCACGGTCTCGGTGAGCAGGACGGTGCCCTCGCCGTCGACGTGGATGCCGCCGCCCTCGTTCACGAGGGCGGAGCTGACGAGCTCGGCGCCCGCCTCGGCCGCGATGATGCGCGCGTGCTGCGCCGCGTCGTGCCAGCGAGCCCAGGCCGGGGCGCCCCAGCCGTTGAACACCCAGTCCACGGCGCCGAGCGCACCGGGGCGCTCCGGGTCGACGACGAACGTGGGGCCGGCATCGCGCATCCAGAACTCGTCGACCGGCGCCTCGAGGATCGTCACGTCGGACGACAGCATGCGGCGGGCGCGGGTGAGCTCGCTCGGATCCACGAGGATCGTCACGGGGGTGAACTCGGAGACGGCGTGCGCCACGGCGGTCCACGTGGCGTAGCCCTCCTCGCGGAGCGCGTCGGTGTCGCCGAGGGTCTCGCCCTCGGCGGGGAAGGCCATCCAGACGCGGTCGTGTCGGGCGGTCTCGCTGGGCATCAGCCAGGGCATCGGTGCTCCTCGGATCGGGTTCGTCACGCTTATTGAACAAGCGGCCAACTAGCGCTAATGTATAGCCCTATGAGCACCTCGTCAACCCCTCGGCCGAAGCGGATGCCGCCGGAGCAGCGGGAGAGGGCGATCCTCGAGGCTGCGGTGGATCTGGCCCGGCAGGGCGGTATCGCCGGACTCACCGTGCGCACGGTGGCCGCCGCCGCGGGCGTGACGCCGGCGCTGGTCGCGCACTACCGCCCGAGCATGGACGCGTTCGTCGCCGAGGTGTTCGGCGCGATCGTCGGGGCCGAGCGCGAGGAGGTCGTCGCCGACGGGCGCGCCGGCACGGGGCTTCGCGAACGGATCACCCGCGTCGTGGAGACCCTGCTCGACGGCGACCGCGACGACGTGACCCTGGTCTGGGTGCAGGCCTGGGCGGCGGGCGCGCGCAACGAGGAACTCGCCGCCCGGGTGCGGCTCGAGATGGACCTCTGGCAGCAGGACCTCGAACGGATCGTGGCCGATGGTGTCTCGGCGGGCGAGATCTCGCCGGAGCGCGCCGAGGGCGCGGCGTGGCTGCTGCTCGCGACCGTGGACGGGATGAACGCGCACTCCCTCGTGAAGTGGGCGCCCGAGGACCGCGCCGCTCTCGCCCGCCGCACCGTCGCGGCCCTCCTGGGCTGAGCGCTCTTTCCGCGAGACTCCAACTGGGCGACGAGACTGCGCTGATTTACCGCAGTCTCGTCGCCCAGTTGGAGTCTCGCGGTCAGGAGGGTGCCCACGGGGCAGCGCCCCACGGGGCAGCGCTCCACGGGGCATGCCCCACGGGGCAGCGCTCCCCGACACCCAAGGGCGGCGGGTCAGGGGGCGGGGCGGAGGAGGGGGAGCGCTGCTGCCGTGTCGGCGACGGTCAGCTGGGGCGGGTAGAGGGACATGACCTGGATCGCGGCGGCGTGGTTGGCGGGATCCGAGCCCGCGCAGGCGTCGGCCGCGATCGTCACTCGCGCACCCGCGTCGGCGGCGGCCAGGGCGGTCGAGATCACGCAGCAGTCCGTCGAGACGCCGGCGAGCACGACCGGGGCGGATCCGATGATCCGCTCCAGCTCCGGCCCCCACTTCCCGAACGTGGGCAGGTCGAGCGTCGGATGCGGGGAGAGGCTCCGCGCCTCGGGCACGATGTCGTAGAGCGGGTCGTCGGCCGGCTTGTCCGCGAAGGGCCAGGCCGCGAAGTAGTCGCCCCACGACGTGCGCCGATCCGCGGTGGGCAGCCACCGGGTCACGAGCACCCTGCCCGCCGCGGCGTCGGCGAGGCGGCGGATGTTCGCGAAAGCCTCGGGGAACATCGGGGATCCCCACGCCGAGTCCGGCGCGGCGAAGATGTTCTGCGGGTCGATCACGACGAGCCAGGGCGCGGCGGGCGGTGTCGAGGAGCCCGCCGCGAGCCCTGCGGCCGACGTCACGCCTGCTCCTGGCGGCGGATCCTCCCGGCGCGGGCGAACCAGGTCACCACGAAGCCCAGCACGAGCGCGAAGAAGACGCCGAGGTTGGCGTAGGCCCACTCGCCGTCCTTGCCGCCGATCAGGCCCAGGAAGTAGCCCTGCCAGTTGTTCCACGGCGCGGCCTCGGCGAAGTTGTTGATCACGAAGCCCCAGCCGATGACCGACGCGACCACGAGCGTGCCGATCGAGACGCCGTCCCAGGCTCCGTACCGTCCGCGCGCGTCGAAGAGCGCCTCGTCGTGGTAGTCCTTCTTGCGGCGCAGGATGTCGGCGATCAGGATCCCGGCCCAGGCCGCCATCGGCACGCCGAGCGTGATGAGGAACGACTGGAACGGCCCGAGGAAGTCCTGCGCGAAGAACACGACCACGATCGTGCCGATCGTGAGGATCACGCCGTCGACGGCCGCGGCCGCCGGGCGGGGGATCCGGATGCCGAGGCTCAGCAGCGTGAGCCCGGAGGAGTAGATTCCGAGCACCGCGCCCGAGACGAGGGTGAGGATCGCGACGATGAGGAACGGGAACAGCGCCCACGTCGGCAGCAGGGTCGCGAGCGCGCCGATCGGGTCGGCGGCGACCGCGGCGCTGAGCTTGTCGTCGGACCCCGCCAGCAGCAGGCCGAAGAACACCAGCACGATGGGGGCGACGGATCCGCCGATCGTGTTCCAGGCGACGATCTGCGTGTCGGAGGCCGTGCGCTTCTGGTAGCGCGACCAGTCCGCGGCGATGTTGATCCAGCCGAGTCCGAAGCCCGTCATCACCATGACCAGCGCGCCGATCGTCTGCGCCAGGGTGCCGTCGGGGTGCGCGAACGCCTTGGCCCAGTCGATGCTGTTCACCGTGAGGATGAGGAACAGGATCGTGAACGCCCCGGTCAGCCAGGTGAGCACCGACTGCAGCTTCATGATCGTGTGATAGCCGAGCACGGAGGCGCCCACGATGAGCGCCGCGACCAGCACGGTCGCGATGAGGTGCACGGCGACGTCGCCGTCGGCGCCCACCCAGCCCAGCGCGTGCAGCACGGTCGTGGTCGCGAGCACGGCGGTGATCGTGAGCGAGGTCTCCCACCCGATCGAGGTCAGCCACGACACGATGCCGGGGATCTTCTGCCCCTGCACGCCGAACGCGGCCCGCGACAGCACCATGGTCGGCGCGGATCCGCGCTTGCCGGCGATCGCGATGAGCCCGCACAGCGCGAACGACACCACGATGCCGACGATCGCCACGACCGTCGCCTGCCACAGCGAGATCCCGAATCCGAGCAGGAAGGATCCGTAGGACATGCCGAACACCGACACGTTCGCGGCGAACCACGGCCAGAACAGGTCGCGAGGACGCGCGGTGCGCTCGGACTCTGGGACGATCTCGATGCCACGCCGCTCGATGAGGGCGGCGGATCCGGGCTGGGAATCGGCGGACATGGCTTCATCCTGGCAGGGGTCGGGATCGTGTGGGCGCTCCGACGGGATTTCGGTGCCCTCGGAGCCCGCGCCGCGCCGCGAGATCCGCGGTTCTGCAGAGGCAGGGCGCACTGTGGCGCGCCCCCGGCGACGCGGTACGATATCGCCGACCCGTTGATCCGGCGCGGCATTCTGCTCGTCGCCGGGCGCCCGTCGGCTTCCGGGTCGGAAGGATCCTTCATGGACGCCGCGCGCATGCATGCCGCCTCGCCCGAATCCGCCGCGATCGTCGACGCCGTGCTCGACTACTCCCGCCGCCGGATGCTCGCCACGGATGTGCCGCTGGACAAGCCCCAGCCCGAGGCCGAGCTGCGCCGCCTGGTCGGCACGACCATCACCGATCAGGGCCTCGGCGCCCAGCGCGCGCTGAGCGTGTTCGAGCACATCCTCGCCCCGGCCAGCCTCACCACGAGCCACCCCGCATACCTCTCCTTCATCCCGACCGCGCCGACCGTCGCCTCGATCGCGTTCGACCTCGTGGTCTCCGCCTCCGGGCTCTACGGCGGCAGTTGGCTCGAGGGCGCCGGCGCCGTGCACGCCGAGAACGAGGTGCTCGCGTTCCTCGCGGCCGAGTTCGGGCTGCCCGCGACCGCCGGCGGCGTGTTCGTGCAGGGCGGCACGATCGGCAACCTGTCGGCGCTCGCCGCCGCGCGGGACCGCGCCGCGCGTCGCCTGACCGAGGCCGGCCGACCCCTCCCCGCGCGCTGGAAGCTCGTGTGCAGCATCGAGGCGCACTCCTCGAACAAGTCGGCCGCGAAGATCATGGACGTGGACGTCGTCGCGGTCCCGGCGGGGCCCGACGGCAAGCTGCGCGCCGATGCCGTGCGCGAGGCGCTCGAGGAGCACGGCGAGGCCGCGTTCGCCGTCGTCGCCACGGCTGGATCCACGAACTTCGGCATCGTCGACGACATCGCAGGGATCGCGGCGCTCAAGGACGAGTTCGACTTCTGGCTGCACATCGACGGCGCCTACGGGCTGACGGCGATGCTCGCCCCCGAGGCGCGGGAGTGGTTCGCGGGCGTGGAGCGCTCGGACTCGCTCATCGTGGATCCGCACAAGTGGCTGTACGCGCCGTTCGACTGCTGCGCACTGCTGTACCGCGACCCCGAGGACGGCCGTCGCGCGCATACCCAGCACGCGGAGTACCTGGACACCCTCACCGACACCGACGAGTTCAGCCCGTCGGACTACTCGATCCAGCTGACCCGGCGCCCCCGCGGGCTGCCGCTGTGGTTCTCCCTCGCGACCTACGGCGTGGACGCCTACCGCACCGCGGTCTCGGCGACGCTGTCGCTCACGCGCCGGATCGCCGACGAGATCGCGTCCCGCCCCGAGCTGCGCCTGGTGCGGGACCCGCAGCTGTCGGTCGTCGTGTTCGAGCGCGAGGGCTGGGAGCGCGCCGACTACGACCGCTGGTCCGATGAGCTGCTGCAGACGCAGCGCGCGCTCGTCGTGCCGAGCTCGCACGCCGGTCGCACGAACACGCGGTTCGCGATCCTCAATCCGCTGACGACCTTCGAGGACCTCGTCGGCATCCTGGACACGATGCGCTGACCCTTCGTCTCGCTGCGCTCGCTCAGGGACCGGGGTCTCGCTGCGCTCGCTCAGGGACCGGGGTCTCGCTGCGCTCGCTCAGGGACCAGGGTGCGGGGTGGGCCCTGAGCGAGGAGCGCCGCGACGAGACGAAGGGCGTGCCTTGCGAGGGTGCCGCGTTTCGCCTCGGTCGCGCTGCGCGCGTCCTCGCTCAACGACCCGGGGCGGCGGAGCGGCGGGGCGGTCGCGCTGCGGGCCGGCTCAGGCCGTGTGGCGACCCCGGGGGTGGCGGTTCTGCGGGCTGGCTCAGGCTGCGAAGAACGCCTTCGCGACCGCGGTCAGATCGTGCAGGTCGCTCACGCCGGCGAGCTCGCGCGCGGAGTGCATCGACAGGATCGGGATCCCCACGTCGACGGTGCGGATCCCGAGGCGGGTCGCCGTGATCGGGCCGATCGTGGATCCGCAGGGCACGTCGTTGTTCGAGACGAACTCCTGCGTCACGACGCCGGCGGCGTCGCACCAGCGGTGCCAGGCCGCGGCGCCCACGGCGTCGGTCGCATAGCGCTGGTTCGCGTTGATCTTCAGGATCGGGCCGGATCCGAGCACGGGCTGCACGACCGGGTCGTGCTTGCCGGCGTAGTTGGGGTGCACCGAGTGGCCGACGTCGCTGGACAGGCACCACGACGCCGCGTACGCGCGGTGCACGTCGACGGCGTCGGCGCCGAGGCCCGCATAGATCCGCTCCAGCACGTCCTCGAGGATCGGGCCGGCGGCGCCGGAGCGGGAGCCGGATCCGAGCTCCTCGTGGTCGAAGGCGGCGAGCACGGCGATCGCGTCCGGGTCGCCGTGGGCGGCGATCTCGCCGAGCGCGACCACGCCGGCGTGCACCGAGGCGAGGTCGTCCAGGCGCCCGCTCGCGAAGAAGGCGTCGTCCTTGCCGAACACGGCGCCGCGGGCGCTGTCGGCGACCACGGCGTCGAAGCCGCGGATGTCGCGCGGGTCGACCCCTGCCGCGCCGGCCAGCTCGGCGAGCAGGTCCGCCTCCTCTGGGTCGCCCAGGCCCCACACCGGCTGGGTCTCGTTCTGCTTGTCGAGCGCGAGGCCGTTGTTCACGCCGCGGTCGAGGTGGATCGCGAGCTGGGGCAGCCGCAGCAGCGGGCCCGTCGCGGCGAGCACGACCCGGCCGTCGGCGAGGGCGAGACGTCCGGCCAGGCGCAGCTCGCGGTCGAGCCACGAGTTCAGCAGCGGGCCGCCGTACACCTCGACGGCCGCCTGGAGCCAGCCCTTGGCCCCGGTGGTCGGACGCGGCTTGAGTTTGAAGCCGGGCGAGTCGGTGTGCGCGCCGAAGACGTGCGAGGGCGTGGTCGCGGTCGCACCGGCGGGGACGACCCAGGCGATGGCCGCGCCGTCGCGCACGATCACGAAGCGGCCGCCGACCTGCGCGGGCCAGGCCTCGGTCTCGTCGAGGCGGGTGAAGCCCTGCTCCTCGAGACGCCGGGCGACCTCCTCCGCCGCGTGGTAGCTGGACGGGGACGCGGCGACGTAGTCGGCCAGATCCTCGACATGCGTGCGGGCGGAGGCGGCGTGGGACATGAGGATCCTTCCGGGGCGGGAGCGCGACCGCCGAGACGGCGCAGAGCACCTTCGATGCTATCCGTGCGACCTGTCCGCGAGGCGGATCCGTCCGGCGTTCATTCGGCGTTCAGGTCGCGATCTCTGCTCCTCCAGACGCCGTTTCGGCACCGAAAGTGCGACCCGAACGTCGGGGAACGGAAAAGGGAGCGGGCCTCGCGGACCACTCCCTGCGCTTCCATTCTAACGGCGGGGGTGGGGCTTGCGGCAAGACCCCCCTGCGGGGGCAGACTGTGTGGTTTCGCCCAGGAATCGGAGGATCCGTGCGCCCTGAATCCACCCCTGTCACCGCCCTCGCCGCCGACCCGCAGACCCCCTCGTGGTCGCCCTCGGTCTTCGCCCTGCCGCCCGCCCTCGCCCGCAAGGCGGATCCGGCCCTCATCGCCGCGGACGACGCCCATCTCACCGCGATCCACGACCGCCTCGCCGAGGAGATCGACGCCCTCGAGGCGCGCCTCGTCCGGCTCCGCTCCGCCCCTGCGCGGCTCGGGCACGAGGCGCTCGAGCGCGACCTCGAGATCCACCGCTCGAGCTCGCGCCTGCAGCTGCTGCGCCGGTTCGGCGTCGACCTGTGCCTCGGGCGCATGGTCGTCGCGGGCGGCGCCGCCGGGTCCGGAGGCGCGACCGCAGCCGATCCAGAGACCGTCTACATCGGGCGCATCGGGCTGTCCGACGCCGGAGGGAGACGGCTGCTCGTCGATTGGCGGGCCCCCGCAGCCGAGCCGTTCTTCGCCGCGACGCATGCGGATCCGGAGGGCCTGATCAGCCGCCGCCGGTACCGCTGGGCCTCGCGCCGCATCACCGACTACTGGGACGAGGTGTTCGACCCCGAGGGGCTCGAGGGCGCGGCCGCGCTCGACGACCAGTCCGCCTTCATCGCCAGTCTCGGCGCCTCGCGCTCGCCGCGGATGCGGGACGTGCTCAGCACGATCCAGGCGGATCAGGACGCGATCATCCGCGCCTCGTCGCGCGCCCCTCTCGTCGTGGACGGCGGGCCTGGCACGGGCAAGACGGTCGTCGCGCTGCACAGGGCCGCCTATCTGATGCACGCCGAGCAGCGGCTCGGCCACGGCGGGATCCTGTTCATCGGCCCGCACCAGCCCTACCTCGCCTACATCGAGGACGTGCTGCCCGGTCTCGGCGAGGACAGCGTCCTCGTGTGCACGCTGTCGGATCTGGTCGAGGAGGGAAGGGCCGGCGACGGCATGCCGGAGGAGCGGGATCCGCTCGCGCGGGCGCTGAAGTCGGACGCGCGGCTGCTCGACGCGGTGACCGCCGCCGTGCGCTACCACGAGCACGCCCCGAGCGGGCGGCTGTTCGTGGAGACGCCGTGGCGGGACGTGATCGTGGAGCCGGCGGCGTGGACCGAGGCGTTCGATGCGCCGGAACCCGGCACGCCGCACAACGACGCGAGGGACGTCGTGTGGGAGGCGCTGATCGGCGCCCTCGTGGAGGACAACGCCGACGAGGACGTGCCGCCGCGACAGCTGGATCGCGCCCTGCGGCAGAGCGATGCGCTGCAACGGGCATTCGTTGCGGCCTGGCCGGTGCTGGATCCGGCCGGCGTCGTCGCCGATCTCTGGTCGACGCCGGCGTACCTGCGGATCTGCGCACCCTGGCTCGAGGACGACGAACGGGCGGCGCTGCGGCGGGAGGACGCGAGGGCGTGGACGCGACAGGATCTGCCGCTGCTCGACGCGGCCCGTGCGCTGACCGGAGACCCGGAGGGGGCGCGGCAGCGACGACGGCAGGAGGCCGTGACGGCGGAGGAGCGGGAGCAGCGAGAGCGGGTGCTCGACGAGCTGCTCGCGGCGGACGACGACAAGGAGAGCGCGATCACCGGGTTCTTCTTCGGCGACGACAGCGCGGGGGTGCGCGCGATGCTGCAGGACGAGGCCGCCCTGCCGCGCCTCGACCCCGATGCCCTCGCCGGGCCCTTCGCGCACGTGATCGTCGACGAGGCCCAGGAGCTCAGCGATGCCGAGTGGACGATGCTGCTGCGCCGGGTGCCGTCGCAGAGCCTCACGATCGTCGGCGACCGCGCGCAGGCGAGGCACGGGTTCCGCGAGTCGTGGACGGAGCGGCTGGAGCGGATCGGTCTTCGGCGCATCGAGCAGGCGTCGCTGCGCATCAACTACCGCACGCCGGAGGAGGTCATGGCGGAGGCCGAACCCGTGATCCGCGCGGCCCTGCCCGACGCGAACGTCCCGATCTCGGTGCGTTCGAGCGGTACGCCGGTGCGCCATGCGACGCCGGAGGACAGGGACGGGATCCTCGCCGCCTGGCTCGCGGCGCACGATGACGGCATCGCCTGCGTGATCGGCGATGACCGGCCGTTCCCGGATCCGCGGGTGCGGTTCCGCACGCCCGTGACCGCGAAGGGGCTCGAGTTCGACCTCGTCGTGCTCGTGGAACCGGCGTCCTTCGGGGAGGGGATCGAGGGCGCGGTCGACCGCTACGTCGCGATGACCCGCGCGACCCAGGAGCTCGTCGTGCTGGACCGGGGCCGTCTCCCCGGGGGTCGTCTCTCCCGGGGTCGTTGAGCGAGCGGAGCGAGACGCCCTTCGTCTCGTCGCTGCGCTCCTCGCTCAGGGACCGCTCCATGGACCGGTCCCTGAGCGAGCGGAGCGAGACGAAGGGCGCCGACGCCCCTGAAGATCAGAGCGCGGCGCCGACCAGCGCCTCGCCGAGCGGACTGCGCAGGTGCATCATCCGCGCCCCGTCGCGGGAGCTCACGATCAGGCCCGCGTCGCGCAGCACCGTGAGGTGGTGCGAGGCGGTGGAGGCGGCGATCCCCGCCTCCTCCGCCACGCGGGTGGTCGTGCGCGGCACATGCGCCGCCAGCAGGATGCCGGCGCGGACGGGGCCGACCAGCGCCTCGAGCGCGTGCACGAGGTCGTCCGCGTCCCTGGCCCAGCCGGCGGTCACTCCGCGGGCGGGGTAGTACAGCGTCGGCTGGGCGGGCGGCTCCGTGATCACCATGCAGCCCCAGGAGGACATCACGGAGGGGACGAGCACCAGCCCGCTGCCCCGGCAGTCGACGTCCTCGCTGTGCCGGCGCAGTCGCACCCGCACGGATCCGTCGCCCCAGCTCACCCAGGGATGGATGCCGGAGGCCATCGCGGCGAGCCCCTCGGTCGCGACGCTGCGGGAGCGTACGGCGACGTCCGCGCGCAGGATGCGCTCCAGCTGCGGCCAGACCGGGGCCATCGCGCTCTCCCAGACCTCGGCCCACGCGTCCGCGATGACGGTGCGCGCCCGCGCAGGGCGATCCTGCATGCCGCGCAGCACCTCCCGACGCCGACCGGAGGAGCGTGCGACCATCTTCCGCAGGTCCACGCGCATGCCCGCGACGGGGGCGGCGCGGATCGCCGCGAGCTCCTCGTCGGGGGTGAGATCCCAGCGGGCGGTCGTGGTGAGGAAGTCCGGCATGTAGCCGTCGGCGCCGATCACCTGCGCGAGCACGCCGAAGGCCTCCCGGGGCACCCGGCCCCGGAACTCCTTCAACCACCCCCAGGCGAGCGGATACTGCTCCGGCCGCAGCAGCACGCGGACCGCGTGCGCGAGTTCGTGCCCGGGCGAGATGCCGAACCGCACGGCCTGGATGTCACCGGGGCTGAGCCGGAAGTCGACACGGTGGTGCTCCCATTCCACGCCCTCCATGTTTCGATCCACATCGAAACTCTACGACGCGAGAAGCACCGCGGCGAGAGTGGGAGCACCCCACGGAGAGGACCAGATCATGAGCAGCATCGCCCCCGACATCGCCGTCGTCGCACCAGAGGAGATCCGCCTC
>NZ_NCKN01000109.1 GCF_002257455.1 Microbacterium sp. 13-71-7
CCGCGGACGGTGAAGCCGACCCTGGTTCCGAGCGGTGATCCGTCGAGCTGCGCGAGCCGGCGTGCGGCCGCGCGGGCGGCGACGCGGCGCGGCTGGGTGACGATCACGCGACCCGGGCTGCGGGAGGCGAGCAGGGGAGGGACCAGAGTGGTCTTTCCGGTGCCGGGCGGGGCGCTGATGACGGCCGCGGTCCCAGCATCGAGCGCCGCCGTGACCTCGTCCAGGGCCGCGGCGAAGGACAGCGATGCACCGATCGCACGTAGGTCGAAGGGCGCGGAGGTCATCCGTCCAGTCTGCCGCGAAACGCGAACGGCGCTCTGATCCCGAGGGATCAGAGCGCCGTTCGTCGAGCGGGGCTACTCGGCGGACTCGTCTTCCTTCGCGGCGCGGGTGGCGGGCGCGGTCGCCCGCACCGCGGCGCCGCCTGCGTGCACGGCCGAGTGGTGCGCCTCGGACTGGGCGAGGCCCGCGCCGAGGCCACGGCCGATCGCCTGACCCTGGAGGATGCCCGCGAGGTCGAGCCCGGTCGCGGCGTGCACGCTGTCGAAGACGCTGCGCAGAGCCTTGGCGCTGTCGCCGCCGACGACGCTCGAGGCGCCGTCCTCGCCGGATCCGCCGATGATCGACACGCTCCCGATCGCGGAGTAGCCCTTGGCGAACTCGGCCATGATCGACGGCAGCACCTCGAGCACGCGCTGCGAGAGGAACGCCTCCTGGTTGGACGCGATGGCCTTCGCCTCGGCCTCGACGGCGGCGGCCTTCGCCTCGCCCTCGGCGCGGATCGCGTCGGCCTCGGCCGTGGCGCGCACGCGGCGGGCCTCCGCCTGCGCATCGGCCTGCGCGCGCAGCGAGGTGGCCTCACCGGTGGCCTTGGCGATCGCGGCGGCCGCCTCGCCGTCGGCGCGGGCCTTGTCGGACTGCGCCTGCTGCTCGGCGATGCGGGTGGACGCCTCGGCCTGCTTGACCTGCTCGATCGCGGCGGCCTCGGCGGCGCGCTCGCGCGTGTAGAGCTCGGCCTGGGCGCGGGTCTCCGCCTCGTAGCGCTGGGCGTCGGCGACGCGCTTGACGTCGGCGTCGAGCTGGGCCTGCTTGTTCTCGGCCTGCTGCTGGAGGACCGCCTGCTCGGCCTGCGCGCGGGCGAGCTGCTCCGCCTGCTCCGCCTCGGCCCGCGCCCGGCCGACCCCGGCGGCGGCATTGGCGGTGTTGGTGTCGAGAGCGGTCTGCTCGACGAGGTTCGCCTCCTGGTTGGAGATGAGCTTCTGATTGATCGCGCGGTCGGCGTTCGTCTGTGCGATCTCCGCGGCCTGGCGCTTCGCCTGGATCTCCGGCGCGCCCAGCGACTGGATGTAGCCGACCTTGTCGGTGATGCCCTTGATCTGGAATGAGTCGAGGATCAGGCCCTGCTCGGCGAGCTCCTGCGAGACGTCGGCGGCGATCTGATCGGAGAACTTCTTGCGCTCCCGCATGAGCTCGACGACCGAGAGGGTCGCGACGATGCCGCGGAGGGCGCCCTCGAGCTGCTCGGTGGTGAACTGCTCGATCGCCTTGTCCTGCGAGGCGAAGCGCTCGGCGGCGCGGCGCACGAAGAGGGGGTCGGATCCGATCTTCACGATCGCGACGCCGTCGACGTTCAGCGTGACGCTGTCGAGCGACTGCGCCTCGGCGTTCAGGAGCACCTGGCGCGAGCGCAGCGAGATGATCTCGTGGCGCTGCGTGATCGGGTTGACGAGCGACTTGCCGTTCACGATGACGGTCACGGGGGACTCGGACATCTCGGAGCTCGTGGAGCCGTCCGGCAGGAGGGTCGCGCGCTGCACCTTCTGCTTGCGGCCGGAGATCACGAGCGCCTCGTCGGCGCGGGCGACCTTGATCCAGCTGCGCGCGAGCAGCAGCACGACCAGCAGGATGATGACGACGCCGACGATCGCGGCCCCGATGATGATGAGCAACCCGATGAGGGCGGCGGGGTCCATATGCACTCCTGTGTTCTCCGGTCGCGCCCGATGAGGGCGTCACGAACGACTATGCCAGAACCTATGAACCAGCCGTGAGGGATGTGGATAGGTTTCTGTGGACTGACCAGGCTGCCCTCAGGCCGCGAGATCGAACCGCGCTCTCCCGCCGAGACGAGGCGTTCGCGCAGGATCGACGTGCGGGGGCGGGATGAACCACACCCTGCTGTGTCGCCCCTTGCCCTCGATCCGGATCCCCCAGTCGTTGTCGTGGATGCGATGGTGACAGCTCTCGCAGAGCAGTATGCCGTTCTCGAGGTCCGTCGGCCCCGCATCGCGTTTCCACCAGCGGATGTGATGCGCCCGGGTCATCGACGGCGGCAGGCCGCACATCGCGCACCCGCCGTCGCGCTCGGCGAGGGCCAGACGCTGCGCCGCGGTGAAGAACCGCAGCCGTCGGCCGTAGTCGAGGATCTCTCGGTCGGTGCCGAGGACGCATGGGATGACACCGCCGCTCGCCGCGAGCTGCCGAGTGGCGGCGATGCTGAGGGGGAGGTCGGATCCGTCGATCGTTGCAAATCCGGTGCCGTCGGTGAGGTCCTTCAGATCGACGCGCACGACCACGGTTGCGCCGGCCAGCGCGGGCGCCTCGTTCTCGCAGCCGAGGGCGTGCGCGCAGATCGCGCTGAGCGCCTCGGCGCGCAGCGCCGCGACCGAACGATGGTCTGCATCGGGGGCCTCCGGAGCGAGCTGGTTCTTCTGCGCGGCGAACAGCGCCGACACGTACCCGTTCACCGCGGCGACGATGGGCGCGCCGTGAGCGGCGTCGAAGTCGCCGTCGAGGTGGATCCGCCCGTCGCGCTCGTAGATCGACAGCGACTGGCGGTCGCGCTGCTCCTGCTCCCTCGGGGCGACCCCGTCCGGATCCAGCCATGCCTCCGCCCGGGTGACCAGCCGCCGCACGTCGTCGTGGGACAGGCCGGCGGCCTTGTCCACGAGCAGTCGCTCTGCCTCCGCGGTCCGCGCGGCGCCGATCTTGCAGCGCACCCGCTCGAGCAGGGCGAGGATCACGGCGAACGCCTGCGCGCTCAGCGCCCCCGAGGCGAGCGCCTGCTGCGCGGCCGGGTACTTCGCGGGCACGCGGTCGCCGACCAGGTTCGTGCGAGGCGCCGTGGCCTCGCCGACCTTGACCAGCCGCG
This sequence comes from Microbacterium sp. 13-71-7, assembly GCF_002257455.1. Taxonomy (GTDB): domain Bacteria; phylum Actinomycetota; class Actinomycetes; order Actinomycetales; family Microbacteriaceae; genus Microbacterium. Next base: position 3,152 of record NZ_NCKN01000109.1, read on the forward strand.
AGGCGTCGCCCGTGGTCGCGCCGGTCGTGGTGGCGATCAGTTGCGCGGCATTGCGGAATCCCTGCTCCTTCGCCAGCGAGTCCGCGCCCAACTCGGTGCGGGACTCGTGCGCCACGCAGGCGGCGACCTCGGCGAGCATCGCCCCGGACCGTCGGTGCAGCAGACCGAGCGCCTCCGTCACCGCCATGAGCTGCGTGCGGGAGAGGTAACCTGCCTCGCGCGCGCCGTTCCACACCTCATCGAGACGCGTCAGCGCCTCGTGCAGTGGGTCGAGATGTCCGGTCATGCCTTGATTTTACGCGAACGATCAGCGACATTCGAAGCTATCTACGAAATCTGTGGAGAACTTTCTGAGGGCGCTGCCCGTGGAGGGCGGGGCCGCATTCCGGCGGATCAGCGCGCGCGGAGCTTCTCCGTCAGAGCGGTCAGAGTGCGCAGCTCCTCGTCATCCAGCGCCGACATCCGCTCGGCGATCGAGCGGCCGTGCGCGGTGGCGAGCTGACGGAACGCGCGTGTTCCCGCCTCGGTCGCGTGCACGAGGGATCCGCGTCCATCCTCAGGATCCGGGCACTTCTCGAGCAGCCCGCGCGCGACCATGCGGTCGACCAGGCGCGAGACGCTGGGCTGGCTGATCAGCATGTTCGCCGTGACCTCGCGCAGGCGGGCGGTGTGCGACGCGCAGCGGGTGACGGTGAGCAGCACGTCGTACTCCGCAGCCGAGAGATCGGCGCCGTCGAAGTCGGTCGACATCTCGGTGAAGATCTCGTGCTGGGCGCGGAAGAGGGTCTCCCAGGCCGCCAAGGCCAGCTTCCGATCACTCATCGCATCAGAATATCCGCCCGGGCGGACATGAGGCTGCGCGCAGTAAAGGCCGGTCGGAGAGGCTCCCGACCGGCCTTTGTCCCTTGCACCAAGAGTGTCCTGCAATCACATGCGGTGAGAGCCACAGCAAAACTTTCACCGTGCCATCACTGTATAACGGCGGGGTAACGAATGCAACGATCAGGTCACGGTCTGGGCGGATTCATAAGGTCGCGTCGCGCCTCATCGGACCTGTGGCAGTGGTTCACGAGTTGCTGGGCTTCCGGTCGACGAGGTACTGCTCGAGGATCGCCGCGATCGCGGCGGAGGACTCGTCGGGTATGGCGAGGGTGTTCCCCTCGAAGTGAGGTGATTGAGCTTCACCAGCTCTGCCCACCCTTCTCGTCGGCGAAGAGAAGTGTCCTCGAGAGAAGTGCTCAATGGATCTCGGAGACGTGGCCAAGACTCTTCTGGCGCAGGCTCCGGTTGATGGCCAACTGGCCGATCCCGGTGCCGAGCATGAGCATGGCGCATACGAACCAGAATGTGGCGTAGCCGTTCCCTAGAAGCTGCCCCATCGCGGGTGGGCCGACGGTCAGGGCGATGCCCCACGTGACCCCGTACGCCGCGAAGTACGGCGCCTTGCCGCCTTCCGGAGCGATGGAGGCGACGACGGCGTAGGAGTATCCCAGGAGCAGTGCGTCGCCGATTGCCATGACGATGGTTGCGATGACGTATCCCGTCATCGTCATCTGAAGGCCGGCGATCGTCAGGCCCAGGGCGAGGAGCGCGTAACCGGTCGCGAGCCGCGCCCCGATGCTGGTGGTGCGGCGGAGCGCCGGTTGTCCACAGACGATGAGCAGGGCACTGAGCGCCTGGAGCAGCCCCGCGTCCGAGGCGGGGCGTCCGGCAGCGGTAAGAGCGAGGGGCATTGCCATCGGAACGAGCATGTAGACGGTTGCGAACGTCGTTCCGGTGGCCATCAACAACAGGAGGCGACGGTCCTTCCACGGTGATGCAATTGTCGCGCCGGCGTGGATCTGGGCAGGTCGCGGAGTTGCGGGGAGCCACGCCGCAATGACCGCGAAGCAGATGATCGCGGCCACTGCGTCGGCGGCGAACAACCAGGGGAGACCGGCGCGACCTACGGCCGCCGCGACGAGGCCCGCGCAGAGGCCCGCGGCGGCAAGGGCGGCACCCAGCAGTCCGTATGCGCGAGGCTGCGACTCGGGCGGAGTGACGTCCGCGATGCGTCCTTGGCTCGCCGGTTCGTAGATCTCAAAACACAACCCGAGTAGAACGGCGCCGACGAGAGCGACCATCAGATCGGGTGCGAGGGCGATAAGGAGCTGCGCGGCGGCAGTCCCGGCGACTCCGATCAGCACTGCGGGCTTCGTGCCGACCCGAGTGGTGAGAAGGCCGCCGAGGAGGCGGGAGGGGATCGTCGCCAGTCCGAATGCTCCGACCACCGCTCCAGCCAGGTAGATCGGCGCGCCGTGGTCGTGGACGAGCAACGCCGCAAGGAAGGGCATCGAGAACGCCCCCAGCGTCCGCACGAAACGCGCCATGAGCAGGACTCGCACTGCACGAGGAAGTGGTTCGCCTCGCGCTGGGCGCCACCTGGCTAAAGTCCGTTTGACAGTCACATCGGTTACCGTATCCCGCTGTATTAGACTGGTCAAATGCGTTTTGACAGTCACGTTGCGGATCTGCTGCATGTGTCGACCGAACTGGTCAATCTGCTGACCAGCGAAGAGGTGGCCGGACGCACCTGGTCGCCGCCTGAAGGTGCTGATCGACGACGCGCGCTCGGCGTCGTGCTTATTCGTGACGGGCGAGAGCCTGAGGTCACGACGCGAGATGCGCAGACGCTGGAGCGCTTCGCCGCGGATGCTCGTCAGGTCTTTGCGGCAGTCGACGGAGAAGACTTTGATGAGGCCGGAACAAGGGTCAACGGACTCCTCACGTGGTGTCGGCCCAAGCCGCAGTTGGACCGTTTCGACGGCGGCGAATGGCACCTGCATTTTCACGCGACCCCAGACGATCTGGGTGCGGGGCGCGACCTGGCCATGGGGTGGGTCGCAGGCTGCGCCGCGGCGATGGCAATGGCCATCGGCAGCACTCAGGCGGGCAGGTTGGGGATCTGCGCCGCACCGCGGTGCGACCGCGTTTACGTGGATCACTCCAAGAACGGCACACGCAGGTTCTGCAGCACCCCGTGTCAGAACAGGGTGAAGAACGCGAATCACCGACGGGAAAGGAATGCGAGCCGGGGTTAGCCCACGGGCGGACGAGGGGTGCCCCCGCGAAGTCGACCCCGGTGTGCGCCGAGCTCTGGCTGCGCGTATCGCATGAGAGACGCATTCTCGGCAACCTCGCGTCGGTGCGCTACTCCCGTCCCCATCCGCGCCGGAGGCCGGCGACGATCGTCCTGAGCGCGTCGGCCGGGGCCTCTGCCCGCGCGGCGATGTCGGGGCTCTCCAGGATGAAGCGCGCGAGCGCCCGGAGGGTTATGCCGTTGTCTTGCGGCCTCTCCTCGGCCAGTAGATCGGTCAGGACGTCCTCGCAGTCCGTCCATTTCGTGCGGACGTACGCCCGCAGCTGCGGCGTCGAGAAGATGAGGTGGAGGAGCCGCACGGCGTCCGGATCGTCGGTCCCGAACGGCAGCCGGTCCGCCATGAACGCCTCGACCGCGCTCAGCACGTCGACCCCGGCGTCGCGGTCGCGGATGGCGCGGGTCAGCGCCTCGGCGCGATCCTCGTCCTGCTCGAAGACCAGGGCGACCTTGCCCTCGGGGTAATAGGTGAAGAGCGTCGTCAGAGCGACGTTCGCACCATCGGCGATCTCCGCGACCGTGACGTTGTCGAATCCGCGCTCCAGGAAGAGTCGCACGGCCTCTTGATTCAGAGCCCGGCGCGTGAGTGCCCGCTTGCGTTCGCGGAGTCCGGTTCCTGACGCCATGCGACGAGTATACGACTTCGCGGATCCATCCCATGTATGTAGCGACTCTGAATACGTAGTCACTACAGTTTTGTGCTACCGTCGTCCCTGTGAGGGGACGCTCTGGCGTCCGCCCGTGGGGACGACTCCGTTTCGCGCCCCCCTATCTCCGAGTCGTCCCTGTCAGCGCACCCCATGGCGTGCGCTCGTGGGGACGACTCGGAGGCGGGGCGGGGCGGGCGGGCTCAGCCGACGTCGCGACCAAGAAGACCAAGAAGACCAAGAAGCCGACGAAGACCAAGAAGACCAAGGAAGCAGGCCAGGAGATCATGAACGAGACAGCGATCGTCAACGCGCGAGTCTTCGACGGGGAGCGGGTGCTCGACGACACCACCGTGGTGCTCGACGGAAGCCACATCCTTCGCGTCGGCGGACCGATCCCGGCGGGAGCCGCCGTCGTCGATGCCGCCGGGGCGACGCTGCTGCCGGGGCTCATCGACGCGCATGTCCACACCTCCGTCGAGGGCCTCGAGCTGGCGCTCGCCTTCGGCGTGACGACGGAGCTCGAGATGCAGGGCATGTTCACCCGCGACAGACGGGGCCACGTCACGGAGAACGACCGCATGGCCGACGTCCGCTCCGCGGGTTTCGGGATCACGCCTCCCGGCGGTCACCCCAGCGAGCTGATGGGCGGCGGCGACGATGACCACGATGAGGCGCCCTGGGAGGACGGGGATGCGGCCGAGGACGCCGCGTTCTGGGCCGATGTGGTGATGCCGTTCTCGACCACTCCCGCCGAGGCAGTCGCCTTCATCCCGCGGCTCGCGGAATCAGGATCCGACTACATCAAGTTCATGATCGACGACGGCACCGTCGAGGGCGCGCCGGGTCTCCCCGTGCTGGACGACGCGACGATCTCCGCGGGCGTCGCCGAGGCCCACCGCCTCGGCCTGCTGACCGTCGCGCACACCCTCACTGTGGATGCGACCGCATCGGCGGTCGCCGCCGGGATCGACGGCCTCGTCCACCTCTTCATGGACCAGCCGCACACGGCCGGCATCGTCGACGCCGTCGCGGCGTCCGGCGCCTTCGTCGTGCCGTGCGTGGTGCTGAACGCGTCGATGATGGGCATCCCCGCGACGGCCCTCGCCGCCGACCCGCGCGTCGCCGCCCGACTGGACGACGCCTGGATGGCGACGCTCCGGAGTAGCTACGACCGGTACCCGCAGGGCAGCCTCGACGACGTCCTCGCGTCGGTCAAGGCGCTCCATGACGCCGGCGTCGACCTCCTGGTCGGAACGGACGTGTCCTTCCCCCTCCCGACGCTCGGCGGAATGGCGCACGGCGCCAGCGTGCACCACGAGCTCCAGCTCCTGGTCACCGCGGGGCTGACCCCTCTCGAAGCGCTCCGCGCGGCCACGTCCGTCCCGGCACGCCGGTTCGCCCTGACCGACCGGGGCCTGATCCGGGAGGGACTGCGCGCGGATCTTCTCCTGGTCGACGGCGACCCGACGCAGCGGATCTCCGACACGCTCAACGTGCGGCAGGTGTGGCGACGCGGCGCGCCTCTCCTCCCCGGTGCGTCTCGCTCCGACGCGTAGCGGATTCGCCGGAGGAGCGGAGAGGGCGCGAGGCGGGGCCGGGACAGCTCTCCGTCGCTCTACGACTGAGGCACGACGACGGGCCCGTCGGCACCCGCGATGAGGCGCAGGCGGGGGGTCTTCTCGCCCGCGGCGATCCGCGTCCGAATGCGGCTCTCCCGCGGCGCCAGCGCGCACGTCGTCATGTCGCTGTAGGCGCAGGGGAGATTGCTGGATCGCGTGAAGTCGATCATCGCGGTCTCGCCGTCCGCGACGGGACCGATGACGACGTCCCGGCCCCAGACGGTCGTCTCGCGACCTGAGGTGGCGTCCGTGAACGGAAGGCGCCAGCCGGTGCCGGACACGCTCTCGAAGACGGCGAGCTCGTACGCGCGCCCGTCGACGGTGAAGCGCAGGGTGCCGGGGGAGGTCAGGCGATGAAGGAAGTCGCCCACGGCGGCCTCGACCTCGATCACGCGCGGATCCGCGTGGAACACCGCCGGAACGACCCACCCCTCCTTCGGGGGGAACGTCGGCGTGCCCCGGAACCCCTCCAGGAACGGGCTCGGCCGCAACCGGGTCCGCAGCACTACGTGGCCGCCCAGGCCGGCGAATTCGGCCTCGCCCCCGGCGAAGTCGAGGATGCCGTCTCCGCCCGGGTCGATGCGGGTCTCTCCGGCGAGGTCGACGCCCGCGTAACGGGCATGCTCCTCGGGATCGAGGGAGACGATCGCGGATCCGCGGATCGCGCGGAACGACCCGGGCACCCTCGGCACGCGCTGCGGGCGCGCACCGAGCCAGTGCAGTCCCGTGTAGGCGAGCGGTCCGTGCGGATCGCGCCGGCGCTCATCGAGATCCTCGTGCCACAGCTGCCATTCCTGGGCGAAGAGATAGGAGGCGAGGCTCTCCGAGGCGAGCTCGTCGAGCGGCGGCTCGGGAGACATCGACGCGGAGGCGAGCCCTGAGAACGTGTCGTCCGTGAGCTCCGAATACCATTCACCGGTCACCGTGACCCCTCCCGCGATCGTCTGCTGTGCTCTCCTCACCGTGACGCTAGATCGCGGTCGCGCCCTCGGCGCCGGATGTCGTCACCCGACGTCATCGCGCGCAACAGTTCTGCACCTGGCGACACAGAGGCGTCGCGACCATCGGACGGAGGCAGGCTGGGCGCCACGGAGCCGGCATGCGCCGCGCACCGTCACATCGTCTCGAGCAGAAGCAGGGATCCGACATGGCGACTCAGCAGATCGAACGGCCGAAGAGCGCGGAAGGCCGCCGGCAGGAGAGCGGCGTCCTCGACCGAGGGGAGGCCCTCTCCGCGGAGGAGTTCAAGCGGGCGTTCCGGGAGCACCCCGCGGGCGTCGCCCTGGTCACGGCGGATGCCGGCGCAGGGCCGGTCGCGCTGACCGCCACCAGCGTGTCCTCGGTCAGCGCCGAGCCTCCTCTCCTGGTGTTCTCGATCTCCGATCAGTCATCGGCATCGACCACGATCAACGGCGCGGACACCGTGATCGTCCATCTGCTGTCCTCCGCGCAGCTCGGCCTGGCGAAGCTGGGCGCCACAAGCGGCATCGACCGCTTCGCCGATCGCGCCAGCTGGAGCCGCCTCGACACGGGGGAGCCCTACTTCCCCGCGGCGCGCACCTGGATCCGCGGGCGCGTCCTGAACCGCCTGCGGGCCGGCACGTCCACCGTGGTGATCGTGCAGGCGCTCCACGCCGAACTCCCCGAGCCGGCGGAGACCGCGGCCGAAGCGACGCCCTTGGTCTACGTCGGCCGCACCTGGCATGCGCTGGGGGAGCCGTCGCGGATCGAGTGACGACGGCCGTTCAGGTTCCGCAGTAGGTGAGGTGTCCGGGGGATCCGGCGGGCGCGGGCCGGGCGAAGCGACGGTTCTGATGTCCGGCGCGCTCGGTGAACGGGGCGCGGAGCAGGCCGAGCAGGTGCGTGAACGGCGCGACGTCGCCGTCGACGGCCGCGGCGAGCGCCTCGTCGACGAGGTGGTTGCGCGGGATGTAGACGGGGTTGGTCCTGCGGAGCAGGTCGGGATCGGGGCCGAGGGCGAGCCAGCGGTGCAGCCACCCGTCGAGCTCCGGGACGGGACCGAGGAAGCGGCTGCGGAGCGGCCGCTGATCGCCGTCCGCGGCCGCGGCGAGATCCCGCCAGAATCCGGTGAAATCGACCGCGCGCGCGGCGAGGATCGCGAGTGCCGCATCGGTCAGGGCGTCGACCTCGGCCTCGTCGACGCCCTGACCGAGACCGAGCTTCCGACGGAACGCACGGGAGCGATGAGCCTCGTACCGGCGGTCGAAGGAAGCGGTGATCTCCGCGGCGGTCCGCGAGGCGGCCGCAGGATCGCCGTCCAGCAGCGGTGCGATCGCCTCGGCCAGGCGTTCCAGATTCCACCGCATGATGGTCGGCTGCCTGTCATAGGCGTAACGGCCGAACTCGTCGATCGAGCTGAAGGAGGCGCCGGGCTCGTACGCGTCCAGGAAGGCGCAGGGCCCGTAGTCGATGGTCTCGGCGGAGACGAGGACGTTGTCGGTGCTGAGCACTCCATGGACGAGCCCCGTGCGCATCCAGTCCGCGGTCAGCGCAGCCGTCGCCTCCACGATCTCCGCGAGCAGGGCGCGATAGGGGTGCTCCGCGCGTGAGGCCTGCGGGTGGAGCCGCACGATGACATGCTCCGCGAGGCGCCGGAGCAGGCCCGGATCGGCTTGCGTGCGGGCGTACTCGAACGAACCGAAACGCACATGGCTCAGGGCGGTGCGGGCGAGCACCGCACCGGGCAGCGTCTGGCCGTCCCGTTCCCGAGGGGCTCCGGTGCTCACGACCGCGAGCGCCCGCGTCGTGGGGACGGCGAGCGCGTGCATCGCCTCGCCCATGAGGTACTCGCGGAGCATCGGCCCGATCGTGGCGAAGCCGTCGACGCGGGACATCGAGGTCGGGCCGATGCCCTTGAGGTGCACGTCCCGCAGCCGGCCGTGCCGGTCGCGTCGCTCCCCGAGGAGGGCGGCCCGGCCGTCGCCGAGGATCGGCCGGAACTCGCCCCATTGGTGACCCGCGTAGACCTGGGCGACGGGGGCCGCTCCTGCGGCCGCATTCTCCCCGGTGAGGAAGCGCACGCCCTCGTCCGACCGCAGCCAGCCGGGATCCAGGTCGAGGTCTTCGGCGATCCGCTCGTTCAGCACGATCAGCCGCGGATCCGGCGTGCGGGCCGGCGAGGCGCGGCGGGAGAGCTCCGGCAGGAGCTCCGCCCACGTCCGCTCGAGGACCGGGCGACGCGCGGCGTCGGAGGCGATCGGATGCGTCATGCGACGAGTCTCCGCCCGGGCCGCAGGAGGCCGCGCGGGAGCGAAACCCGGCGACATGCGGCGGAACATTCCGTCGTCGAAGACGCCGTGAGACGCCCGATGACGGCGTGCGTCGGACGCCTCGCGCACCCCGATTAGCGTGAGGCGCGCCGTGCCCTCGCGCGGCCTGGACTCCGAGGAGAGCACGTGTCGGACTACTTCGATCGCACCGCAGACAAGACCTTCACCCGCGTCTACAAGCGCGAGACGCCCGACATCCTCGCCGCGTTCGCCGCCTTCGACCAGGCGGTCTTCGCCGCGGAGGGGCGCGTCATCCCGCTGAAGTTCCGCGAGCTGATCGCTCTGGCGGTGGGGATCACGACGCAGTGCGCGTACTGCATCGACGGGCACGCGCAGAACGCGGTGCGCGCGGGCGCCACGGAGGCGGAGCTCGCCGAAACAGCCTGGGTCGCGACCGCCATCCGCGCAGGAGGCGGGTACGCGCACGGCAGACTCGCCTTCAAGCTCGCCGGCGACGCGCGCGTCGAGCACGAGCACTGAGGCCGGCGGTGACGATCCCGACCCCGGTCGAGGCTGAGGCCCTCGACCTCATCCGCGACCTCATCCGCATCGACAGCGTCAACACCGGCGACGAAGCCACCATCGGCGACGGCGAGGCCCGGGCGGCGCTCTTCGTGAAGCAGAAGCTCGAGGAGGTCGGCTATCGGGTCGACCTCGTCGAGCCGCGTCCCGGCCGTGCGAGCGTCGTCGCGCGGCTGGCCGGAGCGGATCCGGACGCCGGGGCGCTGGTGGTGCACGCGCACCTCGATGTGGTGCCGGTGGTGGAGGCGGACTGGACCCATCCGCCGTTCGGCGCGGAGATCCACGACGGCATCCTCTACGGTCGCGGGGCCGTGGACATGAAGAACTACGCCGGGACGATCCTCGCCCTCGCCCGGTCGTACCGCAGAGCGGGCGTCGTGCCCCGGCGCGATCTCATCTTCGCGTTCTTCGCGGACGAGGAGGCAGGCGGCGTGTGGGGAGCACGGTGGATCGTGCGCCACCGGCCGGAGCTCTTCTCCGGCGCCACGGAGGCGATCAGCGAGGTCGGCGGGTTCTCCATCCCGCTCACCGACGAACGGCGGGCGTACCTGGTGGCCACGGCCGAGAAGGGCGTCACCTGGGCCACCCTCACGGCGCGCGGACACGCCGCCCACGGATCCCGCCCGACGTCGGACAACGCGGTGGTCCGTCTGTCGCGTGCCGTTGCGGCCGTGGGGGCGCACCGCTTCCCCGTCGTGGCGACCCCCGGGCTGAAACGGTTCCTGGAGGTGTTCGGTGAGCACCGCGGGATCCGCTTCACGGATGACGGTCTCGACCGGGAGCTCGCCGGGCTCGGATTCGTCTCCTCGATCGTGACGGCCTCCGCGCGCAACACGATCTCGCCGACGGTGCTCAGCGCCGGCGGCAAGACCAACGTGATCCCCGCCGAGGCCACGGCGCGTCTGGACATCCGCGCGCTGCCGGGAGCGGATGCCGCTCTGCAGCAGGAGCTGGCCGACCTCGTCGGCGGGGACGTGGACCTCTCCTGGGGGCGTCCGGTGCCCGCGATCGAGTCGCCGATCGACTCCCCGCTGCTGGAGGTGCTCCAAGACGCGATCGCGACGGAGGATCCCGACGGTCTCGTCGTCCCGTACCTGCTGCCGGCGAGCACCGACAAC
>NZ_NCKN01000110.1 GCF_002257455.1 Microbacterium sp. 13-71-7
CACGGCCCCGGCCAGGTCGCCGGAGGCGCCGTGGCCGCTCGGCTGCACGGCGACCGGCGTTCCGGCCTCGCGCGCGGCCGACAGGATCAGGCGCAGATCGTCGAGACCGGCGGGCGCCGCGACCGCGGCGGGGAGCTGGTCGATCGCGAGGTTCCACGGGCGGCGGGCGGCGTCGAAGCCGTCGTCGGAGGGCAGCAGAAGGGTTCCGTCGAGCGTGCGGTCGAGGGCGTCGAATGCAGAGAGAAGGGGCATGACGCCACCATAGGATGCCCCACGGACATTCCCGGCGACGTCACGCCCCTGATGCGCGCGTCCTGTCTACTCCCCCGCGAGGCCGCCCAGCAGGTGCCCGAACGAGCGTCCTTCGCCGAGGTAGTTGCCCGGGTCGAAGGGGTCCTTGTCGGCCGCGGGCTCGCGCCGGGCCATCGCCTCGGCGAGCTCCCGCGCTCCGCGCTCGACCCTCGTGCTGAGCGGAGCCACCTCGTCGGCGTTCGCCCCCCAGTCGCTCGACGCCGCGAAGACGCCCGTGGGGACGGGCTCCGCGTGCAGGTAGGTGAACAGCGGCCGGATCGCGTAGTCGATCGCGAGCGAGTGCCGCGCGGTGCCGGCGTTCGCGCCGATCAGGACGGGCTTGCCCGTGAGCGCGTCCGGGTCGAGCACGTCGATGAACGACTTGAACAGGCCGGAGTAGCTCGTGGAGAAGATCGGCGTGACGGCGATCAGGCCGTCGGCGGAGACCACCGTGTTGATCGCCGAGTCCAGCGCCGGCGGCGCGAACCCCGTGAGCAGGTTGTTGGTGATGTCGTGCGCGAGGTCGCGCAGCTCGATCACGTCGACGCTGACCTCGGAGCCGAGCTCGGTGAGCCGGTGCGCGGTCTCCGCCGCGAGGCGGTCGGCGAGCATGCGCGTGGAGGACGGGTTGCTGAGCCCCGCGGAGATCACCGCGATGCGACGGGCGCCCATCTCAGTTCGCCCCCTTCGTGGCCGCAGCGCCGAACGACGAGCCGGCCGCGGCCGGAACCGCGCCGCCGTCCTGGTAGGGCGAGCCCGCGGTGAGGTTGTCGCCGCGGTTCGCGCCAGGGCGCGCCTCGCGCGACGGTCCGTCGCCGTACACTGCCTTGACGCGCGCGGCGTGGGTCGGCGCGTCCGGCACGGTGTCGGGACGGTTCTGCGCGAGCTCCTTGCGGAGCACCGGCACGACCTCGCCGCCGAGCAGGTCGATCTGCTCGAGCACGGTCTTCAGCGGCAGGCCGGCGTGGTCCATGAGGAACAGCTGGCGCTGGTAGTCGCCGTAGTGGTCGCGCATCGCGGCGTAGCGGTCGATGACCTGCTGCGGGGATCCGACCGTGAGCGGCGTCATCTCCGTGAAGTCCTCCATCGACGGGCCATGGCCGTAGACCGGGGCGTTGTCGAAGTACGGACGGAACTCGTTCACCGCGTCCTGCGAGTTCGGGCGGATGAACGCCTGACCGCCGAGGCCCACGATCGCCTGCTCCGCCGTGCCGTGCCCGTAGTGCGCGAAGCGCTGCCGGTACAGCTCGATCAGACGCTGGTAGTGCTCCTTCGGCCAGAAGATGTTGTTCGCGAAGAATCCGTCTCCGTAGTAGGCAGCCTGCTCGGCGATCTCGGGCGTGCGGATGGAGCCGTGCCACACGAAGGGCGCGATGCCGTCGAGGGGGCGCGGGGTCGAGGTGAAGCCCTGGAGCGAGGTGCGGAACTTGCCCTCCCAGTCGACGACGTCGTTCGTCCACAGCTCGTGCAGCAGCGCGTAGTTCTCGATCGCGAGCGGCAGGCCCTGACGGATGTCCTTGCCGAACCACGGGTAGACGGGGCCGGTGTTGCCGCGGCCCATCATGAGGTCCATGCGGCCGCCGGACACGTGCTGCAGCATCGCGTAGTCCTCGGCGATCTTCACCGGGTCGTTCGTAGTGATGAGCGTCGTGGAGGTCGAGACGATCAGGCGCTCGGTCTGCGCGGCGAGCGCGGCGAGGAACGTCGTCGGGCTGGACGACCAGAACGGCGGGTTGTGATGCTCCCCGATCGCGAAGACGTCGAGGCCGACCTCTTCCGCGTGCTTCGCGATCGTGAGGGTGTTCTGGATCCGCTCCCGCTCGCTCGGGGTCTCCCCCGTGACCGGGTTGCGGGTGATGTCGCTGACCGACATGAGGCCGAACTGCATGCCCGACCAGGTGCTCGACTCGCTCACTGCTGTCTCCTTCAGATTTCTATTCACTTGAATGTATCTGATGAAACGTGCTTCTCCCAGAAGTATTCCCGCGATCCTCGACATCGGCCAGGGGGATCCGCAGACACCGAACGCCCGCCCCCGCAGGGACGGGCGTTCCTCGACGGTCGGCCGCCGTAGGCCGGGTTCACCGCCCGCGGGTCAGGCGAAGAGCGCCGCGCCGACGTACGAGCCCTGCCGCGCGCCGGGCGGGATCGCCCAGATGCCGGATCCGATGTGCCTGATGTACTCGCTCATGAGGTCGGTCGACAGCCTCTTCTGCAGAGTGACGAACTGCTCCGGCGAGCGCTGGTACGACAGGAAGAACAGGCCCGCGTCGAGGCGGCCCAGCTCGTTGTTGCCGTCGACGTAGTTGTAGCCGCGGCGCAGGATGCGAATGCCCTCGTTGACCGTCGGGTGCGCGAGGCGCACGTGCGAGTGCTCGTCGATCGCCGAGCCGGAGAACACCGGCTCCGTCATCTCTCCGCCGCCGGAGAGGGGCGAGCCGCTACCCTTCGCGCGGCCGATGGTGCGATCCTGCTCGGCGAGGCGCAGCCGGTCCCAGGTCTCGACGAGCATCGCGATCTTGCGCGCGACGAGGTACGAGCCGCCGGCCATCCACGCTGGCTCGTCCTTCTCCCCCACCCAGACGTGCTCGGCGAGAGCCTGGGCGTCGTCGGCCAGGATGTTCGCCGTGCCGTCCTTGTAGCCGAAGAGGTTGCGCGGGGTCTGCTGGTCGGCGGCGGTGCGCGAGGTGCGCCCGAACCCGAGCTGCGACCAGCGCAGCCGCGCGCGGCCGAATGCGATCCGGCTGAGGTTGCGCACCGCGTGCACCGCGACCTGCGGGTCGTCGGCGCAGGCCTGGATGCAGAGGTCGCCGCCCGTGTAGCCGGCCTCGAGGGCATCGCCGACGAACGCCGGCAGATCGGCGAGCACGGACGGCCGCCGGTCCGCGATCCCGAACCGGTCGCCCTCCGCGAGGAAGAGCGACGGACCGAGCCCGAAGGTGATCGTGAGGCCCGCGGCCGTGAGCCCCTGCGCCTCTCCGGTGTCGTCCGGCGGCGCCTCAGGAGATCCCCCGACCGCGCCCGAGGCGCTGACGTCCAGCCCCTTCGTCAGCCGGGACGCCGCGTAGCTCCAGTCCTGCAGGAGCGAGACGAGGTCTTCGCGGCTCGCACGCGGCATCATGTCGAAGCTCGCGAAGTGCAGGTGCTCCTGCACGCGCGTGGTGATCCCGGCCTGGTGGGCGCCTTCGAAGGCGTACTCGTCCGCGGGAGCGGATCCGCCGAGTATCCCGGTCGCGGCGACGGCGGACGCGCCTCCGGCTCCGACGGCGATGCCGGCGACACCGCTGCCGAGCGCCCAGCCGATCAGGCCGCGCCGGCTGATGCCGGTGCGCGCATCGGCGGTCGACGACCCTTCCGGTGCCGCGTCGGCGGGCCGCTCGGATCCTTCTGCGGGCTCAGGGACCGTCATGTCAGCCGAGGATCGTGCTGGTGAGCTTCGAGAGCGGCTCGGCGAGCGCGTTCAGCAGGTCGGTGAGATCGCGCTTCTGGGTCTCGGTGACCGTGGAGTACGGCGAGAAGCCGTCCTTCAGCGAACCGTGCACCGCGAGCTCGGCCTCCAGCGCGGAGAAGCCGCGATCGATCTGCTCCACGAGCTTCTTGCCCTCGGCGCCCTTGCTCTCGCCGAATTCGCGCACGACGGAGAAGGCCATCTTGGATCCCTCGACGTTCGCCGCGAAATCGGAGAGGTCCGTGCCGGACCACCAGTCCTCCTCGCCCGTGATCTTGCCGTTGGCGACCTCGTCGAGGAGCGAGATGGATCCGTTGGAGATCCCCGCGATGCCCTTGGACTCGAGGTCCTTCACGAAGGTGTCGGAGTGGACGTGGTCGTACAGCTCCTGAAGGTCGGCGAGGAGCTTGTCCGCGAAGGTCGCGCGCTCGGCGGGCGTCGACGGCGCCCAGTCCAGGTTCGCCGGGGTGGCGCCGTCCGAGTTCATCGCACCGGCGGCCGGGGCCCACAGGTCCTTCTCGATGCGGTGGAAGCCGGTCCAGTCGATGCCCTCGGCCTTGGCGTCGAGTTCGCGGAAGTCCAGGCGCGGGTCGAGCGTGCCCAGCTGCTCCGCGATGGGCTCGATGCGCTCGTAGTACGCGCGCACGGTCGAGAACCGGGCCTTGGCGGCCGCGTCGTCGCCGCCGCGGTAGGCGTCCGCGAAGGTCTTCGCGGCCGGGAGCAGCTGGTCGACCTGGTCCTTCACGTACGAGGCGTACTGCGTGAGGGCCTTCTGCTTCTGCGCCGCGTCGCCTCCGGTCTCCGCGACCTTCTCGCCGCTGACGCTGAACGCGGTCTTGCCGACGCCGGCGCCGAGCATCCCCGGCTTGCACACGGTGAAGTACTTGCCCGGCTGCGCCACCACGGTGAGGGTGCGCGAGGCGCCGGGCGCCACGTTCTCCACCTCGCCGACGATGCGCACGCCGTCCTCGGCAAGCAGGTAGAACTCGGTCACGTCGTCACCCTTGTTGCTCACGTCGAAGGCGAGCGTGCCGCTCGTCGCGGTGCCGGCGGACACGGTGCACGCATCGGCCGTGGACGAGACGGTCAGACGTCCGGCGGCGGAGACGTCGGACTTGGCGACGCACCCTGTGAGGGCGAGGCCGAGGGCGGCGACGGCGCCGAGGACGGCGATCGGTCGGCGGGCGATGGTCATGAGGCTCCTTCAGGAGTGGGCGAGGCGGTCGACGCGGCACGGGTGGCCGCCGACTCGGTCGTGACGGGCATCGCGGAGGACGAGGAAGCGGGAACGGAGGAGGACGTCGGGCGCGGCGCCGGGCGGCGCAGCCCGCGCACGAACAGCGTGCCGACGATCGCGATGTACAGCACCCACGCGATCACCTGGAGCCAGCTCATCCGGGGCATGAAGCCGACCGTGGCCTGCAGCAGCACGGCGAGAGCGCTGTCCGGACGGATCACCGCGGTGACGTCGAACGCCCAGCCGAACGGCAGGCCGCCCCAGCCGACCAGCACGGATCCGGCGGCGTCGAGCGGCGCGGCCGCGGTGAAGGGCCCCGGCACGACCCCGGCCTCCTGCAGGTCGCTGAGCGCGTATGCGAGCACGCCGGCCGCGATGACGACGAGGAAGCCGCCCGTCCAGGTGAAGAAGCGGGAGAGGTCGAGCCTGACGGCGCCGCGGGCGAGCAGCCATCCGGCGAGCACGGCGACCACCAGGCCGAGTGCGGCGCCGAGGATCGCCGAGGGCGCGTCGCCGAAGGACTGCACCATCGACCAGAGCAGGAGCGTGGTCTCGACGCCCTCGCGGGCGACCGAGACGAAGCCGACCAGCACGAGCGCCCAGACGGTGCCGGCCTCGAGCGCGCGGTCGACGCCGCCCTGCAGCGTGGCCTTCATGGTGCGTCCGGCCTTGCGCATCCAGAAGATCATCCAGGTGACCATGCCGACCGTCACGAGGGACAGCGTGCCGCCGATGATCTCCTGCCCCTGGAAGGTGAGGGCGTAGGCGCCGAAGGTCAGCACGGCGCCGATCACGAGAGCCAGCAGGACGGCGGCGCCGACGCCGGTCCACAGCCGCGGCAGGACGTCCTTGCGATCGAGCCGCTTCAGGTAGGCGACGAGGATGCCGACGACGAGCGCGGCTTCGAGGCCTTCACGGAGGCCGATGAGGAAAGTGGCGAGCACGAGAAGCTGTTCCCTGGAGAGTTTGTGAGGTAAGGCATCCCTTACCTCACAGACTCTAGCATCCGCTCCCCCGCCCGCCCGACGCGGACCAGGCGGGCGGATCCGCCGAAGTAATCCTCGGCAACAAACGGCCGACCCCTGCGGCGCCCGGCCTAGCCTCGCCTCATGGCCGAACTGAACCTCCCGATCCTTGACCTGTCCCAGCTCGACGCAGGCCCGGAGGCCGCCGCCGCATTCCGCGACGATCTGCGCGCCGCCACCCATGACGTCGGCTTCTTCTACCTCACCGGCACCGGCGTCACACCGGAGCTCGAACGCCGCCTGCACCAGGCGGCGAAGGACTTCTTCGCGCTGCCCGAGGACGACAAGCTCGCGATCGAGAACGTCAAGAGCCCGCATTTCCGCGGCTACACCCGCATCGGCGGCGAGCGCACCCAGGGCGCGGTGGACTGGCGCGAGCAGATCGACATCGGGCCGGAGCGCGAGGCCGTCGCGGGCGGGGAGGCGTACAACCGCCTGATCGGGCCGAACCTCTGGCCCGACGCCCAGCCCGAGCTGCGCGAGGTCGTGGCCGAGTGGCACGCCCAGCTCTCCGGCGTGGCCCGCAAGCTGCTGCGGGCATGGGCGCTCGCGCTCGGCGCCGAGGAGACCTACTTCGAGCAGAACTTCGGCGACCCGTCGACCCTGATCAAGATCGTCCGCTATCCCGGCACCCACGAGCCCGAGCCGCAGCAGGGGGTCGGCGCCCACAAGGACTCCGGCGTGCTGACCCTGCTCTGGGTCGAGCCCGGCAAGGGCGGCCTGCAGGTGGAGCGCGATGGATCCTGGGTCGACGCTCCCCCGGTCGACGGCGCCTTCGTCGTCAACATCGGCGAGCTGCTCGAATACGCGACCGACGGCTACCTCAAGGCGACCAACCACCGGGTGGTCTCCCCGCAGGCGCCGGACGAGCGGATCTCGATCCCGTTCTTCTTCAACCCGGCGCTCGATGCGCGTCTGCCGCTCATCGACCTGCCGGCGGATCTGGCTGCGCAGGCACGCGGCGTCACGAAGGACCCCTCGAACCCGATCCACGCCCTCTACGGCGAGAACGCCCTGAAGTCGCGTCTGCGCGCACACCCCGACGTCGCGGCGATCCATCACGCGGATCTGGTCAGCGCCTCCGTCTGAGTCGCCGGCGGGCTGCCGCCGCGAGAAACCACTTCCTGCGTGAGACCCCGCGCCTGACGTGGTGCCTCACGCAGGATGTGGTTTCTCGCGCAGTCACTCGTTGAAGACTCGCGGCTCAGATCTCCGATCCGCCTCCGGCCACGATGTCCCTCAGCGCCTGCACGTGCGCTTCGAACGCCCGCGCGCCAGGTGCTGTGGCGCGCACCCAGGTGCGCGGACGAGTGCCGACCTGGCCCTTCCGGCTGACGACGTAGCCGGCCTCGGACAGCGCGGCGATCGCCTTGCTCACCGCGGAATCGTTCGCCTGCAGCACGTGCGCGAGCGTCGCGAAGTCCATCTCCACGCCGTCGCGCAGGGCCGCCATCATCGAGAAGCGGATCGCGCCCGCGAAGGTGTCGTCCAGGCGCATGCGCGGGTGCGGCTCAGCCATCGGGACCGGCCGGCCAGAGCGCTGCGACCACGAAGAACGCCAGGATCGCCCCCGCTGCGACGGCGCCGATCAGGCCGCCGAGCGGGGGATGCGCGAATGCGGGAATCGGTGCGACGCAGGTGATCACCACGGAGATCGCGAACGCCGTCCACTGAGGGGTGCGCCACGCAGCGCCGATCGCCGGCACCGCATTCAGGAAGCGCCCGAGTGCGGCGATCGCCACCGCGAGCAGCGCGGCGACCACGGACAGCCCTTGGTAGCCCCCGCCTGCGGCGAACAAGGGATTCACCGCGGCGATCAGCGCGAGCCCCACTCCGAAGCAGCCCGTGGTGATCCTCACGGCGGTGTTCATCTCGGCATGCTCAGCGACGGGGACGGGGGCCGCGTCACGGGCGCCCCGGCGCATCGCGCCCCACGCCCACAGCCCGGCCCCGAGACCGAGGAGTCCTCCGAACGCGACGAGAGCCGCCGGAGGGTCGCCACGCAGGAAGGTGATCACGAGCGCCAGCACGAAAGCCGCAGCGGCCGCACCGGTCAGCAGCTGATGCACGAGACGCGCCGCGCCTCGAAGCGCCTGGGCCGCGCGATAGCGCTCGCGGAGCCCCCGCTCGAGCCGACTCCACAGCAGCACGACCACGAGCAATGCCAGGGTGGGCAGCGACCGTGCGCTCACCGAGGGATCCCGCAAGAGCTGCGCGAGGAACCACGAGACGAAGGCGCCCGTCGGCACGATCGCGTCGAAGAAGAGGATCCGGCCGAGCCTGCGACGGTCGATCACCTCTTCGCGTCGCCCCTCGATGCCGGGCAGCGCGTCGAGCGCGGCCTGCGCCGCGCCCTGTCCCCGCGCCCCGTCGGCGTCGTCGATGCGGCGGTCCTCAGTCATCGCCGCGCTCCGGCAGCAGGCTGACGATCGCCGCCAGGACCAGGACGACGGCGCCGAGTGCGAGCCCTGTCACGAGGGCGATCCGGGGACCGGTGCTCACGAGGAGCACCATCGCGGCGACGGCGCACGCACCGAAGCCGAACATGCTCCACTGCGGGATCCGCCAGGTCTCGCCCAGATCCGCGCACCATCGCGTGAGCAGGGCGATGACGAAGAGGATCATGACCCCGCACATCCCGAGTGAGCTGACGGCGGATCCCCATCCCGGAACGGCCGCAGCCCCGCTGAGGGCGACGCTGATCGCGAGGCACGCACCCACCGCCATGGTTCCGACCCGAGCGGTGCGGGTGAACGGAGCAGGTGCCGGGGCGGGACGGGGAGGGGCGTCCCGCCCCTCGTACTGCAGAGACAGGCCGACCGACAGGCCGCCGGCGAGGAAGAGCAGTGACGGCACGGGAAGCCAGAACCATGAGAACGCCCCGGTGAGCCCATCGAGCAGCACGAGCCCGAGACCGAACGCGGCGCCCGCGAACACGAGGCCGTAGTACACCGCGGCGCGTGCGCCCCGCAGCACACGGCGCGCCCCGTACCGTTCCCGGACGGAGCGAGCCAGGAACGACCAGATGAGGAAGACGGCGAGCGCGGTCATCGGCGCGACGGGCGCATCGGGGCTCTGCCGATGCAGGCCCCCAGCGAGGAAGTAGGTGCCGATGAACAGCGCGGAAGCGATTCCCTCGACGATGTACAGGCGCCCGAGCCGCCGCGGATCCAGCACGTCCTCGGCACGCTGCCGGACGCCCGGCAGCACGTCCAGGTACGCCCGCGCGGTGGCCGCGTCCGGCTGCTCCAGGGGCTCCGCGCCCCGCATGGACTGCTGCTCCATCGATCCCCCCGAATCGTCGGTTCGCTTTCCTGCAGGAAAGCTCCTTTGACTTTCCTACAGGAAAGTCGATCGGGGATCAATGCCGGCCGCGAGAAACCACTTCCTGCGTGAGACACCGTGCCTGACGTGGTGTCTCACGCGGGATGTGGTTTCTCGCGGGGATCCGGGCCGCGCCCAGCCCCCCCGGACAAAGATCGAGGCCCGCCCCACACCGTGGGACGGGCCTCGCAAGAACGTTTTGCGCGATTGAACGCTGGCTGCTTAGCGGCGCAGTCCGAGACGCTCGATCAACGACCGGTAACGGTTGATGTCGACGTCCTGGAGGTAGCCGAGCAGACGACGGCGCTGACCGACGAGCAGGAACAGGCCACGACGCGAGTGGTGGTCGTGCTTGTGCTCCTTGAGGTGCTCGGTGAGGTCCTTGATGCGCTGCGTCAGCATTGCAACCTGCACCTCGGGGGATCCGGTGTCACCGGGGTGCGTCGCGTACTCTTCGATGATCGCCTTCTTGACGTCTGCTTCCAGTGCCATAGGTGATCCCCTTCCTCTTTGCTGCGCGGTGCCCGACGCCGAATGCGTGGGCTCTCTTTATCCGCGGCCGATCGAACGGCAACCGCACAAGTCTATCAGCACCGCGCATCCCCGTGCGCCGGGCCGGATCCCCGCCCCTCGGAGCGCCGATACGCTCGACGGGTGAGTCATCTGATCGACCTGAGCCCGTTCCGGCAGAGCCCGGCGTTCGCCCGAATGTGGATCGGATCCACGCTCAGCGGCATCGGCGGTCAGCTCACGGTCGTGACCGTCATGCTGCACGTGTTCGCGCTCACCCAGAGCACCTTCGCCGTCTCCATGATCGCCGTGGCGGGACTCGTGCCGATGATCCTGGCCGGCCTGTACGGCGGGATGCTCGCCGACGCCTTCGACCGCCGGCGGGTCGCGCTCATCGCCGCGATCATCACCTTCGCCGCGACCGCGCTGCTCGCGACGCTCACCTGGACGCACGCGGAGACCATCTGGTGGCTCTACGCGCTGAGCATGATCATCGCCGCGGCGAACTCGGTCGGAATGGCCACGCGCACCGCGATCGTCCCCCGGCTCCTCTCCCGGGACATGCTCGCCCCCGCTTCGGCGCTGAACGGCGTGGCCTTCGGCATGACGGTCATGGCGGGCCCGGCCCTCGCCGGGCTTCTCGTGGCGCTCACGGGCTACGGCTGGACGTACACGATCGACGTGATCCTCATGCTGTCGATGTTCCTCGGACTGTGGACGCTGCCGAAGCTGCTGCCGGAGGGCGAGATCGTGCGCCCTGGCCTCGCCTCCCTCGTCGACGGCTGGCGCTTCCTGCGCCGCGCCGGCAACATCCGGATGCAGTACGTCCTGGACATCTGCGCCATGACGTTCGGCCAGCCCCTCGCGCTCTTCCCCGCGCTCGGCACCGTGATCCTGGGCGGCGGCGCGGTGACCACGGGCCTGCTGACGGCGGCCGTCGCCGTCGGGACGTTCCTCTCGAGCCTGTTCTCGGGACGCATCGTGCACTACCGCTGGCACGGCCGCGGCATCGCCAGGGCCGTGCAGGCCTACGGCACGATGATCGCCCTGTTCGGCGTCGTCCTGGTGGTGGGTGCGATGCTCCCCGCCGGACACGCCACCGCGTCCTCGCCGAACGTGCTGCTGATCGTGCGCGCCTGCATCGCCCTGGCGTTCTCGGGCGCGGCCGACAACGTCAGCTCGATCTATCGCAACACCATGATGCAGGCCGCGGTCCCCGACACGATGCGCGGTCGCCTGCAGGGCGTGTTCATCATCGTGGTCGCAGGCGGACCGCGTCTCGGCGCCCTCTACGCCGGGGTGCTGGCCTCACTCACCGCGCTCTGGTTCCCGCCTCTGCTGGGCGGTCTGCTCGTGATCGCCCTCGTCGCGCTGTTCGTACGACTCAGCCCGCACTTCCGGGCGTACGACGCCGAGGATCCGCAGCCCTGACGCCTCGCCGAAGGCCGCGGATCCTGCGGACGTCAGCGCTGTCCGGCCGGTTGGCGGATCGCGACGTTGATGCGGTTCCACACGTTGATCGCGCTGATCGCCAGGATCAGGGCGGACAGCTGGCGCCGGTCGAACTGCGCCGACACCTCGTCCCAGAGCTCGTCGGGCACGGGGTCGACCCTGTCCGCGATGCGGGTGAGGGCCTCGGTGAGCGCCAGCGCCGCGCGCTCCCTCGCGGTGAAGAACGGGCCTCGCGCCAGGCCGCGACGCCGAACACCCGCTCATCTCCCGCTCCGTCCGCGCGCATCTCCTTGGAGTGCTCGATCGTGCACCAGCTGCAGCCGTTGATCTGGCTGGCCCGCAGGTGGACCATGTGCAGCAGTTCCTGCGGCAGATCGGTCGAGGCCGCCACCGCGCTCAGCCCGGAGATCGCGTCGAAGCCGCCCTCCAGCAGGAACGCGGGGTGCGGCATCCGCGCCTTGATCGCGACGGCGGCCGTGGTGTCGATGGTCTGGTCGATGGTCATGTCAGACTCTTCCCGTTCTTCTCGTCAGACGTCGCCCGATCCGGGCGGTCACTCTGATGACACGCGAGCCCGAGGAGATGTGACATGACGGACGAGGATTCTCTCGCCGCGCGCTTCGAGGAGCATCGACCGCGGCTGCGCCGGCTCGCCCAGCGCATGCTCGGATCCACCGCCGAGGCGGACGACGTCGTGCAGGACGTGTGGCTGCGGGTGTCCGCAGCCGGCGCCGAGGACGTGCAGAACTTCGGCGGCTGGCTGACCACGATCGCCTCCCGCGCCTGCCTGAACGTCCTGCGCTCCCGCGCCTCGCGGGGCGAGATCCCGCTCGACGACGACGGGACGGGGCCGGTCATCGAGGCGGAGGTGCGCGCGCCGGATCCCCTGGAGCAGGCGCAGCAGGCCGAGGCCGTCGGCGCCGCGCTCACGGTGGTGCACGAGCGCCTCTCCCCTGCCGAGCGCGTGGCGTTCGTGCTGCACGACTCGTTCGACGGGCCCTTCGAGCAGATCGCCGATCTGCTCGAGCGCTCCCCCGAGGCGGTGCGGCAGCTGGCCAGCCGCGCGCGCCGACGGGTGAGTTCGGCGGATGTCGCCGGCGCCAGGGCCGCCCGCGAACGGCGCCCGGTCGTCGATGCGTTCTTCGCGGCCGCCCGCGCGGGCGACTTCGACAGACTCGTGTCGCTCCTGTCCCCCGAGGTCGAGCTGCGTATCGAGCAGGGGCTGTCGGCGACCGCGCTCGTCCGCGGCGGCGCCGCCGTCGCCGGGCAGGCGCTCATGTTCGCGATCCCCGACGCGGTGCTCCGGCCCGTGCTCGTCGACGGCCTCCCCGGCGTCGTCGTCCTGGTGGGCGCGCGTGCCGTCTCGGTCATGGCGTTCGACGTGGACGGCGCGCGGATCGCCGCCATCGACGCGTTCGCCGGCCCCGCCGCGGTCGCCGCGCTGTCGCTGCCCTGACGGCGTCGGTCGCGGGTCGCTCGGCTGCCGCGGAAATGTCCGTGCCCCGGCGCAGACTGGCGGCATGAGCACCGCCACCCGCACCACGACACTGCCCCTCACCGGGGCCTACGACCTCCGCGAGGTCGCCCTCATGGGATTCGGCCATCGCGACGAGTCCGCCTTCGACGGGGTCATGCGGCTGGCGTTCTGCACCGACGCGCTCGATTCCCAGGTCGGCGTCGAGGTCCGCCAGCAGGACGACGCGCTCGCCCTGACCGTGCACGGTGAGGGCGATCTCGACGCGATCGCCGCACAGGTGGCCCGCGTCGTCTCGGCCGACCACGACGGCGATGCCTGGGCGGCGGTCTGCGCGGCGGATCCGGTCCTCGCCCGCGTGCACGAGGCCGCGCCGGGCTTCCGCCCCTCGAACTTCTACAGCCCCTACGAGGCGGCGGTGTGGGCCGTGCTGTCGGCGCGTCGCGCGCGGCGGCAGGCGATCGCGCTGCGACGGCGCCTGTCCGAGCAGCACGGCCGCGTCTTCGCGCTCGCCAGACGACCCGAGGCGGCCCTGCCGCTGCCCGAGCAGCTGCTCGGGCTCGAGGGCTTCCCCGGGCTGCCCGCCGACCGGATCCCGAGGCTGCACGCGATCGCACGAGC
>NZ_NCKN01000111.1 GCF_002257455.1 Microbacterium sp. 13-71-7
TCGCCCTGGTGGCGAGCCTGTTCCTCATGCCCAAGACCGACTGACCCCTTCCGGCGGACCGCACGTCCGCCGGCGCCCCGCCCCCGCGCACCCCGTCCGCATCCCGAGGAGAATCCGATGACCGACACCCCCGCCCCGCTGTACTTCGACTGCGACACCGGCATCGACGACTCGCTCGCCCTGGCGTATCTGCTGGCGTCGCCCGAGATCGCGCTCCACGGGATCGGCACGGTCAGCGGCAACACCACGGCGGCGCAGGCCGCGCGCAACACGCTGGGTCTGCTCTCGCTCGCCGAGCGCGACGACGTGCCCGTCGCCGTGGGGCGGCACGACTTCCTGTCGCACGCCTACGACGGCGGCGCGCCGCACGTGCACGGCGACGACGGCGTGGGCGGGGTGGCGCTGCCCGAGCCCGCGCGTGCGGTCGAGGACGGCACCGCGGCCGACCTGCTCATCCGCCTCTCGCACGAGCACGCCGGATCCCTGGAGGTGCTCGCTGTCGGCCCGCTCACGAACCTCGCCGCCGCACTCGCGCAGGATCCGACGCTCCCCTCCCGCATCGCGCGGGTGACGCTCATGGGCGGGGCGGCGCTCGTCCCGGGCAACATCACGGCGCTCGCCGAGGCGAACATCGGCAACGACCCCGAGGCCGCCGACGCGGTGTTCGCCGCCGGCTGGCCGGTCGTCGTCGTGCCGCTCGACGTGACCATGGAGAACGTGTTCGAGGAGGCGCATCGCGACCTGCTGGCCGCCTCCGGATCCCCCGTGGCGCGTGCCGTCGCGGCGATGCTCGACTTCTACATGGAGTTCTACCGCGCGACCTACGGCCGCCGCTGCAGCGCCCTGCACGACCCGCTCGCCGCGGCGATCGCGGTCGGCAACGTGCGTCCGACAATGGCCCCCGCCGTGCCGGCCGTGGTCGACACGACCGACGGCCCCGGCCGCGGGCAGACCGTGTTCGACCTGCGCGGCCAGCGCCAGGGCGCCCGCGACCACGACGGCGCGACCGTGCGTGTCGTGCTCGCCACCGACACCCCGCTCGCCGACCACCTCGCGGAGCGCGTCGCCGGAATGTGAGACCACCGACCGGACCTTGCCGAGCGCACGGGATCCTGCCGAGTGCACAGCCTGTTGACGCGCCGTTCCCGTGCACTCGGCAACAAGCCGTGCACTCGGCGACGAGCGGGCCCGCGGCGGGAAACCCGCGCTACAGCTGGCGGGCCTTCTTCAGGGCCTTCTCGTCGACGGGCGCCGCACCCGAGGCCCTGAGGTCGGCGTAGTACGCGCGAGCCTCGTCCTGGCGGACCTGCTCCGCGCCGGAGGCGAGGGGCGCACGCACGTGCTCCGGTTCGTAGCCGAACGCGTTCACGAGGTCGAGGGCGTGCGGACGCAGGCGCGCGCAGAGCCGGTCGATGTAGCGCGAGACCGAGGCCGCGCGCTGCGCCGAGAGACGACCGTTGATGAGGTACCACGCGAGGTGCTTCTCGACGAGCTGCAGACCGAAGAGGTCGCGCAGCCAGGTGAGCACGGCCTTGCTGTCCTCGTCCTCGATGCGGCCGAGGGCATCGGTGAACGCCTCCCACTGCAGCAGCTCGCCGTGCGCGCGGGCCGCCTCGATGAGCTCGGCCTGGTTCTCGTTGAACAGCTTCTCGCCGAGGACCTTGTCCTTGCCCGCGGCACGCAGTCGGCCGGCGATGTCGGCCACCATCTGCTGCACACGGTCGGTGAGCAGCTCGTGCTGCTGCTCGGCCCGCAGGCCGTTCTCGACGGAGCGGGCCGTGGATCCGAGATCCGCGACGGCCTGCCCGAACTGGCGCAGCCCCGCACCGTGGAACACCCGGCCCGCGGTCTGCCCGACGGCGTACTTCGCGAGCGCGGCCGCGTCCTTGCCCTTGAACTGCTTGGCGTAGTCGGTGAGCAGGCGCTTGCCGACGAGCTGCAGCAGGATGTTGTTGTCACCCTCGAACGTCACGTAGATGTCGAGGTCGGCGCGCAGACCCACGAAGCGGTTCTCGAACATGAAGCCCGCACCGCCGCACGCCTCGCGGCACTCCTGGAGGGTGTCGAGGGCGTGCCACGTCGACAGCGGCTTGAGCGCGGCGGCCAGGGTCTCCAGGTCCTCGCGGTCCTGCGGGGTGTCGGTGCGGCCGGAGAAGACGCCGTCGAACTTCCGCAGGAACTCGTCGTGCGCGAACAGCTGCGCGTAGGTCGTCGCGAGGCGCGGCAGGAGGCGGCGCTGGTGCTTGCCGTAGTCGAGCAGCGTCGTCTCCTCGCCGCTCGCGCCGTTGAACTGCCGGCGCTGCGTGGCATAGGTGATCGCGATGTAGAGGCCGAGCGCGGAGGCCCAGGACGCGGCGCCGTCGAGCGAGACGCGGCCCTGCACGAGCGTGCCGAGCATCGTGAAGAACCGGCGACCGGGGCTGTCGATCGCGCTCGAGTAGGTGCCGTCGGGAGCGACGTCGCCGTAGCGGTTCAGCAGGTTCGTCCGCGGGATCCGCACGTGGTCGAAGCTGAGCCGGCCGTTGTCGATGCCGTTCAGCCCGCCCTTGAGGCCGTCGTCCTCACGGCCGATCCCGGGAAGATCCACGCCGTCCTCGCCGCGCAGCGGCACGTAGAAGCAGTGCACGCCGTGGTTCACGCCATTCGTGATGAGCTGCGCGAACACGGTCGCCGCGATGCCGTGCAGCGCCGCGTTGCCGAGGTACTCCTTGGTCGCCGCCCGGAACGGCGTGTTGATGACGAACTCCTCGGTCGCGGGATCGTAGGTCGCCGTGGTGCCGATCGAGGCGACGTCGGAGCCGTGGCCGATCTCCGTCATCGCGAAGGCGCCGGGGATCTCCAGGCTCATGATGCCGGGGAGCCACTTGTCGTGGTGCTCTGCGGTGCCGAGCTGCAGGACGGCGGATCCGAACAGTCCCCACTGCACGCCCGACTTGATCTGCAGGCTGGGGTCGGCGACCACCAGCTCCTCGAACCCGGCGATGTTGGCGCCGTTGTTCTCCTCGCCGCCGAGGCGCTTCGGGAACGCGCGGTGCACGGCGCGGTTCTGCACGAGCAGGTGCAGCTGGCTCAGCACGCGCTCGCGATGCTCGTCCTTGCCGAGCGAGTCGTCGCGCCAGAACGCCGGATCCTTGATCATCTCGCGCGCCTCGCGGCGGGTGTCCGCCCAGGTGCCGAGCAGCAGGTCGCCGACCGCGTCGACGTCGATGCGCGTCGCGGTGTCGTCCGGGGTGCTGTTCGCGGTGTTCGTCCGAAGGGCGGCGTCGACCATGAGGATCCTCTCGTGAGGTTTCGGGGACGCATTCATGGTAGGTCTGAAACAACGCGGAGCGAAGGCGGCTGTGGGGATCCCCCAACGGATCGGGCCGACGAGGATCCGGGCGGTTGTCGGCTCTCCACAGGACGCCCCCTGAGCGGCTCAGCCGGTCAGCCCTCGGCCGCGATGACCTCGAGCACGGCCTCGCCGTAGGCCTCGCGCTTCTTCTCGCCGATGCCGCTGATGCCGACCAGGTCGGACGCCCGCGCGGGGCGGTGCTCGGCGAGGGCGCGCAGCGTCGCGTCGCCGAACACGACGTACGCGGGCACCCCCTGCTCGCGCGCGGTCTGCGCCCGCCACGCCCGCAGCGCCTCGAAGAGCCCGCGATCGCCCTCGGCGAGCGCTTCGGCGGCATTCCTCTTGGCCGAGCGCCCGCCTCCGGAGGATCCGGCGCGGGTGACCACGTCGTGACGCAGCTTCACCGCGGTCGTGCCCGCGAGCACGCCTGCGGCCGCGTCGCTCACCGCGAGGGTGCCGTACTCACCCTGCGGCTGCATCAGCCCCTGGGCCAGCAGCTGCCGCACGACCGAGCGCCACTGCGCGTCGGTGAGGTCGGATCCGATCCCGTAGGTGGCGAGCTCGTCGTGCCGGAACTTGCGGATCTTCTCCGTCGACGCCCCGCGGAGGATGTCGATGAGATGGCCGGCGCCGAACGACTGGCGGCGCTCGCGCTGCAGCCGCACGATCGTGGAGAGCAGCTTCTGCGCGGGGATCAGCCCGTCCCAGCTGTCCGGCGGGGTGAGGCAGGTGTCGCAGTTGCCGCACGGCTCCGAGGACTGACCGAAGTAGCCGAGCAGGTTCTGGCGGCGGCAGTCGACCGTCTCGCACAGCGCGAGCATCGCGTCGAGGTGCTGGTTCTGCCGCTGCTTGATCATGCGGTCGCCGTCGCCCTGCTGGATGAAGCGGCGCTGCTGCACGACGTCGCCGAGGCCGTAGGCCATCCATACGACCGAGGGCTCGCCGTCGCGGCCCGCGCGACCGGTCTCCTGGTAGTAGCCCTCGACCGACTTCGGCAGGTCGACGTGCGCGACGAAGCGCACGTCCGGCTTGTCGATGCCCATCCCGAACGCGATCGTGGCGACGACGATGACGCCGTCCTCGCGGAGGAACCGGGACTGATGCGCCGCGCGCGTTCCGGCGTCGAGGCCCGCGTGGTACGGGATCGCGTCGAAGCCCTGTGCGCTGAGGTACGCGGCGGTCTGCTCGACCGAGGCGCGGCTGAGCGCGTAGACGATGCCCGCGGATCCTTCCGGCTGGCTCCGGATGAACGAGACCAGTTGCTTGCGGACATCGACCTTGGGGTCGATCCGGTACTGGATGTTGGGCCGGTCGAAGCTCGCGACGAAGTGCTTCGCCTGCGGCAGGTGCAGCCGCTCGGTGATCTCGCGGTGCGTCTCGCGGGTGGCGGTGGCGGTGAGCGCGATCCGCGGCACACCGGGGAAGCGCTCGGCGAGGCCGCCGAGGGCGAGGTAGTCGGGGCGGAAGTCGTGCCCCCACTGGGACACGCAGTGCGCCTCGTCGATCGCGATCACGCTGAGGGATCCGCGCTGCAGGAGCCCGAGGGTCTGCGCGTTCGAGAGGCGCTCCGGCGCGACGTAGATGAGGTCGAGGTCGCCGGAGAGATACGCGCGCTCGACCTCGGCGCGGTCGGCCGCGGTCTGCGTCGAGTTCAGGTAGGCGGCGCGCACGCCGTTGGCGCGCAGGGCGTCGACCTGGTCGTGCATGAGCGCGATGAGCGGGCTGACCACGAGACCGGTGCCCTCGCGCACGAGCGCGGGGATCTGATAGCAGAGGCTCTTGCCGCCGCCGGTGGGCATGAGCACGACCGCGTCGCCGCCGTCCACGACCTGCGCGATGATCGCGGCCTGGTCTCCGCGGAACGCGTCGTAGCCGTAGACCGCGGTGAGGGCGTCGAGCGGCGTCGGGTACCTGCTCGGCGCCGGCGCGGCCGCGGCGACCGGCACGGGGAAGCTGCCCTGAGGAACCGCCCCGGGGGACCCGGCCCACTCGCCCTCCTCGGGCGGGGGCGCCGCCTCCCAGGGCTCCTCCGCGAACGGCAGGTCGGCGTAGGGGTCGTCGAGGGGCGCATCGGACCACGGCAGATCCGCATAGGGGTCGCGCGGATCGTTCTGGGGCATGCCTCCAGCGTAACGAGCGGAGCCGACACCCGAGGCCGCTGTCCACAGGCCCGGCGGGCGGAATAGAGCTGGCGCGGGTCACGGATCCCGCCTCGAACCCCTCTCCCGGGCATAGGTTGGATCCGAGTCCGCACGACACGCATGAAGGAGCGCCATGCCCGAGATCGCCGTGACCCTCAACGAGGCGAAGTCCCGCTACGAGATCACCAGCGACGGGACGCTCGCCGGGTTCGCCGAGTTCCAGCGCCGCCCCGGGATGATCCTGTTCATCCACACCGAGGTGGATCCGGCGTTCCAGGGGCAGGGCCTCGCGTCGAAGCTCGCCGCGGACGCGCTCGCCGACGCCGTCGCGACCGGCGACACGATCGTGCCGTACTGCCCCTACATCAACAAGTACCTGCGCACGCACGAGGTGCCCGGCGCGAAGGTGCGCTTCCCCGCAGCGCCCGGGGAGCAGGCATGAGCCTGCACGGACCGCGCGCGGTCGTGCTCGAGGCGCGCGAGGTGCCGCTCGGCGGCGTGCGCGCGATGAACGTGCTGCGAGTGCTGCCCAGCAAGGACGTGCCGACGATCGGAGCCTGGTGCTTCCTCGATCGGTTCGGCCCGGCCGAGGTGCGCATGCGCGTGGAACCGCATCCGCACATCGGCCTGCAGACGGTGACCTGGCCGCTCGTCGGCGAGATACGCCATCGCGACACGATCGACAGCGACGTGGTGCTGCGCCGCGGGCAGCTGAACCTCATGACCGCGGGGAACGGCATCGCCCACTCCGAGTACTCGGTCGGCGAGGAGGCCGGCCCGCTCGACGCCCTGCAGCTCTGGGTGGTGCTGCCGGACGGCGCCGCGACCGGAGCCCCCGGCTTCGAGCAGCACCTGTCGCTGCCCGGGCTCGCGCTTCCCGCCGACACCGGATCCGACGCCGACGTCACGGTCGTGATGGGCTCGTACGCGGGCGTCGCATCCCCTGCGACCGCCCACACGCCGATCGTGGGCGCGGAGATCCGCCTCGAACCGGGCACGACCGTCGACCTGCCGCTCGATCCCGCGTGGGAGCACGGGCTGCTGCTGGTCACGGGCGACGCCCGCGTCGCGGGATCCGACCTCGCCGAGACCTCGCTCGAGGTCGATGACGTGCTGTTCCTCGGCGACTCCCGCGAGGCCGTCACGGTGACGAGCGAGGGCGGGGCGCTGCTCTTCCTCCTCGGCGGCGAGCCCTTCGAGCAGGACCTGGTGATGTGGTGGAACTTCGCCGCCCGCAGCCACGAGGAGATCGCGCAGGCGAGGGAGGACTGGGAGGCGGGATCCGCCCGCTTCGGCCACGTCGTCGGTCACGGCGACGAGCGGATCCCCGCCCCGCCGATCCCACCCGTGCACCTCATGCCGCGGCGCCGGAGGATCTGACCGGGTTACTCCCGGCCGGGCCGTCCGACCCCGCCGGTACGCTGGACGGGTGCCCGCCGTCCGCTCCCCGCTGCCCACGCGCGTCCTGCTCGTCTGCGCCGCCATCGGAGTCGCCACAGGGCTCCTCGGCGCCGCCGCCGGCTGGGTGACGATCCCGGTGATCGCGGGGGCGCCGTTCGCCTACGGGCTGGTCCTGGGCTCGCACGTGCTGCCCGGCATCATCGCGCAGGAGGTGCTGCGCCGGCCGCTCGTCGCGCTGCTCACGCACGTGCTCGCCGCCCTGGTCGCCAGCGCCTTCAATCCGATCTGGTTCCCCCGGTTCCTCGGCACCGCCCTGCTGTTCGGCCTCATCCAGGAGGGCGTCGCCGCCCTCACCCGGTACCGCTCCTGGGGCGCGTGGCGGTTCTTCGTCTCGGCCGCGATCATCGGCGTGATCATCGCGGTGGTCGTGTTCTTCGCGGTCGATCTGGCGAAGCTGCCGATGTGGGCGCGGATCATCTACCTCCCGCTCGCCGTGCTCGGACCGATCCTCTGGACGGCGATCGGCCTGCGGATCGGCATCTCGCTGCGTCGCGCGGGCGTCGCGCCGCGCTGAGCCCGCGACGGGGATCCGGCTGCCTGATCCGGCTGCGCTCGGCCCGCGTCGGCCCCTAGGTTAGGCTTGCCTAAGCAACCCTCCCCGAACGGACCCCGATGCCCGCCGCCCCGCTCCTCCGCGTGCGCGATCTCACGATCACGCATCGCGGCGCGAGCGATCCCGCCGTCAGGGACGTCTCGTTCGAGGTGCACGCGGGCGAGGTCGTGCTGCTGCTCGGGCCGAGCGGATCCGGCAAGTCCACGCTCGCGCTCGCGCTGAGCGGCCTCATCCCGCACTCGCTCGACGCAGACGCGTCAGGCAGCGTCGAGGCGTGCGGGCACGACGTCGCCACGACGCCGATCGCCGCGCTGACCAGCGCCGTGTCGACGGTGTTCCAGGATCCGGATGCGCAGATCGTCACCGGATCCGTGCTCGACGACGCGGCGTTCGCCCTGGAGAACCTGCGCTTCCCCGTCGCGGAGGTGCTCGCCCGCTCCGAAGCCGCCCTGCGGCGGATGGGGCTGTGGGAACGCCGCGCCGAGAACCCGGACCGGCTGTCCGGCGGCGGCAAGCAGCGGCTCGCGATCGCCTCCGCGCTCGCCACCGGATCCCCCCTCCTGATCCTCGACGAGCCGACCGCGAACCTCGATCCGCAGGGCACCGCCGATGTCCACGCCGCGCTCGCCGACATCGCCGGATCCGAGGGGCGCGCCCTGATCCTGGTCGAGCACGACCTCGACGCCGCTCTGGAGATCGCGACCAGGGCGATCGTGCTGGACGGCTTGGGACGCATCGCATTCGACGGGCCCGCCCGGCGGATCCTGCGCGAGCACGCGGAGGAGATCCTCGCCCTCGGCGCGTGGCTGCCCTCCGCCGCGCTCGCAGCGCGCCGGCTGTGTGCCGCCGGGATCCCGATCGGCGCCCCCGGCTCCCCGCTGCCCCTCACGGCCGACGAGCTCCGGTCGGCGTTCTCCCGTTTCGAAGCGCGCACAACGCTCGATCCGACCTCCGGATCCAGCCAGGTGCGCACTTCGAAAGCCGAGACGGAGCCGGTCATCAGCGTCAGGGGGCTCGAGGTGCGGCGCGGGCGGAAGGTGGTGCTGCGCGGGGTCGACCTCGATATCGAGTCGGCCTCGATCACCGCGATCATCGGCCGGAACGGCGCCGGCAAGACGACGCTCGTGCAGGCGCTGGCCGGTGTCGTGACGCCGCCGCGCGGCCGGATCTCGGTCGACGGGATCGATCCCGCCGTCGCCTCGCCGCGAACGCTCGCCGCCCACATCGGCTTCGTGTTCCAGAACCCGGAGCACCAGTTCATCGCGCACACCGTGTTCGACGAACTCGCGCACGGCCTGCGGCTGCGGCGCACCCCGCCGGCCGAGATCGACGAACGCGTCGGCGCGATGCTCGCGCGCTTCGGACTCACCGGCAAGGCCGAGGTGCACCCGTTCCTGCTGTCCGGCGGTGAGAAGCGGCGACTGTCGGTCGGCACCGCGCTGATCACCCGCCCGCGGATCCTGGTGCTCGACGAGCCGACATTCGGTCAGGACAGAGCGCGCACCGAGGAGCTGCTCGCGCTGTTCCGCGAGCTCAGGGCCGAGGGCACGACGATCGTGCTCGTGACGCACGACATGGACCTCGTGGTCCAGCACGCGTCCCGCACCGTGCTCGTCGAGGACGGGCGGATCGTCGCCGCCGGTGCCACGTCGACCCTCGTGCGCGATGCCCTGATCCCGCTCCCCGCGGCGTATCTCGCGGTCCCGCCGGACCTGCGGCCACTCCTCGGCGACGAGGCCGTCACCGGATCCGAGGCGATCACCGGATCCGGGCTCGGCACGATCGCCGGATCCGAAGCGACGGAGCCGGCACCGTGAGCGATCCGTACGCCGAGCAGACGGCGGCGCCCGCGCGCGCCTGGCTGCATCACCTGAACCCGCTCGCCAAGCTCGGCGCGGTGCTGCCCGCGATGGTGCTGCTGCTGTTCGTGCGGGACCTCGCGACCCCGATCGCGTTCCTCGTGCTCGCCTACGCCGTGCTGCTGACGGGCGCCAGGCCGACCGCGCGGATCTGGGCTGTGCTGCTGCTCGCGATCCCCGCGGGGGTCGTCGTGCTGGGGGTGTCGATGGCGCTGTGGACGGATCCGGCGCAGGTCGCGTCGACCCCGATCGCGTTGCGGATCGGCACCTGGGGGCTGCACGCCGGCGCGCTGGAGAGCGGGTTCGCGACGGGGTTGCGGCTGGCCGCGATCCTCGCGCTCTCGCTCATCTCCGGCCTCACCACGACCGGACCGGACGTCGTGCGCGCGGGCGTGCAGCAGCTGCGGATCCCGTACCGCTTCGGCTACACCGCGCTCGCGGCCTACCGGTTCGTGCCGCGCTTCGGCTATGAGCTGAGCGTGATCCGTGCGGCGCACCGCGTGCGCGGCACGCATGGCGGACGCGGGCCGTTCGCCCGCGTCGCGCGCGGCTGGGGCTACATCGTGCCGCTGCTGGCGAGCGCGATCCGGCATGCCGAGCGCGTTGCCCTGGCCATGGACTCACGCGCGTTCGGCGCGCACCCCACCCGCACCGAGCGGCACGAGGTCCCCTTCCGCGCCCGCGACGTCGTCTTCCTGGTCCTGATGCTCGCCGCCTCCGCGGGCATCCTCCTGATACTGACCTAACCCGGATTCGAAGCGCGCAAATGGCTCCATCGCCTGCGATTTCGGGGCAAATTGCGCACTTCGAAACAGAGATGAAAGGCTCCCCATGGCGTACAGCAAGATGGTCAAGCCGGCTTCGGCCGGGCTCGTCCCGCTCACGGTGCTGCGGACCGAGCGGCTCGCTCCGCACTGGGTGCGCATCACGTTCGGCGGCGGAGAGATCGAGCGATTCTCGCCCATGGGCT
Source organism: Microbacterium sp. 13-71-7 (assembly GCF_002257455.1). Lineage (GTDB taxonomy): Bacteria > Actinomycetota > Actinomycetes > Actinomycetales > Microbacteriaceae > Microbacterium. The sequence goes on from NZ_NCKN01000111.1 coordinate 10,319, forward strand.
ACGACCAGTGGTTCCGCCTGTTCCTGCCGGTGGGTGGCGAGGAGGGGCTGAGCCGGGTCCCGGCCAAGGCCAACCACACGCTCGGGTACCTCAGATTCCTGCGGATCCCCGACGGCGAGCGCCCGGTGATGCGCAACTACAGCGTGCGCACCTTCCGTCCTGCCACGGCCGACGCCGGTGCCGAGCTCGACGTGGACTTCGTGCTGCACGGATCCGCCGCCGAGGGCACCGCGGGGCCGGCGTCGCGCTGGGCCGAGACCTGCCGCCCCGGCGAGCGCGTGCTCGTGATCGACGAGGGGCTCACGTTCAATCCCGAGCGCGGTACGGAGCGGGTCGTGCTCGTCGGCGATGAGACGGCCCTGCCCGCGATCGCCTCGATCTGCGGCTCCCTGCCGGCGCACGCGACCGGATCCGTGCTTCTGGAGGCCCCTTCCGCGGACGACGCACTGGACTTCCCGCACCCCGACGGCATCGACGTGCAGTGGTTCGTGCGCGCATCGTCCGACCGGCCCGGCGCACTCGCTCTCGCGGCGCTGCGGGAGCTGGCGCTGCCCGAGGCGCCGTTCCACGCCTATGCCGCCGGCGAGCAGGCGCTCGCCTCCGGTGCGCGCAAGCTGCTCGTCGGCGAGCGCGGCGTCGACAAGGGCCAGGTCAGCTTCTGCGGGTACTGGCGGATCGGATCCTCGTCACCCTCATCCCGCGCGGCGCGCGAGACGGCGGCGGAGCCGCTGGGCTGAGCCGCGGGGCCGAACCTTCCCGAACCGCCTCGAACCGCCTCCGGGCGCACGGGGCGCCGAAGGCGGTTCGATCCGGTTCGGATCAGCCGGTTGCTGAGTCTGTCCACGCACGGATACGTAGTCTGCTCAGCTGATCTTCTTCTTGTAGATGGCGATCGCGAAGCCGTAGGCGACCACGAGGATCCCGACCATCCAGGCGAGGGCGATCCAGATGCTGGATCCCACGGGCTGGCCGTTGAACAGTGCGCGGATGGTGTTCACGATCGACGTCACGGGCTGGTACTCCGCGAACCAGGCCACCGGGCCCGGCATGGAGGAGGTGGGCACGAACGCCGAGCTGATGAACGGCAGGAAGATGAGCGGGTAGCTGAACGCGCTCGCGCCGTCCACGGTCTTGGCGCTGAGGCCCGCGATCACGGCGAGCCAGGTGAGCGACAGGGTGAACAGGACCAGGATCCCGACCACGGCCAGCCACGCGCCGACCGAGGCTCCGGTGCGGAACCCCATCGCGAACGCGACGCCGATCACGATCGCCACCGAGACGATGTTCGCGACGAGCGAGGTGAGCACATGCGCCCAGAGCACGCTCGATCGGGCGATCGGCATGGACTGGAACCGCTCGAAGATCCCGCCCTGGAGATCGAGGAACAGCCGGTACGAGGTGTACGCGATGCCGGACGCGATCGTGATGAGCAGGATGCCCGGCAGCATGTAGTCGATGTACGACTGGTCGGATCCGGTGTGGATCGCCCCGCCGAGGACGTAGACGAACAGCAGCATGAGCGCGATCGGGGTCACCGCGGTGGTGATGATCGTGTCGGGGCTGCGCAGGATGTGCTTGAGCGAACGGCCGGTGAGCGTGCCGGTGTCGCTGAGGACGTGGCTGGTCATTTCACTGCCTCCTTCTTGGTGTCAGGCCCTTCGACGGGCTCAGGGGCCGGTGCCGCGGACGGTCCGACCAGGGCGAGGAAGACCTCCTCGAGGCTGGGCTGCTTCTCGACGTACTCGACCTTCGCCTGCGGCAGGAGCCGCTTGAGCTCGGCGAGCGTGCCGTTCTGGATGATGGTGCCCTCGTGCAGGATCGCGATCCGGTCGGCCAGCTGCTCCGCCTCGTCGAGGTACTGCGTGGTGAGCAGCACGGTCGTGCCGCCGTTCGCGAGCTCCTTGACGGTGTCCCAGACCTCGATCCGCGCCTGCGGGTCGAGACCCGTGGTCGGCTCGTCGAGGAAGATCACCGGCGGGTTGCCGATCAGGCTCATCGCGATGTCGAGCCGGCGCCGCATGCCGCCGGAGTAGGTGCCGGCGCGACGCCCTCCGGCGTCGGTGAGCGAGAACCGGGCGAGCAGATCGTCGGCGACGGCGCCCGGATCCTTGAGGTGGCGGAGCTTCGCGACGAGCACGAGGTTCTCGCGTCCGGTGAGGATCTCGTCGACCGCGGCGAACTGGCCGGTGAGGCTGATCGCGTCGCGGACGTCGTTCGGCGCCGAGGCGACGTCGAAGCCCTGGACGGTCGCGGCGCCGCCGTCGGCCTTCAGCAGCGTCGACAGGATGCGCACGAGCGTGGTCTTGCCTGCTCCGTTCGAGCCGAGCAGGGCGAAGATGCTGCCCCGCTCGACCTCGAAGTCGACGCCGCGCAGGACCTGCAGGTCCTTGAAGGCCTTGGTGACGCCCTTCACGCGGATCGCGGGGGCGGTGAGGGTGGCCATGATCAGTTCTCCTTTCGGGCGGCGTCGTCGATCGCCGTCGTGAAGCGCTTGCGCTCCTTGTCGATCCACTCGCGGCCGGCGTACGCCTTCGCGAACGTGTCGGCGAAGTCGACCGGGTCGTCGCCGACGATGTCGCGCACCGGGGTGCGGTCGAGGGCGGCGCGCTCCCAGAGGTCGGCCATGTCGGTGTACATCCGGATCATGGTGTCGCCGTCGGTGATGCCGCCGGCGTACATGAGGTAGCGGTGCATCGCCATGGCGGCCTCCGCGTAGGGGGCGGGAAGGGCCTCCATGCGGGCCTTGTCCTGCTTGTACTGCTTCTTCTGCTCGAGGGACCCGGTGAGGGCTTCGATCCACTTGGCGGCCATGTCAGGCTCCTTCATTCGTGTCGGTCTTGCTGCTGCTGTCGGTGTGGCGGAGCTGTTCGATGTGCTCTGCGAGGAAGCTCCAGGTCCTCCAGAAGTCGGCGAGCTGATCCCGCCCCTGCGTATTGAGCGAGTACACCTTGCGCGGCGGCCCCTTCTCGGACGGGACCTTCTCCACATCCACGAGGCCCCGCTGCTCGATCCGCACCAGCAGG
>NZ_NCKN01000112.1 GCF_002257455.1 Microbacterium sp. 13-71-7
CCGTCAGCGCGCCCTATGGCGTGCGCTGATGGGGACGACTCGGTGGTGAGCCGGGCTAATCCTCGCGGGGGAGCTTCGACAGGGTAGCGATCCCGTTCCACAGCGTCCGGAGTCGCGCCACCATGTCGATCGAGCGATCGAGCAGCCACTGCTGCTGCAGGCCGTCTGCGGTTGCGACGACGAGGTCGGCGACGATGTCGGCATCGACATTCGGTCCGAATTCTCCGCTCTCCTGCGCCGCTCGCACTGCTTGCTTCATCGACTGCCGGACCCACTCATAGCGCTCGACGAAGAACTCGTGCGCCGGGTGCTTGCCGATGCTCGCCTCCGCGGAGAACTCGACGTACAGCTGCACCAGCCCCGGAACCGTCGTGTTGTGCTCGATCACGCCGAGAAAGCCGGAGAAATTCGGCTCGCGGATCCAATGGGCCTCGGTGTCGCGCTCGTCGCGAGCGCGGAGCACGGCCATGTACAACTCCTCGCGGGAGCCGAAGTGGTGCATGAGCCCTGCCTGGGTCAGTCCGACCCGGCGGGCGATCTCGACGTTGGGCGCGTTGCGGCATCCCATCTCGGCGACCACATCGAGTGCGACCTCGAGGATCTCCGCTCGCTTGGCAATGCCCTTGGCATATGAGCCGCGAACCATTGGCCCTCCACAACAACCGTCATCCGTGCGGCAGTGAACCTGACACAGAACTGCCTCGGTCGGAGTCTAGGCGATGCGGCATCAGGCGCCGACGGGCGAGCGGGGGTGGCGAGCCCGGACATGGGCGGCCGCCACTCCCGCACACCCGCGGAGCTGCGCCTATCGGACGTTCTTGATCGGGAAGATCACCAGAGCGCCGATCAACGCGGCCACGCCCAGTACGGAGAACCACAGTGCGTAGTTGTTACCCGTCGGGTCGCCGACGTACACGAGGATGCCACCGACCATCGGAGCGATCGTCTGGGGGAGGGCGTTCGCGATGTTGAACACGCCCAGGTCCTTCCCGGAGTCGTCCGGGTTCGGGAGCACATCGACGACCAAAGCCAGGTCGACTCCGACGTAGATCCCGTAGGCGATGCCCATCAAGGCCTCAAGGACGTAGAACGACGGCACGTCCTTGATGAGGATCAACGACACCGTGCCGATCGCGAACAGAACCGTCGAGCTCCACACGAAGATCTTGCGGCGATTGAGCCTGTCCGACAGCTTTCCGGCCGCGAAGGCGGCCACGACGAGGGTGCCGGTGAAGATCAGCGTGCTGAGCGAGATGACCCCCACGACGTCCGCGGGGTTCTTGATGCCGATGTGATTCTGCAGGTAGAAGAACCGGAACGCGGTGAAGCCGAAGCTGGCGAACGTGATGAGGAATCGGGACCACCAGGCCAGTGCATAGTCCGGGTACTTCCGCGGGCTCACCCAGAAGGTCTCCCACCAGTCCCTGAAGGTCGCGGCCGGAGGCTTGACGGGGAGCACCTTGTCGGGGAGGACGAAGGCGAAGAGGGCCATGGCGACGATCGAGAGCAGTGCCGGACCGACGAACATGATCACGAGATTGTTCAGGAACCACTGCGCAACGTAGACCCCGCCGACGACACCGGCGTTCTGAGCGATGCCCAGCCAAGCGGCGACCGAGCCGCGCTGCACGCGAGGAACCTGGTCCGCGAGGGTCGCGATGAACGGCGCCAGGGTCATGTTCGCGCCGAGCTGCGCGATCGACCAGCCGATGGTGGCCCACATCAGGTCCGGGCCGATCGCCATCACGCCGAGGCCGAGCGTCATGATGAGCGTTCCGCCCACGATCCAGATTCGCCGGCGTCCCCAGCGACTCGTCGTGCGATCGGACAGGCGTCCGAAGACGACGTTCGCCGCGGTGGCGAACAGGGCGCCGAATCCTCCGAGAACGGCGGCCGCGCCGGTGGCGCCGTTCTCCGGGATGGCGCCGGACGCCACGAGTGACGAGATCTTGATGCCGACGCCCACGATCGCCGGCCCCAGCAGCGCGACGAAGAACACGAACTGTGCGATGAACAACCACGCGACGTACCTCTTCGGGGCCGGTTCTGTGGGCTCCTTGAACCAGTGGTGTTCGTGTGAAACGACCGTGCTCGCCGCCGTCATCCCTGACGGATTGCCTGCGGCTGACCCGCTGACTGAACTCATCGCTCTGCCTCCTTCGGCTGGAACGGTGCCCGCAGTGCTCACCGTTGAGCACTAGTCGGTCGACACCAGTTCGCCTGAAAACCTAGATGACTCAGGTTTTCCCTGCAAGAGCCGTAACAAGGCGTCAGTCGTACATGCCCACGTTGATCGGGCCGGTCAGGTCCGGTGGGGCGGCGCGGAAGCCGCGCGTCTTGACGAGCAGGTAGACGACCCCGATCGCGGTCCAGGCGCCGCCGATGATCATCGAGATCCCGTCCAGGCTGAGCCACAGGGCCACATTGATCACGACGCCGATCGCGGGGATCACGACGAAGCCGATCCAGGATCCGATCGTGCGCTTGGCGATGAACCGGAAGAACACGAAGATCACCGAGAGGTTCACGAACGTGAAGGCGATGAACGCGCCGAAGTTGATCATCGACGACGCCTGTTCGAGGTTCACGAACAGCGCCGTCAGGGCGATCGCCGCGACGATGAGGACGTTCGCGACCGGGACTCCGGTACGCGGGTTCACCCGGCCGAACAGGCGCGTCGGCAGAGCGCCGTCCCTGCCCATCGCGTACAGCAGGCGCGCCGCACTCAGCTGCTGCGTGATGCCGCAGCCCAGCACCGCCATCATGTAGCCGCCGACGAAGATCGCCTGGAACGCGGCGCCGCCGATGTACTTCGCGATCTCGGGGGAGGCGCCGACGATGTTCTCCAGCTTCGTGACGTCGGGGAAAAGCGTCTGCATCACATAGGTCACCGTGAGGAAGAACGCCCCGGCCGCGGCGACGATGATGAAGATCGCGCGCGGGATGTCCCTGGTGGGGCGCTTCGCCTCCTCCGCGAGCGTCGAGACGGCGTCGAACCCGAGGAATGACAGCGCGAGGATGGCGGCGCCGCCGGCGAGGGCCGAGGCCTGGACGTCGTCGGAGAAGAACGGCCGCACGGTGAAGGCCGCGCCGTTGGCGCCGTTCGAGATGTTCACCACCGCGAGCACCACGAAGAGCACGGCGACGACGAGCTGGATCCCGACCAGGATCACGTTCATGCTCGCCGCGAGCCGCACGCCGACGAGGTTCAACGCCGTGCAGATGATGACGGTGAGCAGCACCCAGACCCAGAACGGCACCTGCGGGTAGATCGCGCCCATGTAGATCCCGGAGAGGATCGCGTTGATCATGGGCAGCAGCAGGTAGTCGAGGGTCGCCGCCCAACCCACGAGGAAGCCGACGGACGGGTGGATGCTCTCCTTCGCGTAGGTGTACGCGGATCCGGCGATCGGGAAGAAGCGGACCATGCGCGAATAGCTGAACGCCGTGAAGAGCACCGCGACCAGCACCACCAGATAGGCGAGCGGCACGTGGCCGCTGGTCTGGTCGGCCACGATCCCGAACATGTCGAACACCGCGAGCGGTGCCATGTAGGCGAGGCCGATGAAGACGAGGTGACGCAGCTTCAGGGTGCGCTTGAGCGCTCCCTGTTCATGCGCGACCACGTGGGCGAGCTGATCGTCGCCTGCGGCGACGGCGGAGTGGGATGGCAGCGTTGACATCGTGGGGATCGTCCTCAGTGGGTGTGCGCGTGGCAGTGGTGGTCGGCGGAGGGCTCGGTGCAGCTCTGTCCGGCTCCGCCCGGGTCCTGGACGGGGGTCGCGGATGCGCCGCCGCCGAGCTCGCCGCGCGCGTCGTGCACCGCGGTGCCCCCGACGACGGTGAGGTCCGCGCGCTGGGCGAGGATCTCCGCAGGCTCCATGGAGTAGAGATCGCCCGACCACACGACGAGGTCGGCGAGGTATCCGGTGCGGAGCATTCCGAGGCTGTTCTCGTGGTGGAACGCTCCCGCGCCGCCCTTCGTGTAGGCCTCGAGCGTGCGGTCCAGATCGAGGCGCTCGCCGGTGGTCCAGGCGTCGCCGCCGTCGAGGCGCGCACGGGTCATCGCACTGTAGACGCCGACGAGCGGATCCATCTCGCCCACCTGCCAGTCGCTGGAGAACGTGACGCGCGCGCCGGAGTCGACCATGGAGCGGAACCGCCAGGCGCGATCCCAGCGTGCTTCCCCGACGTTCTCCATCCAGGTGCCGGCGACGAGGTCGGGGGAGGCGTGGCGCGGCTGCATCGCCGCGACGACGCCCAGGTCGCGGAAGCGGGGCAGGTCCTCCGGCGCGAGGCACTCCACATGCACGATGCCGTGCCGGGCGTCCCGCGTGCCGTTCGCGCGCTGAGCGGCCTCGATCGCGTCCAGAGTGAGGCGGATCCCCCAGTCGCCGGTCGCGTGGGTGTGCACCTGGTAGCCGAGCCGGTCGAGCTCGACGAAGAGCCGGGTGAACTCCAGCGGCTCGAGGCTCGTGTGCCCGCGATGGCCGGGACGGTTCGCGTAGTCCTCGAGCATCGCCGCGGTGTGCGGCTCGATCACGTCGTCCGCGTAGAGCTTCACCATGCCCAGTCGGAAGCGGTCGTGCTGCGGGGTCTCCCGGATCGCCTCCGTGATGCGCGTGCGGAAGTCGCCGTCGGATCCGACCGGGTGGTAGATCGCCGCGATCGTCCGCGAGGTGAGCTTGCCCTCGCGCTCTGCCCGGTCGAACAGCGGCAGCTCGGCGAGCGGGACCTGCGGCTCGACCACGGTCGTGATGCCGAAGCGGCGGGCCATGTCGAGGCTGTTGACGATCTTGCGGTAGCGCCGGTCGGGCGAGTACATCGGGATGTCGCGCTGCAGCTCGGCGAGGCCGTCGGTCGTCATCGCGCTCGTGTAGAAGTCGGTGACCCAGCCCGTCGGCTCGCCCGTGCGGTGGTCGATCTCCGGGTTGCCCCAGGCGATGTCGCCGCCGCCGAGGATGCCGAGCTTCGCGAGCGCGGGACGGTTCAGCCACACCGAGTGCTGGTCGTAGGTGGTGATGAAGACGGGCCGGTCGGTGACGCCGGCGAGGTCATCGGCGCGCGGGCGGCGCCCCTCGACGACCGAGTAGAGCGCGTTCTCGGCGCAGATCCACTCCAGGTCGGGATGTGCTTCGGCGAACTTCGCGATGCGCGAGCGCACGACGTCGAGGCTCTGCACCTGGTCGAGGCTCACGGCCAGGTCGTCGTAGCCGAGCAGCAGGTGGTTGTGGGTGTCGGCGACGCCGGGGGTGACCAGGCGGCCCTCGAGGGCCACGGTGCGCAGGCTCGCCGGTGCGTCGGCGGCGGATCCCACATAGGTGATGCGGTCGCCCGTCACGCCGACGGCCTCGGCCCAGGGCTGCTCGGGATCGAAGGTGCGGACGCGTCCGCCGGTGTAGAGGGTGTCGACCGCCATGTCGGTGCTCCAACGTCTCGGGGCGGCGCTGCTCGGGGGAGCGACCGCAGTTCTTTGACTCAAGAGTAAATTAATTCACTCAGATGTCAAGAAACTCTTCCGATGGCATACGGATCCCTCCACGGGACTGCGATACTGGCTTCATGGCACGCCCGAGCACGCAGGAGCAGCGCCGCCGAGAGGTGGTCGACGCGGCGCTCGACGCCGCCGCCGAGCACGGGCTGCGCAATCTCTCGCTGACCGACGTGGCGAATCAGGCCGGCGTCACCCGGGGCGCGCTGCTGTACTACTACGAGGACCTGGATGCGATCCTCGTCGAGGCCCACGCCGCGGGCATGCGCCGGGTCGGGGAGGAGCGCGAGGCGCTCGTGGCCCAGGCCGAGCGTCCGGCGGAGCAGCTCGCGATCGCCATCCGCGCCGGGCTGCCGAGCGGTCCGGATGACGCGCTCATGCGCCTGCTCTACGAGTTCGACGTGCTCGCGGGCAAGTCGCCGCTGCACGACGAGCTCGTGCGGCGGCTCTACGGCGAGCAGCTCGGGCTGTACCGGAGGATCCTGCAGGCCGGCGCAGACGACGGGGATTTCTCATTGACCGGTCCGCTCGACGACATCGCGATGAACTTCGTCGCCCTGGAAGACGCCTACGGCCTGCACATCGTGGCCGGCGGCAGCATCTCCGTCGCCGATGCGGAGCGGGCCATCGCCCTGTTCGCGCGACAGGCCGGTGCGCCGCTGCCCGACTAGCCAACTCGGCGGAGAAGCGCGCGGAAAGGGTGGGCCTTATCCGCCTCTATTCGAGAAATTCGGATGGTACCCGTGTCGCGGCGGATCAACAGGGGTCGTGGGCCGCTTTGGCCCGGAATTCTGCGGTTCCGGGGTGTCTCGGCACGGACGTCAGTGCGGAGATTGTCCGCGGCGTCGACGCACGCTCCGTTGTCTCTGCCGGCCACGGCGATTCAAGTTGACGCTCAGCGCATGCCCGCGTGCCGCAGCGCTTGAGGTGCACCTCGATGGTCGCTTGCTCGAATTCCTGGCCCACGCTCGACCCCCTCCTGGCAGGAAGCAATCTACGCGCGGCCGGAGACGTTTCCGTCGATGGGGAGATCAAGAGGGTCCGGTCATTCGATGACCGGACCCTCCTCACGGTGGGCCCCGTGGGGCTCGAACCCACGACCCGCGGATTAACCTGCCACTTCGGCTTTCGCCGCCGCCCGATGGGCGTTCGTGGTCTGGACTGTCCCTTCACCCTGGCTTGCGCTTTAGGTGCCACCCGTCCAGTCTCTACACCTTCCGGACTCGCGTCCGGCTTGGCTCGGGATTGCCAACTGGTCTCCCAGGAAGGGTTCCCCGACTTTGAGTGGTGTCATCCTCGGGGTTTCCCCCGAGGCGCTCCTATTGTGTTGAAGTCCGATGCTCTGCCAACTGAGCTAGAGGCCCGTACTCCCGAGTCTATCGGTCGCGACTGGGTGCCCTGCGTCGGAGAGCGCGCGTAGCCTGGGGCGGTGCCCGCACCCTTCCATCGCCCCGTCCGCCTCTCGCCGGAGACGTTCGACCACCTGCTCGGATCCCACGATCCGGCGGAGCAGACGCGCATGGCGCACGCCACGGCGTCGGCGCTGCTGGCGCGCGTGCGGGCGGACGACAGCGGAGTGAGCGCGGAGCGGCTCGTCGCGTATGCGACCGAGCACGGCATCGACGAGGTCGCGGAGCTCTGGGCGAAGAGCCCCGCCGTGTCCCTGCCCGGAGCCCTCTGGCGGCTGTACCTGCTGCAAGCGTCGATCCATGCGGATGCGTCGCTCGCCGCGCTCCTGCACGAGCGCGGGCGCATCGAGCTGCCCTCTGTCGATGCGCTGGTCGCGGGGGCGCCGGTTCCGGCGGGTCCCGATGAGCTCGTCGGACTGATCGACACGATCCTGCACGGCGCGTTCTCCGGCGACTTCGCGATCGCGCTCGAGCGGGCTGCCGCGTTCTGCCGCGTGCAGGCGTCCGGCGCGACGCACGTCGCCGACGACTACGAGCGCACCGAACCCGCGCGTGCGAGCGAGCTCACCACCCGCGCATCACGCCTCAGCGCCTATGCGCAGGATCTCACCGCCTCGGCCGGCGCCTGGCGCGACGGATCGCTGAACTGAGCGGAGCCGAGTCGACAGCGACCGGGATCACGGGCGGCCCTGCGGCATTGCGGCCCTGGCATGAAGAAGCCGGGCCGCAAGAACGCCTCTCGGCGGAAGGCCGCTCGCAGCGGCGAAAAATGGAGCCCGGGGTTATGCGGCCCGGCCGATCAAGTGTAACGCGTCGGTGGCGGCGGTATTCCCGTCGCCCCCGATGCCGGGCGCGTCGCCCACGCCCTAGGCTCGGAGCATGGCCGCAGCCCGATTCGCCCTGCTGATCACCCCCGCCGAGTCCACGGACGAGGAGCGGGCCGATTTCAGCGACAGCTTCCGCCGCATCGATCCGGGCGCTCCGGCGCTCAGCGTGGGCGAGCTGAGCACGCAGCGCGGCGACGGCATCTTCGAGTCGATCGGCGTCGTCGACGGCCACGCCCAGGAGGTCGAGCCGCATGTGCAGCGCCTTGCCCACTCGGCCGCTCTGTGCGACCTGCCGGAGCCGCACCGCGAGCAATGGCGTCAGGCGGTCGCGCTCGCGGCGGCGGCGTGCGGGCCCGGTGAATGGGTCATCAAGCTCATCCTGAGCCGCGGTGTCGATCAGGGGCCGGCACCGACCGCCTGGGTCACCGCCGCGCCCGCGGCCGACTTCACCGCCGCGCGCACGGAGGGCATCCGCGTCGTCACGCTCGACCGCGGCTACGACAGCGGCGCCGCCGAGCGCTCGCCCTGGCTGCTGCTGGGGGCGAAGACGCTCTCCTACGCGGTGAACATGGCGGCGCTCCGCGAGGCGCACCTCCGCGGCGCCGACGACGCGATCTTCGTCACCACAGACGGCGTCGTGCTCGAGGCGCCCACGGCGTCGCTCATCCTGCGCTTCGGCGACCGCTTCGTCACCCCGGCTCCGCACGGCGGGATCCTGCAGGGCACGACCCAGGTCAGCCTGTTCGCGCATCTGCAGGCGGAGGGGTACGCCACGGAGTACGCCACCGTGCCGGCCGCCGACCTCGCGACCGCCGATCAGGCCTGGCTCCTCTCGAGCGTGCGTCTGGCCGCCCCGATCACCGCGATCGACGGCGCGGCCCTCGCGGTCGACCACGCCTTCACCGACGGCCTGAACCGCTACCTGCTCTCACCGCGCGACTGAGCTGTTCCGTCGGGCGGCGGTCGGGTGCGTCGCTGGCCGGGAACGGTCTCAGCGCACCCATAGAATTCCCCCATGAGCACACTCTGGAAACGCGCTGTCGCCACGACGACCATCGCTCTCGTCGCAGGATTCGGCATCACCGCCTGCAGCTCCGGGGGAGGGTCCGCGCCCGACAGCACCCAGAGCTCGGCGGAACAGCAGAAGCAGGCCGACAAGAAGCCGATGACGGCAGGCGACTTCGCGCAGCGCGTGAGCGATGCCATGGCGGCGGCGAAGACGGCGCACGTCACGCAGAGCATGTCGATGCAGGGCAATGAGGTGGCCTCGACCGGCGATGTGATGATGGACGCGGATCCGAAGAACCTGCGCATGCATCTGAACATGTCCGTCGGCGCGCAGAAGTTCGAGATGTTCCTCGTCGAAGGAACCATCTACATGAACATGGGGGCGATGACCCAGGACAAGTTCGTCAAGATCTCCGCCGATGACAACAATCCCGTCGCCGCACAGATGCAGTCCATGCTCTCGCAGAGCAGTGCGGCGACCCAGCTGAAGAACGCCTCCGCGGCGATGAAGGACTTCAGAGCCGCCGGCGCCGAGAAGGTCGACGGGGCCGACACCACGCACTACGTCCTGACTCTCGACACCGAGAAGCTGCTCGCCGCGCAGGGCGCGCAGGCCGCTCAGGCCGCCCAGATCGGCGACACGATCACCTACGACATGTACATCGACGGCAAGGATCTGGTCCGTCGCGCGGTGATGAACATGGGCACGGCGAAGACGACGATCGATTACACCAAGTGGGGTGAGCCTGTGACGATCGAGGCGCCTGCGGCGGATCAGCTCACCGAGATGCCCGGTATCTGATCAGACGCGCGATGCGGACGACTCGGCGAGGGCTGGCAGGCCGAGGGGGATGGTCGTAGTCTGCCCCCATGGCAGAGCAACCGGCCGCCCCCGCGGCTTACGACGACCTCCGCGCCGTGTTCGTCAACTGCACCTTGAAGCGCAGCCCCGAACTCAGCCACACGCAGGGCCTGATGGATCGCAGCATCGCGTTGATGCGGTCGCAGGGGGTCGCCGTCGAGAACATCCGCTTGATCGATCACGACGTCGCGACCGGCGTCTATCCCGACATGCGCGAGCACGGCTGGGCGAGCGATGCCTGGCCGGATGAGATCTGGCCGCTGATCGACGCCGCCGACATCCTCGTGGTGGGCGGTCCGCTGTGGCTCGGGGACAACGCCTCGATCACCCGCAAGCTCATCGAGCGCCTCTACGCGATGAGCGGGCTGTTCAACGACAAGGGCCAGTACGTCTACTACGGCAAGACCGGCGGCGCGATCATCACCGGCAACGAGGACGGCGTGAAGCACGCCGCGATGTCGATCCTGTACAGCCTGCAGCACATCGGATTCACGATCCCGCCCGCGGCCGATGCGGGCTGGATCGGCGCCATCGGACCGGGCCCGAGCTATCTGGATCCCGGCTCGGGCGGCCCGGAGAACGACTTCACGAACCGCAACACCACGTTCATGACCTGGAACCTGCTGCACACGGCGCGGCGTCTCAAGGACGCCGGCGGCATCCCCGCCTACGGGAACCTCCGCGAGGCCTGGAACGACGGCGAGCGCTGGGGCTACGAGGCCAATCCCGAGTACCGCTGATCTCGGTGCCCCGGCACGAAGGAGGGGCCCGGCGCCGCAGCGCCGAACCCCTCCTGAAGGATCAGACCGGGATCACCCGAAGCGACCCGAGACGTAGTCCTCGGTCGCCTGCTCCTTGGGCGAGGTGAAGATCGTCGCGGTGTCGGAGTACTCGATGAGCTTGCCGGGCTTGCCCGTGCCCGCGATGTTGAAGAAGGCCGTCTTGTCGCTCACGCGCGAGGCCTGCTGCATGTTGTGGGTCACGATCACGATCGTGAACTCGTTCTTGAGCTCGGTGATGAGCTCCTCGATCGCGAACGTCGAGATCGGGTCGAGCGCCGAGCACGGCTCGTCCATCAGCACGACCTGCGGGGAGACGGCGATGGTCCGCGCGATGCAGAGGCGCTGCTGCTGACCGCCGGAGAGACCCGCGCCCGGCTTGTCGAGACGGTCCTTCACCTCGTTCCACAGGTTGGCGCCGCGCAGGGACTTCTCGACGAGGGCGTCCGCATCCGAGGCGGAGATCCGCTTGTTGTTGAGGCGCACTCCGGCGAGCACGTTCTCCTTGATCGACATCGTCGGGAACGGGTTCGGGCGCTGGAACACCATGCCCACCTGGCGGCGCACGAGCACCGGGTCGACGCCCGGCGCGTACAGGTCCTCACCGTCGATGTACACGTTCCCCTTGACGGTCGCGCCGGGGATGACCTCGTGCATCCGGTTGAGCGTGCGCAGGAAGGTGGACTTCCCGCAGCCCGACGGGCCGATGAATGCCGTCACCGTGCGGGGCTCGATGTTCATGGACACACCCTCGACGGCGAGGAAGTCGCTGTAGAAGACGTTCAGATCGTTGACTTCGATGCTCTTGGACACGCTGCGTGCCTTCCTGAGTTAGCGGCTCTTCGGCGCGAATGCCTTCGCGACGATCCGAGCGATGAGGTTGAAGATGACCACGACGATGACCAGCAGCAGGGCGGCGCCCCAGGCCTGCGCCTGCGAGGCCTCGATGTCCTTGCCCGGGAAGCTGTAGGCCGTGTAGGCCATGACCGGGAGGGTCTGCATGGGCCCGTTGAACGGGTTCGCGTTGAAGTTGTCGGTGAAGCTCGCGGCGATGAAGATCGGTGCCGTCTCGCCGATGACACGCGCCACGGCGAGGACGACGCCCGTCACGATACCGCTCGCGGCCGTGCGGAGCACCACCTTGATGATGGTCGTCGCGCGCGGCACGCCGAGGGCGAGCGAGGCCTCCCTGAGCTCGTTCGGCACGAGACGGATCATCTCCTCGGTGGAGCGGATCACGATCGGGATCATCAGCACGCAGAGCGCGATCGAGGCGGAGAAGCCGCTGAACGCCTTCGGTCCGACGATAAGGGCCATCAGCGAGAACGCGAACAGGCCCGCGACGATCGAGGGGATGCCCGTCATGACGTCGACCAGGAACGTGACGGTGCGGCGCATGGGGTTGCTCGGCTGCGCGTACTCGGTCAGGTAGACGGCGGCGAGGATGCCGATCGGCACGGAGATCAGTGCGGCGATCCCGGTGATGATCAGCGTTCCGACGACCGCCTGCAGCGCGCCGGGGGTGTTCGTCACGGCGAGCGTGTTCGGGTCGAAGACGGTGCCGCCGACCTTGGTCACGAAGTCCCAGTTCACGACCTTGAGCCCCTGCGCGACCACGGTCCAGACCGTGGAGATCAGCGGTGCCACGGCGAGGACGAAGGCGCACACGACGAGACCGCGCACGATGCGGTCGACGGCCTTGCGGCGGCCCTCCACGATGCTCGATCCGATGCCGACCGCGATGAGGTAGACCACGGCGGTGAGCACGAGCCACACCGCGGGGTTGAACAGCTGGATGACCAGGAGCACGGCCGCCACGACGACGGCGGTGCCGGTCGCCAGCACGGGCTCGATCCAGCGGGGCAGCTGCCCGCTGGTGAGGCTCATCGGCTGCGCCGTGGTCGGCGCCGGAGTGACGGCGGTCATACGCGCTTTCCAATCTTCGGCGAGGTGCGCGCCTTGCGCTCGGACCGGCCGAGGATGCCACGGGCGATCATGTTGACGGCGAGCGACACCACGAAGAGCATGAGGCCGGTGCCGATGAGGGCGGAGCGCTGGATGTCGGTGGCGATCGGGAAGTTCAGCGCGATGTTGCCCGCGATCGTCTGCGAGTTGTAGCCGTCGGTGAGCAGAGCCACCGAGAACAGCAGCGACGGCGAGATGATCAGCGCGATCGCCATCGTCTCGCCGAGCGCCCGTCCGAGTCCGAGCAGGATCGCCGAGACCATACCGCTGCGGGCATAGGGGAAGACGGCCAGGCGGATCATCTCCCAGCGCGTCGCGCCGAGCGCGAGGGCGGCCTCCTCGTTCAGCCGCGGCGTCTGCAGGAAGATCTCGCGGGTCAGCGCCGTGATGATCGGCAGGATCATCACGGCGAGGACCACGCCACCGGCGAGCATGGTCGAGCCGGTGCTCGACACGGGGCCCTGGAAGAGCGGGATCCAGCCGAAGTACTGGTTGAGGAATTCCGCGAGCGGAAGCAGGAACGGGCGCATCACGATGACGCCCCACAGACCGAACACGATCGACGGCACGGCGGCGAGCAGGTCCACCACGTACGCGAGTGCGCTGGCGAGCCGACGGGGCGCGTAGTGCGAGATGAACAGCGCGATGCCGATCGCGACCGGAGCGCCGAGGATCAGCGCGATCAGTCCCGACCAGATGCTGCCCCAGAGCATCGGGGCCACGTAGTTCCAGAAGGTGCCCCAGTGCTTGTTCTGGTAGCCGGCGAGGTCGCCGTTGGTCTCCCAGTTCGCGGTGATCGCGGGCAGGCCCTTGAGGATCAGGAAGATCGCGACACCGGCGAGGATCACCATGATGGACGCGGCGGCCGTCGTGGACAGGCCGAGGAAGAAGCTGTCGCCTGCGCGACGCTTGCCGATGAGGTTCTCCGAGGCGACGGCGGTCGCCTCTTCACGCTGCGCGACGTCAGTCACGGTGCCACTCTTCATCTCGCATGTGTG
>NZ_NCKN01000113.1 GCF_002257455.1 Microbacterium sp. 13-71-7
AGGGCAGACGGAGCTGAAACGGGGGCAACCCAGAGCAGGGGCCCCGAAGCAGGGGCACCCCGGGCCGGCGGGCCGGCGCGCGCAGGAAGGCGGTCAGGCCTTGGTGCCGGGGAGGCGGCAGACGCCACCGATGCAGAGGCCGGCGTCGGCGGCGTCGAGGCCCGGGAACAGCGCCAAGCTGCCCAGCGTGCCGCCCGAGGCGTCGCCCGGAGCAGCACCATTCGTCGGGCGCTGGGCGTCCGCGGAGGTCTGCTGCTCGGATTCGGCTGCGGTGGTCATCCCTCGATGCTACGCCCGTGCGCGACAGTGGGCGCCGTTGAGGCGTTCGCCCCATGTCGCCGGGCGCGCGCCCGGCGTAGTCTTCGCTCGTGAGCTGGGGTTCGCCGCCTGCGAGAACGCCCCGGCGCGGATGCGAAGGAGCTTCCCATGATCATCAGCACTCCCCCGGCCGAGACCGCCGAAGGGCACGCCGCCGACATGTACGCCGAGGACGTCGCCGACGCGGGGTTCGTCTTCGCCTACACGCGGGCGATGGCGGTGAATCCGGAGGCGCATGAGGCGTTCATGGCGCTCATCCGGGCGATCGTGCCGTCGATCGGCGTGCGTGTGTACGAGGCCGCGACGCTCGGCGCGGCCCGCGCGATCGGGTCCCCGCACTGCCTGCTCGCCCACGGGCGCAAGTCGCTGCGGGCCGACGTGCTCAGCGAGGACGGACTCGCCGCGTTCGCACGCGGAGACGACAGCGGTTTCACGCCTGCGGAACAGGCCGTGATCCGGTATGCCGAGGCGCTCTCCACGGATCCGCGCGCCATGACCGACGCCGACACGCAGCGGCTGCGGGACGCCGGCTACGACGACCGCCAGATCGTGGACATCACCCTCGCCGCCGCCGCACGGAACTACTTCAGCCGGTCACTGCTCGCCCTCGCCGTCCCCACGGATGACGTGCCGGGGCTGGATCCGGCGACGGCGGCGGCGCTCCGAGCCGCCGCCGCCTGACGCAGGTACCCCCGCACGATCCCAGGTGGGAAGACCCTCCGAATCGAGACGAATCGCCGCACAGCGGTTGAGAGCTCGGTCCCGAAGGGGAATCGTGGCCCGGACACATGCCGTGACCTCGGCATGTCCGCAACCGGAAGGAGTGCCTCGTGCTCACCTTGACCGACAACGCCACTGCGCTGGTCACCACGCTCGTCCGTCGTCGTACCGACACGGAGGGGGCGGGTCTGCGCATCCACACGGCCGAGACGCCGGGACAGGCGGGCGAACCCCGCCTCGCCGCCGACGTGGTCGTCTCGCCGGAGCCGGACGACCAGATCCTGGATCTGCCCGGCGCCCCGGTCTTCCTGGAAGGGGAGGCCGCCATCGTCCTGGACGACAAGGTCCTCGACGCGAACGTGAATGAGGAGGGCGCCGTGTCGTTCTCCCTGATGCCGAAGGTCGCCTGACCCTCGGCACCCGACGGGCGCATGATCCGGACCTCGAGTCCGGTCATGCGCCCGTTCCCGTACCCGTTCATGCGGAGCGCGGCATGCGGTCCCCTCTACCGTGGACGGATGCTCAAACGCCTCGCCGCCCGCGTGTTCTGGACGCTCAGCCGCTGGACGCTCGCGACCGAGCCCGCGCCGACGCGTCCGACCGTGCTGATCGGCGCCCCGCACACCTCGAACTGGGACTTCGTGCTCATGCTCGGCATCGCGTGGCGACTCGGCATCGACGTGCACTGGCTGGGCAAGAAGAGCCTGTTCCACGGCTGGCGCGGCCCGCTCATGCGCCGCCTCGGCGGGATCCCGGTGGACCGGTCGGATCCCTCTCGCGTCGTCGATGAGGTCGTCGCGCAGGTGAACGGCGGCGCCGTGTTCGGCCTGGTGGTCACCCCCGACGGCACGCGCGGCGGCAACGAGTACTGGAAGAGCGGCTTCTACCGCATCGCCCGGGAGACCGGGATGCCGGTGACCCTCGGGTTCGTCGACCGCACCACCATGACGACCGGGCTCGGCCCGACCTTCGAGCTCACCGGCGACGTGGTGGCCGACATGGACAGGATCCGCGCGTTCTACGCCGACAAGGCGGGCGTGCGTCCGGAACGGCGCACCGAACCGCGCCTTCGTGAGGAGCTCGCCGCCGTCACCCCAGTCCCGTGACCAGGTTGATGATCGTGCCGAGGATCAGCGCGCCGAACAGGTAGGCGATCGTGGTCTGCGCGATGACGATGCGCCGGATCGCGTTGCGCGTGACGTTGGTGTCCGCCACCTGATAGGTCATCCCGAGCCCGACCGAGAAGTAGATGAAGTCGGTGTACTCGGGATCCTCTTTCTGGTTGAAGACGATCCCGCCGGAGCCGTCGTAGTAGAGCTTCGCGTACCGCAGCATGTAGTCGGTCTGGATCAGCCCCCAGGAGGCAGCGACGCTGAGCACCGCGCTTCCGGCGAGTGCGAACTGGGTCCATCCCTCGGCGTGCCGGGCCTGGAGCACCACGACGAGAACAGCGGCGATGCTGACGAAACTGCCGGTCAGCGCGATCGCCCGGGCGGCACCGCGTCCGGGATCCTCCTCGGTCGCGTGAGCATGCGTCTGCGCGGCATCCATCCGCCACACCACCAGCAGGATCCAGACGACGCTCACGAGGGCGAGCGCACCCCATCCGGCGAGGATCCCCGCCGCGAGGCCGAGGAACGGCGTGACGACGAAGCCGACCACGACGCCGACGATGATCGCGACCGTCGCGCGCACGCGCCAACGGTGTCGCAGGGGAAGCTCGCTCACCACCGAATGCTATCCCCGGGGCCGACTCATGCCGCGGAGCGTTCGGGCTGGCAGTGCGGACAGAACTGCGCCGATGCGCCCCCGAAGACGCGGTCCACGATCGTCGTGCCGCACACCGGGCATGCCTCGCCGCCGCGCCCGTGCACGGCCATCGCGGCGACCTTGGCCTGCTTGAGCCGGTCGGGCGGCAGCCCTCGCCGATCCGCGAGCGCGCCCCTCAGCACGTCGACCGTGGCGTGGAAGAGCCGTTCCCGCTCCTCGCCGTCGAGCAGCGCGGCATGCACCACCGGCGAGATCTTCGCGCGGTGCAGGATCTCATCCGAGTAGGCGTTGCCGATGCCCGCGAGCGAGGTCTGCTCCTGCAGCAGCGCCTTGATCTGCTTGCGCCGGCCGCCGAGCGCACGCTCGAAGGCATCGCGATCGAAGTCCTCCGCAAGGGGATCCGGCCCGAGCGCCGCAATGCCCGCGACGTCCGTGGGCGCGTCGACGACGTTCGCGGTGACGGCCAGGAAGTCGCCCAAGTCCACGAGCTGCATCACGGCGCCGTCATCGAGCACGATCCGGGCGACCTCCGGCACGGGCTCCTCACTCGGTGGATCCTCCGGAGCATGCCAGCGGATCCACCCGTTGCGCCCGAAGCCGATCATCAGCCAACCGGCCTCGGTCTCGAACCCGACGTGCTTGCCGAAGCGCTCCAGACGCCGGATGCGGGCGCCGATCAGTGAGCCCGGCGGACGATCCCGCGTCTTGATGATGCGGAACTCGCCGACATCCAGCTCGGCGATCGCACGATCACGGATCCGCTCGTCGAGGAACTCGACCAGCGCCTGCACCTCCGGAGACTCGGGCATGCGCCCATCCTCGCACCGGGGTCGGACATCCGGGCCCTCCGCCGTCAGGCGAGCGCGACCTCGTCGTGCCGCGCGACGGCGAACTCCTGCCCCGGGTAGCGGAGGCCGGCGAAGTACATGTTGGTGTGCGCGACGATCTGCTCTCCGGAGATCCGGACGCCGTCCGCGGTCGTGTCGACCGTCGTGTGCGCATCGCGCACGAGCGTGACGTCGTAGCCCTCCGCCGCCGCGCGCTGGGTCGTCGTGCGCACGCAGAAGTCCGACTGGGCGCCGGCGACGACCAGACGGGTCGCACCGTATCCGTCCAGCACCGCCCGAAGGTCTGTGCCCGCGAACGCGTCGCGGTAGCTCTTGCGCACGAGAGCCTCGCCCTCGGCGCGGGCGAGCGGCGCGGCGAGCTCCCAGTCCGGGGTGCCGACGCCGACAGGGTCGTGATGCACCCACACCACGGGGACGCCTTCGCCGCGTGCCCGGCGCACGAGAGCGTCGGTCCGCGACAACACCCCGTGCTCGTCGAAGCAGCCGGGCATGACGCCCGCCTGCATGTCGATCACGAGGAGGACGGTCCGGCCCTCCGGACGTGCAGCGGTGTCCGCCATCAGTCCCAGGCCAGGTAGTCCTCGATGGCGAACGCCGTGTCGACCGGGTCGCTCACGGGGAACAGATGCCCGCCGCCCTCGATCGTCACGATGCTGGCGCGCTCCACCGCGGAGGCGCGCAGCTTCTCGCCGTTCGCCGGCGGCATGACGTCGTCCGCGGATCCCTGGATGATCAGGATCGGCACGGAAGGCGCGATCGGCACCTCGACGTCCTCGACGCCCAGCAGCAGCACGCCGAGGGCGCGGTCGGTGCGCTTCGCGGAGAGCGCGCGGGCGACCGTGCCGCCCACGCCGTGGCCGCCGATCCAGGTCGCGCCGATGCCGACGTGGTCCATGACGTCGCTCGCGTCCTGCACCCGGTCCTCGAGCGTCGCGTCGTCATCCTTGCGGTTGCCGATCCGCAGCACGCGGATCCCTTCACCGGCGAGGATGTGCGCGACCGATCCCAGCGCTCCGCCTTCGAGACCGCGTCCCGGGATCAGCACCAGAACGGGTCCGTCACCCTCCGACATCTCATCGATGTAGGGGATCGCGCGGCCATCGGGTTCGAAGATGCTGTTGTTCTCGGTAGTCACCGAGCCATCGTACCGAGTCCCGCCAGAGCCACCGCTGGGGCGATCGCCGGGACAGGAGGGGCCGCGCGTGGTCCGGATCGAGGGTCGCCCGCGCAAGATCCCCGGCGTACGATCGCGAGAGGGCCGGTGACCGCACGGCGACGCGAGGAGCGACGATGACGCAGTACATCATCTACTTCAACCAGCAGTGGGTGGGCGATCACAGCCCCGAGTGGTTCGCCGAACGCGGGCCTCTGGCCAATGCCGTCGTGTCGGACCTCAGGGACGCCGGTGCCCTCGTCTTCGCGGCCGGCGTGCACGAGGACGACGATGCGGCGTTCACCGCCGACGCGACCAGCGGGACGACGGTGATCGCCTCCGGCCCCTTCGCCCCGGGTGAGCAGCGCATCGGAGGCCTGACCATCATCGACGTCCCCGACGACGAGGCCGCGAAGGCGTGGGCGGGCCGGATCGCCGAGGCCTGCGGCTGGCCGCAGGAGGTTCGGCAGGTCAGCTGACCCGGTCCCCCTCGTCGGGCTCCGCACGGAGCAGATCCGCGATCTCCTCCTCCGGACGGGGCGCGATGTTCTCGTCCTCCTCCAGCTCGGGGATCGTGGGCTCACCCGGTTCCGGGATATGCCGCGGCGTGGAGTGCTCATCGGTATCGGACATGGCCGTGCCTCCTCTGGACGACATCGTCATCCTACGAGCCGCGAGACGGGAGCGAGCGCTCAGCGCGGAACCCGATCCACCCAGTCCTGGATCAACGCGCGCAAGAGGCCGGGTCGTTCATGCGGAAGCGCGTGACCGGCGTCATCCAGGACCGCCGCCGTCGCGTGCGGGTGGCGATCGACGAGATCGAGCGCGGCGGCGTATCCGACCGTCGAGTCGAGCCGCCCTGCGACGACCAGCATCGGGCCGCCGAACGGCGCCCCCTCCCCTGACTCCAGCTCCCAGCGTTCGGCGATCCGCTCCATCGCAGCCTCGTCCGCGAGCTCCATGCCTGGCACGACGAACCGTTCGTACCGTTCCAGCATCCCCGGCGTCTGCACGACGAAGTAGCCCCGGAACTCCTCATCGCCGAGATCGCCGGATCCGGCGACCACGCGATGCTCCGGAACGTCCCGGATGCCCGGCAGCAGCGGGCAGACCAGGGCGAGGCCCGCCACCCGGGAGGATCGGCGCTCGGCCATCGCCAGCGCGAAGTGCGCTCCCGCCGAGTGCCCGACGACGAGACAGGGTTCGCCGCCGCTCACGAGCTCCGCGAACTCGAGAAGAACCGAGAGGACGTCCTCCGCGCTGCGGATCTCCGCCGGCGCGGGCGTGCGGCCCATCCCCGGCAGATCGGGATAGATCCGCCGGATCCCCGACGCTCCGGCGAACGCCGATTCGAAGCAGGCCTCGGACTCGCGGTGGTCCACGCCGGCTCCATGCAGGATCAACGCGGGCCGGCCCGAACCGTGCTCGACGTAGTGCACCGTGGTCTTGCTCGTGCGCGCTTCCACGGCCCCACCGTAGTGCGTCCGATCCGGCGAGGCACGCTCTCGTCGGACGCTCCCCGTGCCCGCGCCGGGTGCCGCCGGCCGGCGGAAGCCCCGTACGCTGGACGACGCCGCGATCTGCGCGCGAAAGGAAGGGTTCCATGAAGATCACCCAGCTTCGGCGGTTCGTCGCCGTCGCGGAGGAGCTGCACTTCCCGCGCGCAGCCGCCCGGCTCGGCATCCCGCTCGCCGCGCTGTACTCGTCCATCGAGAAGCTCGAGGAAGAGGTCGGGCACCCGCTCGTCACGCGTGGGAGCTCCACCGCCCTGACCAATGCCGGCGTTCTCCTGTTGCCCGAGGCGCGGGACAGGATCGCGGCGGCACCACCGCCTCCGCGGAAGTCGGACGCCCCTTCCGGCGGCAAAGCCAAAGCGTCCAAGGGAAAGGGTCGGGCTCCCGCCGTGAAGGGGCAGCCCAAGCCCTACAAGAAGCGCCAAGGGCGCTGACGCGAACCTAAGTCAGCCGGCCCGAGCCGCGGGAGCACTGCGAGGCCGCTAGCGAATCTCGAAAGTCACGCAGCCCTCAGCGGTGTGATCGCCGCGATCTGCTCGGCGACGCGATCCTCGGCCAGGTCCAGTTCATACCGCGTCGCCGAGCGCTCATCCGGGCTCCAGCTCACGACAATCGCCGCCAGATCTCGGTAACCGGACGACCAGCTTGGAGCGCTTCGGCCGAGTCGTGGTCAGCCCAGTGCATAAGGTCAGCGTGATTCCGGCAGATCACTGATTCCTTCGACGTGCTCCCGCGCCTAGAGCGACTGTTTGAGAGCACGTCGAAGAATCGAGCGAACCGCGACCTTGCGCGCGGTGCGGGCGAGCCATTCCTCCATCGGTAGCGTCAAGAGCGGAACCTCAACCGTGGTGACGAACCCCACATCGGAGAAGAGCTTTCCGCCCAAGCCCGTCGCCGTCCGCCAGAGCTCGAGGTCCGAGATCTCGAGCACCGCATCGCGGTTCTCAACGAGGTCGTCGGTGCTTCGTTCTGCTGGCGTCAGGCTCAGTGCGATCAGCTTTGCAGCCGCGCTGAGGACAACCGGCGGAAAGACTGTCACAGCCGCATCGGCATCGCGGCCCACTGGAGTGCGACGCTCAACCGGATACGGTCGGTACCTCACGTTCCGCAGTATGGGAGTTTCGAGACCCTCCCACGCCCTCCGGGACACAGACCCCACGACACTTATCCATTGCGGCTCGCCGTGATATTCGATCATTTCGATGTACCGGGATGCTGCCATCGGCTGCTCGGGGTGAGTCGCAATGATGGGTCCGGGGATAACCGGTTCGTCAGGGGTGAGCTGCCCTCGAAGAAACGCTCTGCCCTCTGGAGACTTGACCGCGAGTCCCTCGCCCACCACAGGTACGTCGGCGGAAGGTCCCGTATCGCCGTCACGCATCAGTTCGGGTAACCGTCTGGCATGTACACCCATACGAGAAACCTAAACGTTGAAGCGGAATTCCACGACGTCGCCGTCCTGCATCACGTAGTCCTTGCCCTCCAGGCGCGCCTTGCCCTTGGAGCGGGCCTCGACCACGGATCCGGTGTCCACGAGGTCCTGGAACGAGATGACCTCGGCCTTGATGAAGCCCTTCTCGAAGTCGGTGTGGATCACACCGGCCGCCTGAGGAGCCTTGTCGCCCTTGTGGATCGTCCAGGCGCGCGCTTCCTTCGGGCCCGCCGTGAGGTAGGTCTGCAGGCCCAGGGTGTCGAACCCGATGCGCGCGAGCTGGTCGAGGCCCGACTCGTCCTGACCGGTGGAGGCGAGGAGCTCCGCGGCGTCCTCGGGATCCAGGTCGATGAGCTCGGACTCGATCTTCGCGTCCAGGAAGATCGCCTGCGCCGGGGCGACGAGTGCGGCGAGCTCCGCCTTGCGGGCGGCATCCGTGAGCACGGCCTCGTCGACGTTGAAGACGAAGATGACCGGCTTCGAGGTCAGCAGGCCCAGCTCCTTGATCGGAGCCAGGTCGATCCCGCTCGTGGAGAGCAGCTGGCCACGCTCGAGCGAGTCCTTCGCGGCCTTGGCGGCCTCGAGCACGGACGCGTCGGTCTTGCGGCCGCGCACCTCCTTCTCGATGCGCACGATCGCCTTCTCGAGCGTCTGCAGGTCGGCGAGCATGAGCTCGGCGTTGATGGTCTCGAGGTCGTTCTTCGGGTCGATCGCACCGTCCACGTGCACCACGTCGTCGTCCGCGAAGCCGCGGACGACCTGCGCGATCGCGTCGGCCTCGCGGATGTTCGCGAGGAACTGGTTGCCCAGGCCCTCCCCCTCGCTCGCGCCGCGCACGATGCCGGCGATGTCGACGAACGACACCGTCGCGGGCAGGATCCGCTCGCTGCCGAAGATCTCGGCGAGTGCGTTCAGCCGCGCGTCGGGCAGGTTCACCACGCCGACGTTCGGCTCGATCGTCGCGAACGGGTAGTTCGCCGCGAGCACGTCGTTCTTGGTGAGGGCGTTGAAGAGGGTGGACTTGCCGACGTTGGGCAGTCCTACGATTCCGATGGTGAGAGCCACGGGGTACGAGTCTACCGGGGCCGGCCTGGGCTCAGGATCCGCGGATCGCGCGATAGGCAGCCGTCACGTACGGCATCGACAACGTCGCCCCCTCGACCAGGCCGAGCTCGTCGAAGAGGTCGTCCATGGCCTGCGCGATCCGCGCCTTCTCCTCGGGCGGCGACGTGATGATGAGGCTGCGCGAACTCGCCATCGCGTGCAGCTCGGCGCGCGTCATCTCCCGAGCCCATTCCCAGCGCCGTTCCTCCAGCTCCCCAAAGGGCGCGGCCACGCGCACGGCGTTCTCGCCGATCATCTCCTCTGCCGCGCTGCCGCCCATGATGTCGGTCAGCCGTCGCACCCATTCCGTGCGATCGTCCCGCACGTTCCAGATCAGTCCGAGCACGCCGCCTGGCCGCACCACGCGGCCGATCTCTGCGGAGGCGGCGACCGGGTCGACCCAGTGCCAGGCCTGACCGAGGGTGGCGGCGTCGGCGACGGCGTCCGCCAGCGGCAGCGCCTCCGCGGTGCCGGTGAACGCCTCGACACCGGGCGTCTTCTCCCGCAGGGCGTCGAGCATCTGCGGATCCGGGTCCACGGCCGTCACGCCCGTGTCGCCGAGGGCGAGCACGGCGCGGGTGAGCTTGCCCGTCCCCGCGCCGATGTCGACGACAGCCCTGTCGCCCTCCGGCAGCGGCTCCAGCAGCCAGGCGACCGCGTCCGACCGGTACTCCGGCCGTCCCTTCTCATAGCTGCCCGTCTCGGATCCGAAGCTCGTCGCACGTTCGACCATGGCCCGAGCCTACGCCCGGATCCGCGCCGCCCCGGCGCGCCTGAACGGCGCCGGGGCCTCTGCGACGGAGGCTGGACGCGTGGCCCTGGACTTCACCGCGATCGACTTCGAGACGGCGAACTCCTCTCCGGCCTCCGCCTGTGCAGTGGGCCTGGTCCGCGTCAGGGACGGCGTCGTCGTCGCACAGACGGGCTGGCTGATCCGCCCGCCGGCAGGTCACGACGCGTTCCAGGAGTGGAACGTGCGGATCCACGGCATCGAGGCGCATGAGGTCGTGGACGCCGACGGCTGGAGCGAGCAGCTCGACCGGCTCTGCGCGTTCGCCGGCGCCGACGTGCTCGTCGCGCACAACGCGGGCTTCGACCTGAACGTGATCCGCCGCGCCTGCGAGGCCACAGGAGACGAATGCCCGCCGTATCAGTCGCTCTGCAGCCTGAGCGTCGCGCGCAAGGTGTACGACCTCGATTCCTACAAGCTCCCCGTCGCCGCGGCCGCCGCCGGTTTCGGCGCGTTCCCGCACCATGACGCCCTGGCCGACGCACGCGCCTGCGCGCAGATCGTGATCGACGCGGCCCTGCGCACAGCGTCGGGCTCGGTGCAGCAGCTCGCCGAGGCGATCGGCGTCCCGCTCGGCGCCCCTCTCGCCCCTGCCGCACCCGCGAAGGTGCGCGCCGCCGCCTAACGCCGTTCCGGTCGTCCGCGGCCGGGCTCTCCTGCGATGTCGGTGGCCCCGCCCATGATGGACGCATGGACGCGCTCGCACTGCTCATCGCCGCACTCACCGCCGTGGCGGGCCTCGCGCTGGGCTGGTTCCTCGGCCGCAGCCGCGGCGCCGCCGATCTCGCCCGCGCCGACGCGGAACTCGCCGTCGTGCGCGAGGACAGGGACAGGCAGAACGACCTGTACCGCGACGCCGTCGAGCATGCCCGCCGGGAGCAGCACGACGCGGCGGAGCGCGTCCGTCAGGAGAACGCGGTGCTCACCGCGCTCGCCCCGGTGCGGGAGAGCCTGCACCGCATGCAGCAGACCGTGACCGTGCTGGAACGGGAGCGGCATGCGCAGTTCGGCCAGCTCAGCGAGCAGCTGCGCCGCACAGAGGAGAACGGCGAGGCGCTGCGCTCCACGACCGAATCACTGGCCGGCGCCCTGCGTTCGACGTCCGCGCGCGGAGTGTGGGGCGAGACGCAGCTCCGCCGTGTGGTGGAGGCCGCGGGTCTCACC
The DNA here is from genome assembly GCF_002257455.1 of Microbacterium sp. 13-71-7. Taxonomy (GTDB): domain Bacteria; phylum Actinomycetota; class Actinomycetes; order Actinomycetales; family Microbacteriaceae; genus Microbacterium. The sequence goes on from NZ_NCKN01000113.1 coordinate 10,814, forward strand.
CGGCACGTCGACTTCGACCTGCAGGCCACGATCCATTCCGATGCGGGCCACGGCCGCCCCGATATGGTGATCCGTCTCGCCGGCGGCGCCTCGATCGCAGTGGACGCCAAGGCCCCGCTCGACGCGTTCCTCGCCGCGGGCGCGCTCGGATCCGACGACCCGCAGCGCCGCCCGCTCATGCAGCAGCACGTCAAGGCCGTGCGCGCGCACATCGACGCGCTGGCGAAGAAGGCCTATTGGTCCGGCCTCGAGGTGAGCCCCGAGTTCGTGATCTGCTTCCTGCCCAGCGAATCGCTGCTCTCCGCGGCGCTCGACGAGGATCCGGCGCTGCTCGACTACGCCTTCAACAAGCGCGTGGCGCTCGCCACCCCGGTGAACCTGTGGGCCGTGCTGAAGACCGTCGCCTACACCTGGAAGCAACAGGAGCTGTCCGCAGAGGCAGCCGTGCTCCTCGATCTCGGCACCCAGCTGTACGACCGGCTCGGTGTGCTCGCCGGGCATGCAGACGACCTGCGCCGCGCGCTCGAGCGCACGGTCGACAGCTACAACCGCTTCGCCGGATCCCTGGAGAGCCGGGTGCTCGTGACGGCCCGCCGCTTCCCCGGCGTGGACGCGGACGCCCTCACCGCCCCGGCGACGCTGACCAGTGCGACCCGACGGTTCACCGCCGACGAGCTGACGTCGTCCGCGGATGAGGACCACGCGGAGGGGATCCGTGCGGACCTCGGCGAGCTGCGCGCGCGTCTGAGCGGCCAGGATACCGATGACGCTGCACCCGCCGATCGGGACTCCGCGCACGACGATCAGGCCGAGCCGGAGGAGGTCACGCGCTCCCGGGAACCCCGCTGAGCAGAGCGACGACGGTGGCGGAGAACAGCACGAAGGCTCCGATCATCCACCAGGCGCTGATCTCGTGCCCCTCTTCGCGGCGCACGCGGAACAGGACATCGGTGCGGCGAGCGGCATCCATCTCGACGATCTTGACGGATCCGGTGTCGGTGACCGTCTCCTGGCGGTAGATGTTCTCCGCAGCCATCGTCCACGCTCCCCTGCTCCGCATTCGAACCGCGCTGAATGCGCCGTGCACGCCGGTCGGCGCCTCCTCCATTGTGCCAGGTGACACGGAGAAGACGCGGAATGCGATCAGGTCGTTACCCGCGGGCCTCCACAGGGGGCCCGCACGGTCCGGCTCCCTCGGGACGCCGGTGCCGCGGAAGGCCCGCTCAGAGCCACTTCGAGACGAGGTGCTCCGAGGCGATACGTCGCAGAGTGCCGGACGCGCTGCGCAGCACCACGCTCTCGGTGTAGAGGTAGCCGCCGTCGCGGCGGACGCCGGCGACGAGCTGCCCGTCGGTCACCCCGGTGGCGACGAAGATCGTGTTGTTGCCGCGCACCAGGTCGTCGGCCTCGTAGACCTTGTCCATGTCGAGTCCGGCGTCGATGCCGCGCTGGCGCTCGTCGTCGTCGCGCGGCCACAGCCGGCCCTGGATGTGCCCACCGAGAGCCTTGATCGCGCACGCCGTGACGATGCCCTCCGGGCTTCCGCCGACGCCGATGCACATATCGGTGCGTGCGCCGTGCCGCGCCGCGTTGATGCCGCCGGCGACATCGCCGTCGCTCATCAGGCGGGTTCCGGCGCCCGCGTCCCGGATCTCCTGGATGAGCTGCTCGTGACGCGGACGGTTCAGCACCGAGACGACGATCTCCTCGACGGGCTTGCCGAGGGCACCGGCGAGGCGCTTGATGTTCTCCGCGACGGGGAGGCGGATGTCGACGACGCCGACACCGGCGGGGCCCGTGACGAGCTTGTCCATGTAGAACACGCTCGAGGCGTCGAGCATCGTGCCGCGGTCGGAGACCGCGATCACCGAAAGCGCGTTCTGGCGGCCGGCCGCGGTCAGCGAGGTGCCGTCGATCGGATCCACGGCGATGTCGCACTGCGGGCCCGTGCCGGATCCGCTGCCGACGTGCTCGCCGTTGAACAGCATGGGGGCGTTGTCCTTCTCGCCCTCGCCGATCACCACGCGCCCGTCGAAGTCGACGGTACCGAGGAAGGCGCGCATCGCGTCCACGGCGGCGCCGTCGGCCGCCTCCTTCGCACCGCGTCCGATGAACGGAACGGCGCGGATCGCCGCGGCCTCCGTCGCACGGACGAGCTCCAGTGCGAGGTTGCGGTCGGGGCTGAGGGGGCTGAGATCGGCTGTGAGGCTCACCATGCCCCCCAGCGTAGGGGCGGCCCGGTTACGGATCCGCAGATTTCCGCGTCAGGAAACCGAAAGATCCGCGCTTCTTTACCAGGCCGAAGATCCGCCTTCCCGGGCCCGCCGTCACGCGCTCTGAATCGCCGTTCCTGCGGCGCTAGAGTGGCACCGACCCCCGTCGTCCAGCACAGGAGAAGCCATGCCCGTTGCCACCCCGGATCAGTACGCCGAGATGCTCGACCGCGCGAAGGCAGGCGGCTTCGCCTACCCGGCCTTCAACGTCTCCAGCTCGCAGACCATCCACGCCGTGC
>NZ_NCKN01000114.1 GCF_002257455.1 Microbacterium sp. 13-71-7
GTTTGGATCGCCGTGTTCCCCGGGCTCGCGATCACCCTGACCGTGCTGGCGGCGACCTTCCTCGGCCGCACGCTGCGCGCCCGCGCCGAGGGGAGGCGCGCATGAGCGCCGCGGATTCGGGCGGCGCCCCGCAGGCTCTCCGGCCGGCCCTCCTCGTCGAGGGCCTGCGCATCGGCATCGGCGGGCGGATCCTCGTCGACGACGTCTCCTTCGCGGTCGCGCCGGGGGAGTGCGTCGCGCTCGTCGGGGAGTCCGGGGCCGGGAAGTCCCTCACGGTCCGGGCGATGCTCGGTCTGCTTCCGGAGCACGCCGAGGTCGCGGCGGACGCGCTGGAGGTGGACGGTGTCGACGCGAGGAGGCTTCCGGAGCGCGAGTGGCGCACGCTGCGCGGAGCACGCATCGCCCTCGTCTCGCAGGACGCCCTGGTGTCCCTGGATCCGCTGCGCCGCATCGGCGCCGAGGTCGCAGAGCCGCTCGAGATCCACGGATCCCTGACCCGCGCGGCGCGCGCGGACCGGGTGCGCGAGCTCCTCGTCGACGTCGCCATGCCGGATCCGGAGCGCCGCGCCCGCCAGCGCTCGCACGAGCTGAGCGGGGGACTGCGGCAGCGAGCACTCATCGCGAGCGCGCTCGCCGCGGATCCCGCGGTGCTGATCGCGGACGAGCCGACGACGGCGCTCGACGCGACGGTGCAGGCCAGGGTGCTGGCACTGCTGCGCCGGATCGCCGACGGCGGCACGGCCGTCGTGTTCGTCAGCCACGACATGGCCGCGGTGCGCCGGATCGCGGACCGCGTGGTGGTGCTGCGGGACGGACGCGTCGTGGAGCACGGGCCGGCGGCAGGGCTGCTCGCCGCGCCACGTGACGCCTACACGCGCGAGCTGGTGCTCGCGTCCTCACGGGCGCCGCGCACCCCGCCGGCCGGCGACGCGCCCGTGCTCGCCACGGTCAGCGGGGTCGGGAAGAGCTTCGACCGCCCGGTGCTGCGCGACGCGTCGTTCGTGCTGCGCGGAGGGCGGACGCTCGGGGTGGTGGGGGAGTCCGGATCCGGGAAGACGACGCTCGCCCGGATCCTTCTCGGCGTGGAGCGCGCCGAAACCGGCACGATCACCTGGGATGCGGGCGTGCGACCGCGGATCCAGCTCGTGCACCAGAACCCCCTCGGCGCGTTCGATCCGCGCTGGACGATCGGACGCTCGCTCCGGGAGGCGCTCGCGGCGGGCGGCGTTCCCCGGGCGCTTCGGACGACGCGCGCCGCCGCGCTGCTGGGCGAGGTCGGGCTGGATCCGGTGCTCGCCGCGCGCCGGCCCGCCGCGCTGTCGGGCGGGCAGCGTCAGAGAGCCGCGATCGCGCGCGCGCTCGCCGCGGACCCCGAGGTGCTCGTGCTCGACGAGCCGGTGTCGGCGCTGGACGCGACCGTGCGCGCGAGGATCCTCGCGCTGCTGGACCGTCTGCAGCGCGATCGCGGACTGACCATGCTCCTGGTCTCGCACGACCTCGGCGTGATCGCGTCGGTCGCGGACGACCTGCTCGTCATGCAGGACGGAGCGATCGTCGAGCAGGGTCCGGCCGCGAAGGTCCTCGACGCGCCGCAGCACCCCTTCACGCGCGAACTGCTGGCCGCCTCGGATCCTCCGCCCTCGCAGTGACCTCCCACCTCCGCGTCGTCCCCATGAACGGAGCCCAGGGCGTGCGCTGAGGGGGACGACTCGGAAGTAGGGGGCAGGCCGAGGGGGCAGCCGGGGCGTTGCGCGGGGTTCCACCTCCGCGTCGTCCCCGTGAGTGGAGCCCGGGGCGTGCGCTGAGGGGGACGACTCGGAAGTGGTCAGTCCTGGACGTCGATGCCGGCGGCGCGGGCGAAGACCGGGGCCAGCAGCTCGACCTGCCGGGGGCTCAGGGTGGTGCCGCGCAGAGAGGTCACATCGAGGAACGCCAGGGCGTCGAGCCCGCGCAGGTCGAGCGCGTCGGCGCGCAGACCCCTGGTGTCCACCTCGTCCGCCCTGCTGCGCTCGAATCGCACCCGGGTGACCGAGGCCGCGGGGACGTCGACGGTCGCGAGCGTGCAGTCCGTGAAGACCGAGTCCTGGATCTTCGCGGCCGCGAGGGAGAGGTAGTCGATGCGCGCGTGCTCGACGATCAGCTCGGCGACGTGCGCGCCGGACAGATCCAGCGTGCCGATCCGGCCGCCGGCGATGCGCAGCCGGCGGATCGTGGCGTCCTTGAGCGACAGCACGGGCGTGCGCGCATCGACGATCTCCACGTCCAGCAGCGTCGCGCCGGCCAGGTCGACGCGCTCTGCGGCGCCCGACAGCGAGCACTGCTCGAACTGCGCGTGTGCGAGATCCTCGGTCAGAGGGATCCGCAGGCCGACGTGATCGCCGTGCCGGCGGCCCACCCCGTCCTCGAACTCGTCCGGCAGATCCGGCGGCGAGACGCGGGGCGGCTGGGGGCGTTCGGTGCTGCGGGCCATGCCACGACCCTAGGGCCCGCCGCCGACAGCCGTTCATCGCCCGATGCCCTACGCGCCCGCCGGGCCGACCCGGGCCGCCCTCCCGCGACCGGCGGGCGGCCGAGGATCCCGGGGCGGGATCCGCATCGGAGCGGAGGCGGATCCGGCGGCGTTAGACTGGACGGCACGAGCATCGATCCGGCCATCACCGGGGAGCTCTCGGAAGAACGCTTCGACCCGCTCAGCGCCTGCACCATCGGCTGAGCGACCGGGGCAAGTAGAACCGAGCGGGGCAGGCCCGTCACAGCCGCAGTGAGAGTGGCGACGATCTCAGGATCGGCGCACGCGGGGTGGTACCGCGGTCCTTTGTCCGACAGGACAGGGATCGTCCTCGCAGCAGCATCCGCCCGCCACCGACACTGCGAGACACGATGACCTACCCGCGCACGTCCTCCGCCGGATCCTTCGGCCCCGCCGCCGACGCCGTCACCCCGAGCCCGCGCTTCCCCGAGATCGAGCGCGACGTGCTCGCGTTCTGGGAGGCCGACGACACCTTCCGCGCTTCGATCGCACAGCGCGAGGGCGCAGAGGAGTGGGTCTTCTACGACGGCCCTCCGTTCGCCAACGGCCTTCCGCACTACGGCCACCTCCTCACGGGGTATGCGAAGGACCTGTTCCCGCGCTTCCAGACCATGCTCGGCAAGAGGGTCGACCGGGTTTTCGGGTGGGACACGCACGGCCTTCCGGCAGAGCTCGAGGCGATGAAGCAGCTCGGGATCACCGAGAAGGACGAGATCGAGCAGATGGGCATCGACGTCTTCAACGCGAAGGCGCGCGAGTCCGTGCTCGCCTACACGCACGAGTGGCAGGACTACGTCACCCGTCAGGCCCGCTGGGTCGACTTCGAGCGCGGCTACAAGACGCTCGACCTCGGCTACATGGAGAGCGTGCTCTGGGCCTTCAAGACCCTGCACGACAAGGGCCTCGCCTATGAGGGCTACCGCGTGCTCCCGTACTGCTGGCGCGACGAGACGCCGCTCTCGGCGCACGAGCTGCGCATGGACGACGACGTCTACAAGGAGCGCCAGGATCCGTCCGTCACGGTGAGCTTCCCGCTCTCGGGGGAGAAGGCCGCCGCCCTGGGGCTGGAGGGCGTGCGCGCGCTGGCGTGGACGACGACCCCGTGGACCCTGCCGACCAACCTCGCGCTCGCCGTGGGGCCGGAGATCGTCTACGCGGTGCTGCCCGTGGGCGCGAACGGCGCGTCCGAGGGCGCGCAGGGCGACCGCTTCCTGCTCGCCAGGGACCTCCTCGGCGGCTACGCGAAGGACCTCGGCTACGACAGCGCAGAGGACGCGCTCGCCGCGGTCTCCGCGACCGTGACCGGTGCGGAGCTCGGCGGCGTGACCTACGACCGTCTCTTCGACTACTACGCCGACACCGAGACCTGGGGCACGCAGAACGCCTGGCAGATCCTCGTCGACGACTACGTGACGACGAGCGACGGCACGGGCATCGTGCACCAGGCGCCCGCCTACGGTGAGGACGACCAGCGCGTCGCCGGCGCGGCGGGGATCCCCACGATCCTCTCGCTCGACGAGGGCGGCCGCTTCCTGCCGAACGTCACGGACGTCGCGGGCGAGCTCTGGATGGACGCCAACACCCCGCTCGTGCGCCTGCTGCGCGGGAACGGCCGGCTGCTGCGCCTGCAGAGCTACCTGCACTCCTACCCGCACTGCTGGCGCTGCCGGAACCCCCTCATCTACAAGGCCGTGTCCAGCTGGTTCGTGCGCGTCACGGACTTCAAGGACGACATGCTCGCGAACAACGAGCAGATCACCTGGGTGCCGGAGAACGTCAAGCACGGACAGTTCGGCAAGTGGCTCGAGGGCGCGCGCGACTGGTCGATCAGCCGCAACCGGTACTGGGGATCCCCGATCCCGATCTGGAAGAGCGACGATCCGGAGCACCCGCGCGTGGACGCCTACGGGTCCCTCGCCGAGATGGAGCGGGACTTCGGGCGCCTGCCGCGCAACGCCGAGGGCGAGGTGGATCTGCACCGTCCGTTCATCGACGAGCTCACCCGGCCGAACCCCGACGACCCCACCGGCAAGAGCACGATGCGGCGCATCGAGGACGTCTTCGACGTGTGGTTCGACTCCGGATCCATGCCGTTCGCGCAGGTGCACTACCCGTTCGAGAACCAGGAGTGGTTCGACTCGCACTCGCCGGCCGACTTCATCGTCGAGTACATCGGGCAGACCCGCGGCTGGTTCTACCTGATGCACGTCCTGTCGACCGCGCTCTTCGACCGCCCGGCGTTCACCGGAGTGAGCTGCCACGGCATCGTGCTCGGATCCGACGGCTACAAGATGTCGAAGTCGCTGCGCAACTACCCCGATGTCTCCGAGGTGTTCGACCGCGACGGATCCGATGCGATGCGCTGGTTCCTGATGTCGAGCTCGGTGCTGCGCGGCGGCAACCTCTCGGTCACCGAGGAGGGGATCCGCGCGGGCGTGCGCGAGTTCATCCTGCCGCTGTGGAACTCGTGGTACTTCTTCGCGACGTACGCGAACGCGGCGGGCGGCCCCGACGGGGCCGGCTACCAGGCGCGCTGGCGCACGGACTCGACCGACGTGCTGGATCGGTACATCCTGGCGCGCACGGGCGACCTCGTCCGCGGCGTGCAGGAGGACCTCGAAGGCCTCGACTCGACCACGGCGGCCTCGCGCCTGCGCGACTTCGCCGAGGTCCTCACGAACTGGTACATCCGCCGTTCCCGCGACCGGTTCTGGGTCGGCGTCGACGAGAACGACCCGACGACGACCGAGGCCTTCGACACGCTCTACACCGTGCTCGAGACGCTGACCCGCGTCGCGGCCCCCCTCGTGCCGCTCATCGGCGAGCGCGTGTGGCAGGGACTCACGGGCGGGCGCAGCGTGCACCTGACGGACTGGCCCGACGCCGAGCTGTTCCCGCATGCGGACGACGTGCGCGACGCGATGGACGCGGTGCGCGAGCTGTCCAGCGTCGGCAACGCGCTGCGCAAGAAGGAGAAGCTGCGCGTGCGGCTGCCGCTGGCCCGCTTCACGGTGGTCACCCCGCATGCGGACGTCCTGGCGCCGTTCGAGGACATCCTCCGCGACGAGCTCAACGTCAAGGCGGTCGAGCTCGTGGCGCAGGGGGAGGGCACCGCGGCCGAGTACGGCATCAGCCATCGCCTCAGCGTCAACGCCCGCGCTGCGGGACCGCGCCTCGGCAAGGAGGTGCAGCGCGTCATCCGCGCCGCGAAGGACGGCTTCTGGACCGAGGAGGACGGGGTGGTGACGGTCGACGGCATCGCCCTGGAGCCGCACGAGTACGAGCTCGCGCTGGAGACCACCGGTCGGCCGGAGGGCGAGGCGCTCGCCGTCGTCCCCACCGGCGGCTTCGTGCTGCTGGACACCGCCACAACGCCCGAGCTCGAGGCGGAGGGGCTGGCGCGCGACGTGATCCGCGCCGTGCAGGACACCCGCAAGAACGCCGGGTTCGACGTGAGCGACCGGATCAGCCTGCAGCTGCGCTTCGAGGACGCCGAGGATGCCGCGGCCGTGCGCTCGGCCTTCGCGGTCGCCGGGGTCGCGGAGGAGACGCTCGCCGTCGAGGCGGAGGTCGTGGACGCGGGCGTCGAGTTCGCCGCGGCCGAGTTCGTGGCGGACATCGACAAGGGCACCTACGCCAACCGCGGCGGCTTCGCCGTCGCCGTGAGCCGGATCGGAGACGCATCGTGACGGATGATCGAGAGCGCGCGGACGCGGTCTACTCCGCGCTCATGGAACGCGCGGGGGAGCGCTGGGTGCAGCCCCGCAAGGAGCGCACCGCGCGCCTGCTCGAGCTCATGGACGACCCGCAGAAGACGTACCGCGTCGTGCACCTCACCGGCACGAACGGCAAGACGTCGACCGCGCGCATGATCGAGAGCCTGCTGCGCGCGCACGGCCTGCGCACCGGCCTGTTCACCAGCCCGCACCTCGAGCGCTTCACCGAGCGGATCATGATCGACGGCGAGCCGATCGCCGACGCCGCCGTGGCAGACGCCTGGGAGGAGATCGAGCCCTTCGTGGGCATCGTGGACGCCGAGCTGGAGGCCGCGGGCGACGCGCCGCTCACCTTCTTCGAGCTGCTCACGGTGCTCGCCTTCGTGGCGTGCGCCGACGCGCCGATCGACGTGCTCGTGCTCGAGGTCGGCATGGGCGGATCCTGGGACTCCACGAACACGGCCGACGGCGACGTCGCGGTGTTCACCCCGATCGATCTCGATCACGCCGACCGCCTCGGGGACACGATCGCGAAGATCGCCGAGGTGAAGGCCGGGATCATCAAGGACGGCGCCGCGGTGGTCTCCTCGCGGCAGACGCCCGAGGCCGAGGCCGTGCTGCGTCGTGTCGCGGCGGAGCGGGGCGCGAGCATCGCGTTCGAGGGACAGGACTTCGCCCTCGTCGAGCAGCGCCTCGCCGTCGGCGGTCAGCAGATCACCGTGCGCGGGCTCGCCGGGCAGTACGCGGAGGAGTACCTGCCGATGTACGGCGAGCACCAGGGCTTCAACGCCGCTCTCGCGATCGCGGCCGTCGAGTCGCTCATCGGGGGAGCGCAGCAGGCGATCGTGGGCGACGTGCTCGCGGAGGGCCTCACGGGCGCGACCTCGCCGGGCCGCCTGCAGCTGCTCGGGATCGCGCCGACCGTGATCGTCGACGCCGCCCACAACCCGCACGGTGCGCGCGCCCTCGCCGCCGCCTTGAAGGACAGCTTCGACTTCGACGAGTGGGGCCTCGTGCTCGGGGTGCTCGGGGACAAGGACGCGTCGGGCATCGTCCAGACGCTGCTGCCGTCCGTCGAGCACGTGTTCGCGACCGCTCCCGACTCGGATCGCGCGAGCGACCCCGACGCGCTCGCCGATCTGGTGGAGCGCGCCGGCGGCAGGGCGACTGTGCACCCGACCCTGGCCGAGGCCGCGGACGCGGCGCGCGAATGGGCCGCCTCGGCCGACCGCCGCGCGGTGATCGTCGCCGGCTCCGTCGTGCTGGCGGGCGAGGCGATCTCGCTCTCCGCCGCGGAGGACTGGAAGAGCGGATGGCGCGCGTGACCGACGAGACCGCTCCCGGATCCGCGGCCGCGAGGCCCCGCCGAGCCCGCCCGCCGCGCGGCCTCGCCCAGAAGCTCGGATCGATCATCCTCGCGTTCGAGGCGATCGTCGTGGGCCTCGCAGGGCTGACCGTCTTCGGCCTGAAGGCGCTCGGCCCCGGCGTCGAGCCGTGGTGGGGCATCGTGGGCGGCGCCGTCGTCGGAGTCGCGATGCTGGTCGCGGCAGGTCTCATGGGCAGCAGGGCCGGAATCGTGATGGGATGGATCCTGCAGGTCATCGTCCTGCTGTCCGCCATCCTGGTGCCCGCGATCCTGCTGGTCGCGATCGTCTTCGGCGGCATGTGGGCCTACGCGATGATCGTGGGCGGACGCGCAGACCGTGCCGCTCGCGCGGCGGGTTCCTCCCTGCCATCGGCGGACTCCGCCGCACCGGACTCCTCCACCGACACCCCTGGAAACGACAGAGAGTGACTGACATGCCCACCGAAGAGACCCTCGTCCTCGTCAAGCCCGACGGCGTCGCGCGCGGCCTGACCGGCGCGATCCTGGCCCGCATCGAGGCCAAGGGATACGCCCTCGTCGACATCCGCCTCGTCGACCCCGACCGCGACCTCCTCGCCGCGCACTACGCCGAGCACGAGGGCAAGCCGTTCTACGAGCCGCTCCTCGAGTTCATGCTGTCCGGCCCGTCCGTGGCGATCCGACTGGCCGGCAACCGCGTCATCGAGGGCTTCCGCTCGCTGGCCGGCACCACGGACCCGACCACGGCCGCGCCCGGCACGATCCGCGGCGACTTCGGCCGCGACTGGGGCCTGAAGGTGCAGCAGAACCTGGTGCACGGCTCCGACTCGGCCGAGTCCGCCGCGCGCGAGCTCGGCATCTGGTTCGGCTGAGCTCACCAATACGGAGAACGCCCCCATCCGGCCTCGGCCGCGATGGGGGCGTTCTTCGTCGACGGGGTTCAGCGGAACAGGCGGACGACCTCGCCGATCAGGTCCACGCCGGCGGACTGCGCCAGCAGGATGACGATGACGAACGCGAGGATCGACGCGAGGGGGATCCAGACGCCGAGCCGCTTCGCGCGCTCCTGCGCGCTGCGGCTGATCGGGAAGGTCCCGTTGGCGAAGAGCTGGAGCACGGTCGCCAGGAACGTCGGGATCACCACGATGTAGGTCAGGCCGCACCACGGGCACAGGGTGTGCAGCGAGAAGAAGCTCTGCCCGATCAGCCAGCAGATGAACACGAACGCGCCGGTGATGCCGAGGCCGAAGAGCCCCCAGAACCAGCGCGGGAAGCGGGCGCCCGCGAGGATCGCGACCCCGACCACGAGCGGCGCCATCCACCCGGTCAGCCCGATGAGGGGGTTCGGGAAGCCGAACACGGAGCCCTGCCACGAATCGAGGTTCGCGCCGCACTGCACGAAGGCGCTGATGTCGCATCCCAGGGCGGCCTTGGGATTCGACGCGGTGGCGAACTTGTCGAGGGTCAGCTGGAAGGCGGCCCACCACCCGACGACGCTCGCCACGATGAGCCAGATGGCGTAGCCGACGGGCTTGCTTCCCGCGAGGTTGCGCTGTGCAGACATGCCGCGATTATGGCAGTCGTCCTTCTGTGCGAGGTGCATGCGCACGCATCGGTTCGCGTCGAGTCGGGCATCTCGCCGCGATGGTGCGATAATGGAGGGGTCGAACCGCCATGACGGCGGCCGGCGGATACAGACTTCGGGGGCCCCGGCCCCCAGCGATCAGAGCACATGCCGATCGCAGACCGATTGAGTTCGCGGCGCCGAGTGCGCCGCACGAGAGAATTCACGACGGCCGGGCCGTCGTGCAGGGAGTACGCCAGAGATGGCCGACGAGAACAATGACAACGCCCCTACCCTCGATCTCGACGCGCTCCAGGCGCCGGTAGCTCCCGAGCCCGCAGAGCCGGCGCCCACGCCGACGGACGAGGGCTCCGCTCCCGCCGAGGACGTGGACGCCGCCGAGACGCCCGCTGAGGAGACTGCTGCCGAGCCCGCCGCCTCGGAGTCCGCCGCCGACCCCGAGGCCCCCGTTGCCGTGGAGCCCGAGGTTGCCGCCGAGCCCGCAGAGCCCGAGGTCGCCGCCGAGGCCGAGGTCGCCCCCGAGGCTGCCGAGCCCGAGGCCCCCGTCGCCGCCGAGCCCGAGGCTGCGCCGGCGCCCGAGCCCGCCCCCGAGGCGGAGCCCCAGGCCGCGACCGCCGTGAGCCTCGGCCTGCTGCCGGAGATCTTCGTCTCGCGCGTCTCGACGCAGCTGCACTTCCACGCCCCCGCGTTCGTGCCGCTCCCGGCCCGCACGCGCGACAGCGGACACGACGGCGAGGACAGCCGCCGCACCCGCGGGCGCGGCGGGGACGGCGAGCAGCCGCGTCAGCGCCAGCGCGTCGTCGAGTACATCACCGAGCCCAAGGCGATCAAGGGATCCACCAGGCTCGAGGCCAAGAAGCAGCGCCGCCGCGACGGCCGTGACGCCGGCCGCCGTCGCCCCGTGGTGACCGAGGCCGAGTTCCTCGCCCGCCGCGAGGCGGTCGATCGCGAGATGATCGTGCGCTCCAAGAACGGCCGCACCCAGATCGCCGTGCTCGAGGACAACGTGCTCGTCGAGCACTACGTCGCCCGCAACCAGGACGCCTCGCTCATCGGCAACGTGTATCTGGGCCGCGTGCAGAACGTCCTGCCCAGCATGGAGGCCGCGTTCGTCGACATCGGCCGCGGCCGCAACGCCGTGCTCTACTCGGGCGAGGTGGACTGGGACGGCGTCGAGACGGGCAACCAGCCGCGTCGCATCGAGCTCGCCCTCAAGGCGGGCGACCGGGTTCTCGTGCAGGTCACCAAGGACCCGGTGGGCCACAAGGGCGCCCGCCTCACCAGCCAGATCTCGCTCCCCGGCCGCTACCTCGTGTACGTGCCGAACGGATCCATGAACGGCATCTCGCGCAAGCTGCCCGACACCGAGCGCGCGCGCCTCAAGCGCATCCTCAAGGAGGTGCTCCCCGAATCCAGCGGCGTGATCGTGCGCACGGCGGCCGAGGGCGCGACCGAGGAGCAGCTGACCAACGACGTGCAGCGCCTCACCGCGCAGTGGAGCTACATCCAGAAGCAGGTGGAGAGCCAGCAGGCGCCCGCGCTGCTGCACGCCGAGCCCGACCTGCTCGTCAAGATCGTGCGCGACGTCTTCAACGAGGACTTCACCCGGATGCGGATCCAGGGCGCCGACGCCGGCCACACCATCCGCTCCTACCTCGAGGGCGTCGCCCCCGACCTGCTGGACCGGGTCGAGGCGTACGAGGACGTCCGCGATCCGTTCGACGTGTTCCGCGTGACCGAGCAGATCGAGAAGGCGCTAGACCGCAAGGTCTGGCTGCCGTCGGGCGGATCCCTCGTGATCGACCGCACCGAGGCCATGACCGTGGTCGACGTCAACACCGGCAAGTTCGTCGGCTCGGGCGGAAACCTCGAGGAGACGGTCACCAAGAACAACCTCGAGGCCGCGGAGGAGATCGTCCGCCAGCTGCGCCTGCGCGACATCGGCGGCATCATCGTCGTCGACTTCATCGACATGGTGCTCGAGTCGAACCGAGACCTCGTGCTGCGCCGTCTCGTCGAGTGCCTGAGCCGCGACCGCACCAAGCACCAGGTCGCCGAGGTCACCTCGCTCGGCCTCGTGCAGATGACCCGCAAGAAGCTCGGCCTCGGCCTGCTGGAGACCTTCAGCGAACCCTGCGAGGTGTGCGCGGGCCGTGGTGTGATCGTGCACCACGACCCGGTCGTGAAGCACCGTGCGGCTGCGCCGCAGCAGAGCTCCAACCGCCGTCAGCGCGGCGGGAACGGCTCCGCGAACGCCGGTGCGCCGGCTCCGGCGGCCGCCGCGGCGCCCGCGAACGGCGGCACGCACGTCATTCCGGAGGGTGCGAAGTCCGCCCTCGCCCAGATCGCCGCCTCCAGCCGCGCGGCGGGGGAGACGCCGACGGGATCCGTCGAGGTCCCGCTCGAGACCGCCGCGGAGGCTCCGGCCGAGCGGGCAGGCCAGGAGCGCGCCAAGAAGCCGCGCAAGAAGCGCGGCTCCGACCGCGGCAAGGCGCCCAAGACCGAGGCCGAGCAGCTGCTCGACTCCGTGCTGGACGCGCTTCCCGAGCCGAAGGCGCCGGGGCAGGGCCGCAACCGCCGCAGGGTGAGCACCGCCGCCCTCTCCGCCGGCACGGCGGTCGTGCACACGACCGAGGCCGCGCCGCAGGCGGAGCAGGGCTGACCCGCCCGCAGGACATGTCAGGAGGGCTCGGCGCTACGGCGCCGGGTCCTCCTCGTCGTTCCACGCCGTGACCTCGCTGCGGTGCGCGCGCAGGTAGCGCTCGACGCGCCGGTCCGGCGCGAGCCAGAGCACCGCCACGATCACGAACGGCACGAGCCCCAGCCACGGCACCACGAACGACAGCGCGAGACCCGAGAGGTACAGCACGAGGGACGCGATGCCCTTCACGTCGCGCCCGAACGCCTCGCGGAACCTGTCGCCGCCCGGCCGGTGCGCGATGGTGCGCTGCAGGATCGTGTAGGCGAGTGCCGCGCCGAGCAGGTTCAGCCCGTAGACGATCGTCGGGACCTGGGCGACGCGGGTCTCGGTCAGCCACGCGGTCGTGAACGGGTAGAGCGACAGCCAGAGCAGCAGGTGCAGGTTGGCCCACAGCACGGTGCCGTTCACGGCGGGGCGCAGCTGGAACAGGTGGTGGTGGTTGCTCCAGTAGATCCCGACGTAGACGAAGCTGAGCAGGTACGTGAGCAGCCCCAGCCCCGAGGTGTGGACGAGATCGGTCCAGGTCGACCCCTTCGGCACGGCGAGCCCGAGCACCATCACCGTGATGATGATCGCGAGGACGCCGTCGCTGAACGCCTCGAGCCTGCTCGACGTCATCGTGCGACCCTCGTGCCGTGGTCGTGCCCACCGGTGCGGTCGCGAGCGGGGACGCGCAGGCCGGATGCGATCAGCCGGCGCGTGAGCTCCTTGCCGCCCACACGCTCCGCGCCGCCCGCGACGAGCCGGTCCAGCGCGTCCGCGGGGACGTCGTAGTGGTCCAGGTCGAACGCACGGCGGGGGATGTCGTGCCGCGCGGCGAAGGCGTGCAGCTCGGCGACGCTGGCGTCGCTGACGAGGTGCGCCCAGAGGCGGCCGTGCGCGGGCCAGATCGCGTCGTCCACGAGGATCGCCATTCCGCGATCCTAGACCATCCCCCCCATACTGGGGACTTCGGGACTACGGTGTTGGGGGCCAGATTGGCGCTGAGCTGGACATCCGCGACTACATCAAGGACTTGGTTG
>NZ_NCKN01000115.1 GCF_002257455.1 Microbacterium sp. 13-71-7
GCGACCGTCTTGCCGGGACCGGCCTCGGCCGCGACCGCCGCGAACCAGCCGGTGCCGAGCACATCGGATGCGGCCAGCAGGGAGGGGACGAGGTCGGCGGGCGGCTCCCTCGGCGTCACGACCAGCGTGCCGTCGGCGAGCGGGATCCGCGCGTACTGCGCCTGGGTGCCGATCGACCCCATCATCACCTGGTGCACGCAGCGGGACTGATACCCGGCCGCACAGATCTCGCAGGTGTTGTCGCTGGCGACGAAGGATCCGACGACATGATCTCCGGGCCGGATCCGGGAGACCTCCCCGCCGACGGACTCGACGACCCCGACGTACTCATGACCCATGCGCTGCCCGCCGGCCCGGATCGCCTCGGCGCCGCGGTACGGCCACAGGTCGGATCCGCAGATGCAGGTGGCGGTGACGCGGATGATCGCGTCGGTCGGCTCGAGGATGACGGGCATCTCGAGCTCTTCGGTCCGGACATCGCCCGGGGCGTGCATGACGACTCCACGCATGATCGTTCTCCTCAGTGTGCGGTGATGACGGTGGCTGTGGTGGAAGCGGTGACAGGCGGGCCGCCGGGTCCCGCAGCGGGGTCGCTGCCCCGGCGGGGACGGGCGAGCACCGCGAACGAGACGGCGGCGAGGACGGTCGCGGTCACGGTGACCAGTCCGAGCGGCAGGATGCTGGCGGCGCCCGCGATGCCGACGAGCGGAGCGGCGAGGCCTCCGAACCCGAAGCGGACCATCCCCAGCAGAGACGAGGCGGTGCCCGCGATCCGCGGATATTCGACGAGCGCGAGCGTGGTCGCCGGCGGGGACGCCGTCGCGACGCCGCTGGCGAGGGCGAAGAGCGAGGCGAGCACGACCCAGAGCGGCATCGGCGCGAGGCCCGCGGCGACCAGCCCGAGCGCTCCCACGCCGGCGATCGCGAGTCCCGCACCGAGCGTGCCGCGCACGCTCCAGCGCTCGGCGGCGCGGCCCGCGAGGTAGCCGAACACCATGAACCCGGCCGAGTTGGCGCCGAACGCCAGGGCGTACGCCTGCGGGGACAGGCCGTAGACGTCCTGCAGCACGTAGGTGGACCCGGCGAGGTAGGCGAACAGCGCCGCGTAGAGGAACCCCTGATTCAGCACCGCACCGAGGAAGATCCTGTCCGCCAGCAGCGTGCGGAAGTCCTGCAGAGTGCGGCTCAGGCCGCCGACCGCGCGGTGGGCCGCGGGCAGGGTCTCCCCGAACGCGAGCAGGGTGATCAGCAGGATCGCGGATCCGATCACGGCGAGGAAGAGGAACAGCCCGCGCCAGTCCGCGACCGTGGTCAGCGCACCGCCGAGGAGCGGTCCGACGATCGCGGCGAATCCGCCGATCACGGTGAGCCGTCCGTAGAAGCGGATGAGGGCGCCCCCGGCGTAGACGTCGCGGCCGGCGGCCTGTGCGATCACGATCCCGACGCCGCCCGCGAGGCCCTGCACGAGACGGGCCGCGATCAGCAGCCCGACCGACGGCGCGGCGGCGCAGAGCAGCGAGGTGCCGATGTACGCGACGATCCCGATCAGCAGGATCCCGCGTCGTCCGAAGCGATCCGAGAGAGGTCCCGCGACGAGCTGGCCGAGGGCGAGACCGATCAGGCACGCGGTCACCGTCAGCTGGGCGACCGACGTCGCCGCCCCGAGCTCGCGCGTCAGCGCCGGGAGCGCAGGCAGGTAGAGGTCCATCGAGATCGGGCCGAAGACCGTGAGCAGGAGCAGCAGCGCCGGGAGCAGTCTCGACGCCGTGCGCGGCGCGGCGGATCCGGGATCGGTGCGGTTCATGGTCACCACTCTCCGCCCGATCCCCGACCCGTGGGAGTCCCTGTCGAGGGGTGTACCGGCAGGGCATCCCTCCGGCGCCGGGATCGGCCTACTCTGCTGTGCATGGACAACAGAGCCGAGGTGCGCGAGTTCCTCATGACCCGCCGCGCCCGTGTCTCCCCCGAGGCCGCAGGGCTGCCCGCGGGCGCGAATCGCCGCGTGGAGGGTCTGCGCCGCAGCGAGGTCGCCGCGCTCGCCGGAGTCAGCGTGGAGTACTACGCGAAGCTCGAACGCGGCGCGATCGCCGGAGCCTCGGCCGCGGTGCTCGACGCGCTGGCCGACGCGCTGCAGCTCGACGACGCCGAGCGCGCCCATCTCCTCGACCTCGCCCGCGCGGCGGACGGCATCCCCACCAGCGGACGTGCGCGACGGCGCGGAAGCGGACGCTCTGCGCCCCTGCGCCCGAGCCTGCAATGGGCGCTGTCCTCGATCACCGACGGGGTCGCGTTCATCCGCGATCCGCGGCAGAACCTGCTCGCCACCAACGCACTGGGGCGGGCGTTCTACTCCCCCGTGATCGGCGACGGCGGGCGCACACCGAACCTGGCCCGCTTCCAGTTCCTGGATCCGGCCGCTCGCGACTTCTATCCCGAGTGGGATCTGTTCGCGCACATGTGCGTGGGCGTGATGCGCGCGGAGGCGGGGAGGGATCCGCACGACACCGCGCTGCAGGAGCTCGTCGGCGAGCTGTCGACGAGGAGCGAGGTCTTCCGCCGACTCTGGGCCGAGCACGACGTCCGTCGCCACGGGGCCGGCACCAAGCGCTTCCGCCATCCGGTGGTCGGCGAGCTGACCCTTGCGTACGAGGAGCTGGCGGTCACCGCGGAACCGGGCAACGTGCTCCTCGTCTACACGGCCGAGCCCGGTTCGCCGTCGGCCGAGGGTCTTGCGCTGCTCGCATCCTGGGCGGCCACGCAGGAGTCGGAGCGCCCGTCCATCCCCGCCGCAGACGCCTGACCCCGGTCCGGGCCCGCCTCCATCTCCGAGTCGCCCCCCCCCCAGCGGACCCCATAGCGTGCGCTCACGGGGACGACTCGAAACGTGGGACGGAGCGGCTCGCGGAGCGGCTCGCGGCGGGGGGGATCACACGCGGCAGAGGATCTCGCCGTGCAGGAGCGAGAGCCAGCCGTCTTCGCTGGCCGCCCACTCGCGCCAGCCGTCGCTGACGCGCTGCAGGTCGGCGGGCGTCGCGGCTCCCGCGTCCAGGAGCTGGGGCGCGATCGCGGAGTCGAGGATCCGGTCCGCCCACATCCCGCCCCACCAGGCGCGATCCTCCTCGTTCGCATAGCACCAGGTGCTCGAGGTGGCCACGACGTCGGTCAGCCCTGCCGCGTGCGCCCAGGACAGCAGCACCCGGCCGGCGTCCGGCTCCCCTCCGTTCGCCACGGCCGCGGTGCGGTACAGGTCGAGCCACGTGTCCAGCGCCGGCAGGGCGGGCCACCATCGGAAGCCGCCGTAGTCGCTGTCGCGCACCGCGATGATCCCGCCCGGCTTGGTGACCCTGGCCAGCTCCCGCAGCGCCTGCACCGGATCCGCGACATGCTGCAGCACCTGGTGCGCGTGCGTCACGTCGAAGCTGTCGTCGGGGAAGTCCAGGGCGTGCACATCGGCGACGCGGAACTCGATGTTCGTCACCCCACGCTCGGCCGCGGTGGTGCGGCTGAGCTGCAGCTCCTCCTCGCCGATCTCCGTGGCGACGACCTCGGCGACCAGTCCCGCGAGGTCCGCCGTGATCGTGCCGGGCCCTGCGCCCACGTCGAGCAGCCGGTCCGTCGGGCGCAGGTGCGGCAGCAGGTGCGCGGCCGAGTTCTGCGCGGTGCGCCAGCGGTGCGAGCGCAGCACCGAATCGTGGTGTCCGTGGGTGTAGGCGGCCATCGGGTCTCCTCTGGTTCAGGGGTCATTCGTCCCAGCGTTCCGGTTCGGCGCACCGCGCGGAAGACCGTAGTCTTCCTAGGAGCGCCGCACCCTCGTTCTCCTCGGCGGCGTCCCGCGACGCGGAGGATCCGGTTTTCCCGAACAGCACGGAGGCGGCGATGTCGAACGCACTCGGAGACTTCCTCCGCGCCCGGCGCACCGACGCCCGGCTGCAGACCGAGACGCCGAGACCGGGCGCGCGCCGGCGCACGACGGGCCTGCGCCGCGAGGAGGTCGCGACCTCCGCCGGCATCAGCGCCGACTACTACACGCGTCTCGAGCAGGGACGCGAGACGCACCCCAGCGACGCCGTGCTCGACGCCCTCGCCCGTGCGCTCCGGCTCGACCAGGACGCCACCCGCCATCTGCGCCGCCTGCGGGACGCCCACCCCGGCGCTGCACGCCCGGAGCCTGCGGATCCTCCTGCCGCCGACGCCGCCCTGGTGGCCCGCATGACGATGCTGGTCGACGCCGTGCGCCCCAACCCGGCGTACGTGCTCGACCGGCTCAGCACGGTCGTGGCGGCCAATCCGGAGGGGCTCGCACTGCACGAGGGGCTCGCCGATCTTCCACCCGCGCAGCGCAACACCTGCCGGTCCCTGCTGCTCGACCCGCACGCCCGTGAGACGTTCGTGGAGTGGGAGGAACTGGCCCGCGGCGCCGTCGCGCACCTCCGCGCCGCCAACGTGGACGACCTGCAGGATCCGCAGCTCTCCGCCCTCGTCGAGGAGCTGAGCGCGCAGAGCCCGCTGTTCCGGACCTGGTGGAGCGGCCATCTCGTGCAGCGCCGGCGCGGCGACATCACGCATGTCCGCTCCGCCGATGGCACGGTCGCGGCCCGCCGCTACGAGGTGCTGCACCTCCCCGAGGACGGCGTGCGGATGACGCTCTGGCTCCCCGCCGTCTGACGGCCCGCTCCCCGGGCTCGTTCCGCCCCGGGGGCGTTCCGCCCCGGGGGCGTTCCGCCCCGGGGTTCGTTTCGCCCCGGGGTTCGTTCCGCCCCGGGGCCGTTGAGCGAGCGAAGCGAGACGAAACGCGGCGCGCTCGCGGACTGCGCTGCAAGGGCACCGCGTTTCGTCTCAGTCGCCTTCGGCGTCTTCGCTCAACGACCCCGGGAGAGGACCGGATCCGGATCCGCGGATGCCGTTGCCTGCGACCCACGGCGCAGCCGGCCGGGCCACCAGATCCGGTCGCCGAGGAGGGCGAAGATCGCGGGCACGATCACGGTCCGCACCACGAGCGTGTCCACGATCACGCCGACGCCGACGATCAGGCCCAACTGCCCGAGGGTCACGAGCGGCAGCACCCCGAGCGCGGCGAACACCGCGGCCAGCACGATGCCCGCGCTCGTGATCACGCCGCCGGTGTGCGCGATCGCCTCGACCATGCCCGCTCTCGTCCCGCGCTGAGCGGCCTCGGCGCGGGCGCGGTGCACGAGGAAGATCGTGTAGTCGATGCCCAGTGCGACGAGGAACAGGAACCCGAGCAGCGGGACCTGCAGATCGAGCGCGTGCTGGCCGAACAGCACCCGGCTCAGCCACGCCCCCGCGCCGATCGCGGCGAGCGCGCTGGCGAGGTTCACCACGAGCAGGAGCACAGGCGCCACGACCGAGCGCAGCAGGATCAACAGCACGAGGAAGCTGACGAGTAGCACGAGGGGCGCGATGAGCAGCAGGTCCTGCTGGTTGCCGGTGCGGGCGTCGAGATCGGTCGCGACCGCCCCGCCGACGACCGCGTGCGCGTCCGGCACGGCGTGCACGGCGTCGCGCAGCTCGGTGATCTGAGTCAGGCTCTTCTCGGTGCTGGGACCGTATTCGCTGGTCACCATGATCTTCGTGAGGTCGCCGTCCTCGGTCGTCCCGACCGGCTGCACGCGCACGACGCCCTCGACGTCCTTCGCCGCCGCGGCGACGTCCCGTGCCTCCGCGGTATCGGCGACCACGAGGATCGGCTGCGCCTCACCGGCGGGGAAGTGCGCCGAGAACACCTCGAGCCCGGCCGCCGACTCCGACGGCACTCGGAACTTCTCCACCTGGTCGAGCCCGACCGAGGTGCCGAACAGGCCCGCGGCCATCACCGCCAGCAGCGCACCGCCGGCGAGCAGCGCCACGACAGGGCGCTTCACGACGCGGCCGGCGATCCCGCGCCAGGCGCCGCCCTGGCGGTGCTGCTCGCCGGGGCGCGGCACGAACGGCCAGAACACCTTCGGTCCGCAGACCGCGAGCAGCGGCGGCAGCAGGAACAGCACGGATCCGAGCGCGATCAGCAGCCCGATCGCCGAGGAGATCCCCAGCCCGTGCGTCCCCGGGATCACGGCCAGCACGAGGGTGAGGAGCGCGAGCACCACCGTGACGTTCGAGGCGACGATCGCAGGCGCCGTCCTGCGCCAGGCGGTGCCGAGTGCGCGACGGTGATCGCTCTCCTGCCGCAGCTCTTCGCGATAGCGCGAGATCAGGAGCAGGGCGTAGTTCGTGCCCGCGCCGAACACCAGCACGCTGATGATGCCGGCGTCGAACTGCAGACCCCACGCGGATCCGGCCGCCGCCGTCATCCTGCCGGCGAGCCCGTCGGCGAGCGCGACGACCACGAGCGGGATCAGCCACAGGATCGGCGAGCGGTAGGTCACGATGAGCAGGATCGCGACGATCAGGATCGTGACGATCAGCAGGGTGAAGTCGGCGCCCTCGAACGCGGAGGCGACGTCGGCGCCGAATGCCGGTCCCCCGGTCACCTGCAGCGCGAGGCCGTCGGGGGCATGCGCCGCGACGTCGGCGCGCAGTGCCGCGATCGCCTTCGCATTCTCGGCATTGGAGTCCGAGGCGGTGATCGGCAGGACGATCGCCGCGGCCTTCTCGTCATCGCTGACCATGGGTCCCGACGGATCCGCGGCCGCGCGGGCGCCCAGTACGGGGACCAGATCCTTCAGCCCCGCCAGATCCGCCTGGGACAGCGCCGCGCCGTCCTCCCGCGACGCCACCACGAGCACCGACTGTCGATCGGCGTCCGGGAAGGTCTTCAGGAGCTCGGAGGCCCTGGTCGACTCCGATGCGGCCGGAGCCTGGGCATTGCCGCCGGGCGCCTTGGCCGAGCCGAACGCGCCGAACAGCAGCACCATGAGGAGGAGGACGAGTCCGAGCGAGATCCACGCGCCGCGGCGCGAGGTCAGGGCATCGGAGAGGCGCGAGCGCGCGACGGAATCTGCCATGCCTCCAGTCCACCGGCGCGCGCACCGCGTGCCATCGTGCACAAGGTTGATCCGAAGATCGATCGAAGGGACGAGACCGGATCCGCACTCCCGGGGTCGTTGAGCGAGCGAAGCGAGACCCGGGGTCGTTGAGCGAACGACGCGAGACCCGGGGTCGTTGAGCGAGCGAAGCGAGACGAAACGCGGCGCGCTCATGGACTGCGCTGCGAGGGCGCCGCGTTTCGTCTCAGTCGCCTCCGGCGTCTTCGCTCAACGACCCCGGGAGGAGAGAAAGTCGCCTCCGGCGTCTTCGCTCAACGACCCGGCAGAACGCCGAACGCGGCCTCCCGGAGGAGGCCCCGTTCGTGGTGCCGGGCGCCCCGAGATCTCGGAGCGCCCGGGGCGGAGGGGCCTTCAGTACCGCAGGCCGTGGCCGAACCGGAACGTGGGGTTCTCGGTGTCGAACGCCACGTCGGTCCGGCTCGCGGCGACGGCCGCGTCCGAGCGGGGCAGGTCGAAGGGCAGCGCACCCTGTGGCCCGCGCTCGCCGAACAGCACCCGGAGCACGGCCTCGTCCGAGGCGCCGTAGTCCGCGAGCACGGCACGCGCCGTCTCCTCGAGACCGCCGAGCACGGCCGGACGGTCGAGGTAGATGTCGACCACGGTCGGCACCGCCGCGGCGATCGCGGTCAGACGGGCGTGCTCCTCGGCCGGGAACTCCAGGGATCCGGAGTGGAACAGGTCGCTGAACCCGCCGCGATCCCGATCCTCGAACGGAGCCTTGATGCGCAGGATCGCGACGTCGGCCTCCTCCGGGCTCCCCACGACGGTCGCGTAGGCGGCGAGCGCGTCGGCGGCCACGCCCTCGGCGTACACCTTCACGCCGAGCGCGAGCGGAAGGATCGGGGATCCCCCGGCGACGGCGGTGTTCGTGAGCAGCGTGAGCGAGTCGCTCTGCGCGTCCAGGCCCTCGGCGACGAAGTCGGGACGGCCGACGATCGACTCCGCCGTCTCCTCGTCGACGAACGGGTTCTCGAACAGCCCGAGCCGGAATTTCTCGCGCAGCAGCCGCCGCACCGAGACGTCGAGGCGATCCTCCGAGACCTCGCCGCGCTCGACGAGTCCGAGGAGCTCCTCGGTGCACAGCTCGCCGCCGAACTGGTCGATGCCCGCGTCGAGCGCCTTGACCATGCGCTGCGGTCGGGTGAGGTGCTCGACGCCCCAGGCGCGGGCCGGCATGTCGGCGCCGAAGACGACGACGTCGGTGAGCAGGCCCCAGTCGGTGCAGACGATGCCCTCGAAGCCCAGCTCATCGCGCAGCAGATCCGTGAGCACGCCCTTGTTGAAGCCGAAGCCGACCTCTTCCCAGTCGGTGCCGACAGGCTGGCCGTAGTACGGCATCATCTGGGTGGCGCCGGCGCCGATCGCCGCGATGAACGGACGCAGGTGGTAGTCCCGCGCGTCCCCGGGGTAGACCTGCTCCTTGCCCCAGGCGAAGTGCGGATCCTCGCCGTCGAGCTGCGGACCGCCGCCCGGGAAGTGCTTGACCATCGTCGCCACCGAGTCCGGCCCGAGCTCCTCGCCCTGGAAGCCGCGGATGTAGCCGACGACGAGGCGCGAGGTGAGATCCGCATCCTCGCCGAACGTGCCCGCGATCCGCGACCAGCGCGGCTCGGTGGCGAGGTCGATCTGCGGGTGCAGCGCGACCCGGAGTCCGACGGCGAGGTACTCCTGCCGCGCGATGTCGGCGAAGCGCTCGAGCCGCTCCGGGGATCCGAGGGCCGCGAAGCCGAGGGTCTCCGGCCACTGCGAGAACGGACCCGCCATGAGCGAGGTGAGCGGGTTGTCGCTGAACGAGTGCCTCGGGTCCGTCGACAGTGTGATCGGGATGCCGAGCGGGGTGTCCAGCGCCATCCGCTGCAGGGCGTTGTGCCAGGCCGCGAACTCGCGGCCGCCCGGTGCGGCGCCGAGGAGGTTGAAGTGACTCATCCGGCGCTTGCGCACCATCGAGGAGATCGAGGGAAGGCCGAAGGTCGGGTTGCCCTCGTCCAGCTCGGCGAAGGCCGCCATGGTGTGGAACAGCATCCCGACCTTGTCGGCGAGCTCCATCCGGCCGAGCAGATCCTCGACGCGCTCGTCGATCGGCAGGGTGGCGTCGCGGTAAGGCAGCACGGCCTCGTTCACGGTGTCCGTCATATCGATGTTCTCCTCAGTTACTTGACCGACTTGATGAACCAGACGCTGACCGCGCCGAGCACGCTCAGCACGATCGCGATCGGGAAGAGCGCTCCGTATCCGAACGCCAGCACGATCGCGCCGGCGACGCCGGGGGCGAACGTCTGCGGCAGCGTCGCCGCGATGTTCACGACCCCGAGGTCCTTCGCGAAGTTCTTGGCGGACGGCAGCACCTGGCTCATCAGGGCGGTGTCGACGGCCTGGAACATGCCGAATCCGAAACCGCTGATCACGGTCATGATCATCCACGACGTGTACGACGGCGCGATCATGGGGAAGACCAGGGCGACCGCCATGAGCAGGGACGATCCGAAGACGAACGGCTTGCGCCGGCCGACCTTGTCGGAGAGGGGGCCGGAGACGATCGTCGCGACGAGGATCCCGACGAGGCTGAGGATGCCGAGCAGCGGGATCACCGAGAAGGGATCCTTCACACCGAGGTAGTTCTTGAGGATCAGCAGCTGGAATCCGGTGACGGCGAAGTACCCGGTGTACAGCAGCAGGCGGCCGGTGAACGCCCAGAAGAAGTCCGGGTGCTTGACCGGGCTGACCCAGAACGTGCGCAGGAACTCGCCGAAGCTGAACGGCTCGTTCTGGAAGTTGAGGCTGGGGTGGTCGGGGTTCGCGAGGACGAACCCGAGCAGCACGACGACCGCGAAGACGGCGAAGATGATGTAGCCGAGCGTGATCGAGTGCGCGAGCTGGGATCCGATGATCTGACCGCCGAGCGCGCCGAACATGAGGCCGATGCCGGAGAGAGCCGCGAACGTGCCGCGGCGGGCGACCGGAACCCGGTCCGGCAGGATCGCCGAGAGCGGCCCCTGCGCGAAGTTGTAGGCGACCTGGATCAGCGTCCACGCGAGGATGATGCCCACGAGGTTGTTCATGAATCCGAGAGCGATGAGGGCGATGCCGCCCACGATCGCGCCCGCGATGATCCACGGTGCGCGGCGACCGAACCTCGAGCGGGTGCGGTCGGAGAGCTGTCCGGCGGCGGGCTGGGCGATCATCGCGCCGAGGGCGCCGATCGTCGACACGATCGCGATGTTCGCGACCTGGGTCTTCTCGTCGGGGAACATCGCGATGATCTGCGCCTGCAGCAGGATCCCTGGCACCGCGCCCCAGATCACGAAGATCGCGAAGTTCGCGGGGATGATCCAGCCGAGGAGGCGCCGGACGCCCTTGATCGGCGCGGGCGGGTCGTCCTCGCCGGAGGCGGTGGCCACGAAGGTGGTCTCGGTGATGGGTGCGCGCACCTCGGGGGCATCAGAAGAAGTCGACGACATTGTCAGTCCTTGGTTCGGAGTGGGACTTCGGGTTCGGGTCGTGCTCACCGGATCCGACAGGGCCGGTCCTTGCCCCGCTCATCCGGTAGACGCACGCTAGCATGAAAACCGGCACAAGTGTAGGTTTTTGTTCCGGAGGCTCTCGCCGCCCGATCCCGACCGTGCAGAACCCGCACGACACCCCGCCGACGCATACGATGGGACACCGATGACGACCGAACGCGGATACACGACGGGCCGCGCCCGGCGGGAGCGGATCATCGCGGCCGCGACCGCGCTCTTCGGGCGCGTCGGCTTCAACAGCGCCACCATGCTCGAGATCGCGCAGGTCTGCGAGATCTCCCGCGCAGGCCTCGCGCACCACTTCCCCACGAAGGAATCCCTCATGGAGGCGGTGCTGGAGACGCGGGATCGCGAGGATCGCGAGCGGTTCCGCCGCAACGGCTCACGGGGTCAGGACGGCATCGGGATCCTGCGCGGCATGGTCGATCTCGCACGGCACAACACCGAGGTGGGCGGGATCATCGCCCTGTACGCCGTGCTGTCCGCGGAGGCCGCCGACCCCTCGCACCCCGCGCACGAGTACTTCGTCCGGCGGTACCAGCGGATCCGCTCCGGCACCGCGAAGGCCCTGCGCGACGCGCGCGCGGCGGGCCACCTCGCCCCACACGTGGACGAGGACCGCGCCGCCGCCGAGCTCACCGCGCTCATGGACGGTCTGCAGCTGCAGTGGCTGCTGGATCCCGCGTCCGTCGACATGGCCGAGACCGTGCGCCGTCGCATCGAGGAGCTGCTCGTGGTGCCGCTCGATGTCACGCCGGCCTCGAGCAGCGAGACCGCCGTTTCCGCGTGAGACACCAAACCCCGCGAGGTGTCTCACGCTCGAAGTGGTGTCTCGCGGTCCGCGCCGGCGGTCGGGCGACGCTCAGCTCCAGACGAACCGGAAGGTTCCGAGCAGCACCGCGGCGGCGATCGACAGCGCCATGATCGCCGCGCCGCCGGCGAGCGCGATCGCATCCCGCCCGGACAGCCGGGACGGGCGCGACCAGGTGCGCGGGATGTCGGATCCGAATCCGCGCGCCTCCATCGCGAGAGCGAGCTTGGTGCCGCGCCGCACCGCGAAGACGAGCAGCACGAAGGACATCGTGAAGAAGCGCCGCAGCGCGCCCCGGTCCCCCACCCCGCGCGCCCGGCGGGCGAGCGACATGGTGCGCCAGTCGTCGAGGAAAAGGCCGAGCATCCGCGTGCCCGCGAGCACGCCCAGCACGAAGCGGCTCGGCAGATGCGCGACCTGGGCGAGGGCGTCGGCGAGCTCGGTCGGATCCGTCCGGGCGAACAGCAGGATCGTCGGCAGCCCCAGCGCCACGACGCGGATCGACACGGCGATCGCAAGCTGGATCGATGCCTCGCTGATGTGCGCGAACCCGAGGCTGAAGAACACCTGCCCGCCCGGAGCGGCGTAGAGCAGCATGCTCACGCCGGCCACCGGGGCGATCACGAGCAGCAGCGCGAGTCGGCGCAGCACGGTGCCGAGCCGCAGCCCGGTGAGCGGAATGCAGAGCAGCTGCAGCCCGATCGCGACGAGGCCGCTCACGACGTCGATCGACGCGAACAACGGCACCGACAGCAGCAGGGCGAGCAGGATCCGGCTGACCGGGTTGACCCCGTCGATCCAGGCCCCACCCGGTTTCGAAGCGCGCGAATCGCTGCCTTCGGCCGATATATCGAGCGTTTTCCGCGCTTCGAATCCCGTGGTCATGCCGCCAGCTCGATCCGGTGGCCGCCGAGATGGCGGATCACGTCGGCGTCGTGCGTGACGGCGACGACGGTCGTGCCACGGGCGATCTCCTCCTGCAGCAGGCTCACGATCCCGATCCAGCCGCGACGGTCCTGTCCGAACGTCGGCTCGTCGAGCACGATCACCGCCGGCGCGGCGGCGAGCACGGTCGCGACCGAGAGGCGCCGCTTCTGTCCACCCGACAGCGTGAAGGGGTTCGCCGCAGCGAGCGCCGTCAGCCCGAGCCGTTCCAGCAGGGCGTCGACGACGGCGTCGATCCGTTCCTTGTCCCAGCCGAGCGCACGCGGGCCTACTGCGAGCTCGTCGCGCACGGTCTGAGTGAGGAACTGGTGCTCGGGATCCTGGAACACCATCCCGATACGGGTGAGCAGCTCGCGCGACGTCCAGCGGATCGGATCCAGCCCGCGGCGCCCGCGGAGGCCCTCCGCCGCCTCGACCGTGCCGTGAAGCGCATCGAGGAGCCCGGCGAGGGTGAGCGCGAGCGTGGACTTGCCCGCGCCGTTCGGCCCCACGATCACGGTCGCCGTGCCGTCCGGCACCGCGAGCTCGAGCCCGCGC
>NZ_NCKN01000425.1 GCF_002257455.1 Microbacterium sp. 13-71-7
TACAGCACGAGGCGGGCCGGCACGTCGCGCTCGCGCAGGGCGGTGAACCACTGCTCGGCCTGCCCAACGGGGCAGCGGTCGTCCTCGGCGCCGTGCAGGATCAGGGTCGGGGTGGTGACCCTGTCGACGTGCGTGAACGGGGACTGCGCCGAGATGAGGGCCTCATCCCGCCACGGCAGGCCGCCGTTCTCCTTGGCGGAGAGGAAGTGGCCCATGTCGGACGTGCCGCCCATCGAGAACAGGTCGGTCACGACGCCGCCGGCGACGGCGGCCGCGAACCGGTCGTCGCGCGAGGTGAGGTAGCAGGTCATGAAACCGCCGTAGCTGTAGCCGGTGACGGCCAGGCGTGCCGGATCCGCGACGCCCTCGGCGACGAGCGCGTCGATCGGCTCGAGGAAATCGTTCGCGTCGTTCACGCCCCAGCCGCCCGCCACGGCGCGGAAGAACGCGTCGCCGTAGCCGTCGCTGCCGCGCGGGTTCAGCGTGAGGATCGCCCAGCCGCGGCTCGCGAGCACCTGGTGGTACGGATGGACGAGGTCGGCCGCGCCGTTCCACGCGTTGTGCGGGCCACCGTGCACGTCGAGCAGCAGGGGCAGCGGACCGGTGGCGTTCCGATCCCTGCGCAGCCACCCGGTGACCACGGTGCCGTCGGAGATCGTGAACCTGCGCTCCTCGGCGGGGATCAGGTCGAACCCCGGATCGGAGGATGCGGTGAGCGTCGTGGTCGTGCCTTCGGCGAGGTCGACCAGGACGACCTCGCCGAAGGAATCGGGGGTGGATCGCACGATCGCGGCGGACGTGCCCGCGACCGAGAGGCCGGAGACGTTCGCGGCGCCGTCCACGAGCGCGCGGGCGGCCGAGCCGTCCTCCGCGATGCGCCAGAGGTGGGAGGATCCGTTCTCGCGCAGGCAGAACACGAGCGCGCCGTCGGCGGCGTGCTGCGGCATGCCGCCGGGGTACCCTGGCCCGCCGGGCATCACGTTGCGGTCCAGCGCGGAGGTGAGGTCGATCGGGTCG
>NZ_NCKN01000116.1 GCF_002257455.1 Microbacterium sp. 13-71-7
GCGCCGCTCTCGGCCTTGTAGGTCTGGTAGTCGCCGTCGCGGGTCGTGTTCATGATGTCGAGCAGCGCGCCGTCGGCGTCGCGGGCGAGCAGGTCGTCCCATTCGCGGCCCCAGACGACCTTGATGACGTTCCACCCGGCGCCGCGGAAGAAGCCCTCCAGCTCCTGGATGATCTTGCCGTTGCCGCGGACTGGCCCGTCGAGGCGCTGCAGATTGCAGTTGACCACGAACGTCAGATTGTCGAGGCCGTCGTTGGCCGCGAGCTGCAGCAGGCCGCGGCTCTCCGGCTCGTCCATCTCGCCGTCGCCGAGGAACGCCCAGACGTGCTGATCGCTCGTGTCCTTGAGCCCCCGGCCCTGCAGGTACCGGTTGGACTGCGCCTGGTAGATCGCATTCATCGGGCCGATGCCCATCGACACGGTCGGGAACTCCCAGAACTCCGGCATGAGCCTCGGGTGCGGGTAGGAGCTCAGGGCGTGGCCCTCGCGGGACTTCTCCTGGCGGAAGCCGTCCAGGTCCTCCTCGCCGAGGCGCCCCTCCAGGAACGCGCGGGCGTACATCCCGGGCGAGGCGTGCCCCTGGAAGTACACCTGGTCGCCGCCGCCGGGGTGGTCCTTGCCGCGGAAGAAGTGGTTGAAGCCGACCTCGTACAGGGTGGCGGCTCCGGCGTAGGTGGAGATGTGACCGCCGACGCCGATGCCGGGGCGCTGCGCGCGGTGCACCAGGATCGCGGCGTTCCAGCGCATCCAGGCGCGGTAGCGGCGCTCGAGCTCCTCGTCGCCGGGGTAGGCGGGCTCCTCCGACACCGGGATCGTGTTGACGTAGTCGGTCGTCGCCGTGGGCTCCGGCGCGTAGCCGGCGCGGGCCGCGAGCGAGCGCACGATGTGCTCGCCGCGCTCGGCGCCGCGCTGCGCCACGAGCGCGTCCAGCGACTCGAGCCATTCTGCGGTCTCTTCGGGATCGTGATCCAGGGTCTCGGATCCGGGGGCGGCGGAGCTGCTCTGTTCGCGCATCTTCGGCCTTTCTGTGAGAGGTATCGGTGGCCGCCGGTCGGGCGGCGGGGCTGATCTGCTACATGTAGGAGGCTGCCGATCGGGCAGCGTGTCTGAGTTTCGAGGAGTGACGATGAGCGGACGCATCGCCGTGGTGACGGGTGCGGGATCGGGGATCGGCCGCGCCGTCGCGCGCACGATGCTGGAGGCCGGCTACCGCGTGGCGCTGGCCGGGCGACGCGAGGCCGCGCTGACCGAGACGGCGTCGGGGCGTCCGGATGCGTCCGGGAGGAGAGGCATCCCGTCGAACGCCCTCGTGGTGCCGACCGACGTCACGGTCGAGGCCGAGGTGGACGCGCTCTTCGACCGCGTCGTGCAGGAGTGGGGGCGGGTGGACGTGCTGTTCAACAACGCCGGCGCGTTCGGCCCCGCGGTGTCGGCGGCCGACATCTCCCTGGACGACTGGGAGCGCACGCTCGCGGTCAACGTCACCGGTGCGATGCTGTGCGCGCGCGGCGCGATGCGCGTGATGCGCGCACAGGATCCGCAGGGCGGCCGGATCATCAACAACGGATCCATCTCCGCGCAGACGCCCCGCCCGCTCTCGGTCGCCTACGCCGTGAGCAAGCACGCGCTCACCGGGCTCACGCGCTCGATCGACCTGGACGGCCGGGCGCACCGCATCTCCTGCGGCCAGATCGACATCGGCAACACCCGCACCGACATCATGGACGAGCTCGGCGTCGGCTCCGGCGCGCTCCAGGCCGACGGCAGCCGCAGGGTCGAGCCCACGTTCGACGTCGACGCGGCGGCGCGCACCGTGCTGTTCATGGCGGATCTGCCCGCCGAGGCGAACATCGGCGCGCTCACGGTCACGGCGAGCGGGATGCCGTTCGGCGGACGCGGCTGAGGCGACGGATGAGGGGATGGATCCCATCGGGCAGATCCATCCCCTCATCTCGGTACCGAGCGTCCGTGCGGAGCTTCGGTGCGGAGCGCGCTCAGCAGAAGCCGGCGATGCCGCCCCAGGACCAGTGGTCGGCGTCCGCGTCGTCGCGCAGGAACGACGCCTCGATGAGGCCGTAGGGGCGGTCGGCGGCGAAGAACACCTCGTTCGGGTTCTCCAGGCCGAACGGCGACAGGTCCACGACGAAGTGGTGCTTGTTCGGGGTCGAGAAGCGGATCTCGTCGATCTCCGGGTGCGCCTCGAGCACGGCCTCTGCCATCTCCTTGAGCGTGTGCTGCAGCGCGTACGAGTAGTTGCGCGAGAAGCCGGCGAGGAGGAGGCGACGGACGTCCGCGTAGACCTCGTTGAAGTCGAGGTCGATGCGGTTGTAGCGCCACTTCGCCGTCACCGAGGTGGCGAGGATGCGGTCCTCGGTCTCGGGGAGGGTCGTGTACGGATCCTTCGGGTAGCCGACGAAGCCGCTCGCGGTGGACTTGAGGACCGTGAGGTCCTGCAGGCCGGCGATGACCGTGGTGTCGTCGCCGTCGATCTGCACCACCGCGGTGCGGGTCTCGGTCCCGCCGCGGACGAACGAGTGGTCGTGCTCGCCGGCGTCGCCCTCGATGCGCAGCCAGGTGTACTGCTCCGCGGCCCAGCGTCCGCCGGTGACCCAGTCGAACCCGCCGGTGAAGTGGCGACCGAGGCGGAGCAGGAACTCCTCGGGGCTGCCGATGCCGTCCTTGGCGAAGGCGTAGACCGTGTTCTTCTGCGTGTCGGTGGCGACGACGTGTCCGTTGTCGCCCTCGAAGTGGGCGGCCTCGAAGTCGCCGCGCAGCTGCGAGGTGACGTTGAGGTCCTCGATCTCGTGACGGGCGGTGTCGCGCGTGATGCGGACGACGCGGTTCTCCGCCTTGCCGTACTGGTTCTTGCCCAGGGTGATGGTGGTCATGTCGGATTCCTCTTAGCTTCCTCGGTAGGTGGAATAGGCGAACGGACTGAGCAGCAGCGGCACGTGATAGTGCGCCTGCTCGGCGTCGACCAGGAAGGTCAGCACCACCTCCGGGAAGAAGGTGTCCGTTTCGATGCCGTCGAAGTAGGCCGCGGTGTCGAACCGGAGGCGGTATGCACCGCTCTCCAGCCGCTCCGGGCCCAGCTCTTTCACCCGCCCGTCAGCATCGGTGAAGCCCGTACCGATCCCGACCCATCCCTCGCCGTCGCGGGCTTCGAGTGCGACGGCGACGCCGGACGCGGGGCGTCCGATCGATGTGTCCAGGATGTGGGTGGTCACGTGGGAGACGCTCATGCGCTCGCTCCTTCGGTCTCGATGGCCGCCGCGAGCCGCAGGGCCGCGATCTCGCGCAGCTGCTGGTCGACGACGGCGAGCTCCTGCTCGTCGGTGTTGCCGAGCCGCTCGTGCAGCAGGGCGAGGATGTCCTCTGCGCTGCGGCCGGCGGCGCGCACGAGGAAGACGCGGTCGAACCGCTCCTCGTAGGCGCGGTTGCCCTCGGCGAGGGCGGCCGCGGTGGCGTCGTCGACGCTCGGCTGCTCGCGGCGCGAGTGCGCGGCCTCGGCGCTCGTGCCGTCGACCTTCGCGCCGATGCGCGGGTGGTGCGCGAGCGCGCCGTCGAGCTCGGCCTCGGCGAGCGGGGCCGCGACCTCGAGGGCGGCGGCGGAGAGCGCGTCGACCGAGGCGTAGGGACGGCCGTCGACGATCGCGGCGATCCAGCGGGCGATGTCCAGTGCGGGCTTCACAACGGCCGTGGCGTCATCACGGCCTGCGGAGTTGAACTCCTCGAGCAACATCTTCGATCCTCAAGCCATGCTGGCATCCGGCGTGTAAGGCAGTACGGTCGGATCCTATCGAGGGGATCCGTTCACCATCTCGAGGATAGTTTCCGCAGTCCGGAACTGTTATTTCAGCATGTGTAACTATTGTGCGGACGGAACCCCGCCCTGTCAACCCCCATTGCGAGTCGTCCCCCTCAGCGGACGCTCTGGGCTCCGCTGAGGGGGACGACTCGGGGTAGTGGAAGGGATGTGCCGGGGTCAGACGCCGAGCTCTTCGCGCAGGCGCGCCACGTGGCCGGTCGCGTCGACGCCGTACTCGGCGCGCTGCACGACGCCGTCGCCGTCCAGCACGAACGTGGAGCGGATCACGCCGTCGAAGGTGCGGTCGCCCACGGTCTTCTCGCCCCACACTCCCCAGGCGCGCGCCACGGCGGCATCGGTGTCGGCGAGCAGCGGGAAGGTCAGGCCCTCCGCATCCGAGAAGGCCCGGATGTCGGCGACCTCATCGGGCGAGACGCCGATCACGGAGTAGCCCGCGGCGTCGAGCGACGACAGGCTGTCGCGGAAGTCGCAGGCCTCCGTGGTGCACCCCGGGGTCGCGGCCTTGGGGTAGAAGTACACGACGACGTTGCGTCCGCGGTAGTCCTCGAGCGAGACGCGGGCGCCGTCGGCGTCCTCGAGGGCGAAGGCGGGAGCGGTGTCACCGGCGGCGAGGCGAGTGGTCATGATGTCTCCTTTTCGGATGGGGTTCTGCGGATCCTGGGGGCGGACGCTTCGACAGGCTCAGCGACCGGGGTCAGTGGTCCGGCGAGCGGGGCCGGGAGGCCCGGCGACCCGGGATCAGTGGGCGGCGGGCAGCACGCCGAAGGCCTCGGCGAGCTGCATGATCTTGCGGGCGCGGCCGAGGCGGGGCAGGTCGCTGCCGTCGCGGACGATGCAGCCGCGCGCCTCGAAGTCCTCGAGGAATTCGTAGGCCCACTCGACGTCGGTGCGGGTGGGGCTGATGACCTCGTTCACCACCGGGGTCTGGTCGGCCTGCAGGCAGAGCTTGCCGGTCATCCCCATCGACACGGTGATGGCCGACTGCTCGCGCAGGATCGGATGGCTGGATCCGACGGTCGGGCCGTCGATCGGTCCCGGCAGGCCGCCGGCGCGGCTCGAGATGACGAGGCGCGCGCGGGGGTACGCCATCGCCTCGCGATCGGCCGACATGCCGGTGTCGCGGCGGAAGTCGCCGCTGCCGAAGGCGAGCCGGAAGACGCCCTTCGCCCGCGCGATCTCGGTCGCGTTCTCGATGCCGATCGCGGATTCGACGAGCGCGACCACGGGCACCTTCGCGCCGAGGCGGTTGAACGTGTCCATCACCTGGCCGCCGAACTCGGTCTTGGCCAGCATCACGCCCTGCAGACCGGGGGCGTCGCGCAGCCCGTCCAGATCCGGGGACCAGTGCTCGCTGGTCGCGTCGTTGATGCGCACCCATGCGCGGTTCGCCCTGCCGTTCGCATCGGCGCCGTGCAGCCAGCGCACGACGTCATCGCGCGCGGAGTCCTTGCGGCTCGCGTCGACCGCATCCTCCACGTCGAGCACGACGGCGTCCGCGTGCGAGCGCGCCGCGTCGTCGAACGTCTCCGGCCTCGTCGCCGCGACGAGGAGCCACGAGCGCGCCAGCTCCGGCGCGATCTCGCGCGAGCCGGTGGTGGGCAGAGGAGCGTTCATTGTATTCCATTCTGTGAAACTTGACTTTTGCGATATGAAAAGGCTACTCCCGCTCGTCAGCGGGCGCCAGCCCCCTGCAGGGCTCGGCCTCAGCCGCGCAGCGCGACGACGGCATCCCACAGCGCCGCGGCGACCGCGCGCTTCGAACCGGATGCCACCGCGACAACGGCCCCGTCGGGACCGATGACCTCGACGGCATTGTCGTGCTTCTCGAACCCGTGCTCGGCGTCGGCGAGGTTCACGGCGAGCAGATCGGCGCCCTTGCGCTCGCGCTTGCGGCGCGCGCGTTCGCGCCGGGCCTCCGGATCCGTCGCCGTCTCCGCGGCGAAGCCGACGATGACCTGCCCCTCGGGAGCTCCGCCCGTCCGGCGGGCGGCGCCGAGGGCCGCCAGCACGTCCTCGTTCTCCACGAGCTCGATCCGCTCGAGGATCCCGTCCTCCTTGGTGAGCTTGTGCGCGGCGGCCTGCGCGGGCCGGTAGTCGGCGACGGCGGCGGCCATGACCACGGCGTCCGCGCGGGCCGCCGCCTCCTTCATCGCGGTCGCGAGCTCCGCGGCCGTCGCGACGGGACGGATCCGGATCCGCGGATGACCGGCCTCGGCGAGGACGTCCCCCGCGAGGTTCGCCGCGACGAGCTCGACGTCGGCGCCGCGGGTCGCGGCCTCGACGGCGAGGGTCGCGCCCTGCCGCCCGCTGGAGCGGTTGCCGAGATAGCGCACGGGGTCGATCGGCTCGCGCGTGCCGCCCGCGGAGACCACGACCGTCAGACCGGCGAGGTCCTGCGGGGCGAGCAGGCGCAGCGCGGCCTCGGCGATCGCCTCGGGCTCGCTCATCCGGCCGGGTCCGCTGTCGCCGCCCGCCAGCTCGCCGTCGTCCGGGCCGATCAGGTGCACGCCGCGCTCGGCGAGCGTGCGGATGTTCGCCTGCGTCGCGGGGTGCGCCCACATCTCGGCATGCATCGCCGGTGCGATGAGCACGGGGGCGGTCGTCGCCAGCAGCGTCGTGCCGAGCAGGTTGTCGGCGATGCCCGCGGCCATGCGCGCAATCGTGTTCGCGGTGGCGGGCGCGACCACGACCAGGTCGGCGCCCTGACCCAGGGCCACGTGGCGCACCTTCGCCACGTCGTCGTGCACGCTCGTGGTGACCGGGTTGCGGCTGATCGCCTCCCACGTCGGCGCGCCCACGAAGCGCAGCGCGTCCTCGGTGGGGACGACGGTGACCGCGTGCCCTGCCTTCACGAGGAGCCGCACGAGCTGCACCGACTTGTAGGCCGCGATGCCGCCGGAGACCCCCACCACGATGTCCATCCCTCGATTCTGCCCGAGATGTCGAGGGCGCGGGCTGGGAGCGGCGCCCGTGGGCGCGCGGGCGCGCGCACGCCCGCGCGGCGCGAGCGCTCGCGCGGCGCGAGCGCTCACGCGGCGCGAGCGCTCACGCGGCGCCGGTCCGTGAGCGCTCCATCCCCGTCGACGCCCCCTCCCACGACCGACGCCCCCTCGCAGGTACGTTCGCACGAGGGGGCCTCGACGCCGCGAGGGGGCGTCGACGTGCCTAGACTGAGGCGCGTGTGCACCGTCGTGATCGAGGTCGGCGCCCTCCAGGAGGGTCAGGGACCGGTGGTGCGGCTGCTGGCCGTGCGGGATGAGGATCCGCTGCGCGAGTGGGATGCGCTCGGCGAGTGGTGGCCCGACCGCCCAGGGGTCATCGGGATCCGCGACCGCCGCGCAGGAGGCGCGTGGCTCGCGGTCGATCCGGCCTCGCACCGGCTGGCCGTGCTGCTGAACCGCGCCGACGTGCTCGACCTCCCCGATGATCAGGCCGTCTCCCGCGGCACGCTGGCGCCGGCGTCGGTCACCGGCACCTCGCCCAGCGGATCGGAGCGCATGCACGGCTTCAACCTGCTCGAGGTCTCCCCCGACGGCGCGCGCGTACTGTCCTGGGACGGCACCGAGCTGCGCGAGACGCCGGTGCCCCCTGGCGTCCACATGATCGCCCACTCCGATCTCGACGACCCCGACACCGCCCGCATCGCGCGCTGGCTGCCGGAGTTCCGCGCGCATCCGACCCGCGACGAGGAGTGGCCGGAGTCCTGGATCCGCCTGCTCGCCACGACGGCGGAGCTGGATCCCACCGACGACCGCGCGATCATCCGGGACAACCGTCCCCACGGCTACCCGACGCAGTCCCTCCTGTACTGCATCGCGTCGGTCGGCCCCGACGGCGTCGAGGTACGCGACCACGCGCTGCCGGCGCCGGCGCACTGGGCATGACGACGCCGGAGGGGTCCTCGGATCGCCTCGTCCCGATCCCCGGGGACGTGATCCGGCAGCCGTTCCCCGGCGCGGACGACCTGGAGCGGTCCGTCGCGCTGCTCCGACAGGTCGCGTCCGGAGAGGGTCCGCAGCGGCTGCTCCGTCTGTACACGCCGGCGCCGACGCTCGCCCTGACCCGGCGGGAGAGCCTGATGCCCGGCTACGACATCGCCGTGGCCGCGGCGGAGCGCCTCGGCTTCACACCGGCGATCCGCCCGACCGGCGGCCGCGCCGCCGCCTACGACGAGACCTGTCTGGTCTTCGACCTCGTCGAACGCGAGGAATCGCATGCCGACCCCACCGCCCTGTTCGCGCAGGCAGGGAGAACGATCGTCGACGCACTGCGGGGGCTCGGCGTCGACGCCCGGCTGGGTGAGGTCGCCGGCGAGTACTGCCCCGGCGAGTACAGCATCAACGCCCGCGACGCCGTGAAGCTCGTCGGCACCTCGCAGCGCGGTGTGGGCGGCGCGCGACTGCTCAGCGGGATGCTCGCATTCGGTCCTGTCGATCGTTTCGTCGCGGTGCTCACGGACGCCAACGCCGCGCTGGGGCTGGAGTGGGATCCTCGGACCTTCGGATCCATGCTCACCGAGGCTCCGGCGGTCTCGCGCGAAGACGTCGAGGAGGCGCTGGCGGCGGCGCTGATCGTCTGATCGGCAGTGGGAACGGTCAACGCCCGGGTCCGAGGTCTTCATGTCGCAACGGTGGAGGACGCTCGTCGTTGCCCCACGCGCGAGGGCGGGTGCATAGCGTCGCGATCGTCGTAGCGCGAACGGATACAGCGGTCCGCGAGTGCCTCGCCGAGTCGAGGGCGGTCCCGGCGGGCATTTGCGGCCGCCATCGACGGCCTACGCTGCACTCGCAGATTCTGCTCGTCTGCTGCTGCGAAGGACCGCTTCCGCTCGGTCGGGCCCCGGGCTCAGACGCGGTTGTTGCCTAGATTCGGCGCTCTCGACGGACGCTGTCCATGTTTAGGGAGTCTTCTTCGCGATCGTTGTTAGAAGGTCGATCACCTGAGCGGCAGGCAAAGTGTCGTCCGAGGAATCCTTCGCCTTCTCCGGAGGATTGCCAAGGACTCGATTGGCGAAAGCGCGGTAGATTGCACCGTGCTCGTCTTCGGGGGCTCCTTCGACAAACGCACGGAATGACTTCAACTGCACGTCGATGCTCTTCGCCCAGTTGGCTACGCGCCGATGTTGTCCGGCTTGCTTCGCAAGGTAGGCGAAGAGAGCACCCAACGCTCCGAGGACTGCAAGTCGGTACACAATTCCGGCCCAGTCGTCCCCGTCGGGATGAGGAACGAGATATACGGCCACTGCAGTCGCAATGATTCCGATGATCGTGGCGCCCCGGAACCATTCGGCGGCAATGCGCTCGCTCCTTGCGTAGCTCGCAAAGTACTCAGAGAGCGAAACGCTACCTGTGACGCCAGCGGCGTCGCTTGCCGCCTCGGACGCCTTCCTGGCCTGATCCAAGTACTTTGCAGCGCGTTGGGATCGCAGATCCCCCACGGCATCCAGCACCCGGCCTCGCACCGCTAACTCGTCGGTCAGTAACTGCACCCTGTCCGCTCCCTCCGGAAGAGCGGCGATTCCAGCCTCAATCACTCGACGAGCGCCATCGCACCAGTCGAGTAGCGAGCCCCTCGGGCCGCGCTCCATGACCACTTGGAGATCATCGAGGATCGCCTCGGCCGCACGGTAGATCGCTACAGGCTCGACAGTCATCGCCAGGCTCGGATCCTGCTTGGAGACGTCCCGGAGTACCGCCTCCAACAGGTGCAACGTGTCCATCGCCGACATCAGCTCAGCACGCGTTGGGAGGGCGTCAGATTCGTCCGGCCGCGTGGCGAGAGCACTATCGAGGAGTTTCCCTTGAATTGCGATCTCTCTGAGCAGCGGATCCCAGTCAGTCACACCAGAACACTAGCAATCGGGTGCCCCAGTTCCTGCTCCGGGCGCTTGCAGCAGTCCACGCTCAAGTCGTCGGCCGACCTGGCGCGGTCTGTGGGGGCCGCCTGGGGCTCACCCGTCCCCGAGGACGACGAGCTGACTCGATTCGGTTGGTCGGCCGTGCCCGAGAGCTCGTCACCGCCTGAATCTAGCCTGCATCCGCACGCGGGCCGACCGGCGAGGGAGCGATAGGACGTCCGGCGCACGTTGCCGCGAACGTCCGCTGCTTGCTCTTCATCGATCACCCATCGCTGGTGCCTTTGAGTGATCCGGACACTTGGCGCCCAGGTAGTCGCGCACGATCTTCCCGGGCATCGCCTCATCCGTGTAACCGAGCTCGCGCGCGAGTCCGGCAAGTTCGCACGTAGCCGTCAAGAAGCGCGAGCGCAATGCCGCCTCCCGCGGACGTTGAGCGACGCCGAAGAGGAGAATCCACTCCTCCCGTAAATTGTCGGGCTTGACCGATACCCTTCAGGGATGGTGGATGAATCATCGACGTCGTGGTTTTTCGCATACGGCGGGAAGCCGAGGCTCCGGGCCGACACTATGCGTGGGGCCGTAAAAGGAATCCGCAAGGGCGGCGGCAAAGCGCTGACCTGGGAAGATCTGCGCATCAAGGGCGGAATCTTGATCGACTCCATCACGGCAGCCATCGATGAACATGCAGGAGTCGTGGCCGAGGTCAGTGACCTAAACCCCAACGTATTGTTTGAAGCTGGTTACGCACTCGCGCGCGGCAAACATGTGTGGCTGGCGTTTGACGAAACGGACGAAGAGGCCGCCAGGAACTGGAAGGAGTTGGGCATCCTTTCGACCATCGGCCGCGTCAACTACTCAGCAAGTTCAGACTCGCTTGCGACGCAGTGCATCACGGAAGATCCGGAGCGCATCGGAAGCAGCCCTCTGCTCGAACGGCTCCTTGCCGGCGGCAAGTCGAGGCAGCCCGAGGCTGTGTTCGCGCCACCGCTCCCGTCGCGAATCCAGCCCGCGATCTCCCTCGAGGCATTTCTTGAGCGTCAGTCTCACCTTCAACTACTTGGAGCCGGTGACGACCTAGGGATGGCGCCGCTGGAGTTCTATGTGAAAGAGATCTACCGGTCCTCTGCAGCCGTCTTCCACCTCCTCGCCGAAAGAAGGGTCCGCGCACGGGAGCACAACGCCCGTGCCAGTCTGATGGCCGGAATTGCGCACGGATTTGAGCTGCCGATCCTCATGGTCGTTGAAGACGGATTCGAGTCGCCGCTCGACTACCGCGACCTTCTCTACAGCTACGGCAGCACGGCAGACTTGATCGAGCACGTTCGCAGCTGGCTCGATACGCTGCCGAAGCAGGCGGGCACAAACAAGCGGCTGGGGCGGCTCGCGCTCGATATAGAACTGCCGATCCGCAGCTTTGGGCAGTTCGTCGCGGAGTATGAGCGGGAGGAGCTCACCGACTATTTTGTGGAGACGAGCGAGTTCCGATCGATACTGGCGGGCGACGCGAAAGTCTTCGTCGGCCGCAAAGGAACCGGCAAGACCGCGACGATGAGCCAGGCGGTTGACGAACTGAGGCGGGATCGTCGGAACCTCGTCGTCTCCGTTAAGCCCTCCGCGTATGAGCTCGCTGGTCTCATCGAGCTCGTAAATCGTTTGGGGGCCGGTGGCCACTCCGAGTACCTCATGGTTAGCCTGTGGAGCTATCTCCTTCATACGGAGATAGCGGTGCGCGCAGTGAAACACGCTACCGAGAAGCCAGCTGGCACAGGCACCAATACTGACCTGCAAGACCTTGCTGCAGAGCTCGACGAACTAGATGTCGATCTGGATGGCGATCTCTCAACTCGCCTAGAGCGCGCGGTCGATCGGCTGGCGCAGGAAAACCCACGCGACGGCGAGGCAACTCAAGCCTTTGTCGGTCGAATGCTTCGGCTCAACCGGCTCGGACCCCTCCGAGAGCATGTCCTTCGCGCGATCGGAGACTTCGATCGCGTTGCCGTACTCATCGACAACCTCGACAAGACCTGGGAAAAGGGCGTCGAATACAGTGTGATGGCCCGGTTCATATTGGCGCTTCTGACTTCGATCGGACGCGTTGAACGCGAGTTCAGCAAGCCCCCGTCAGGTTTATCGCCGGCTCGGGTTACGCTTGGGATTTTTCTGCGAACCGATATCTACGACGCGATCGCCCGATTTGCTCGTGAGCCCGACAAAGTTGGCGTGCTTAGCGTGCGCTGGCAGGACCCCGAACTCCTCGTACGAGTCCTCGAGGAACGCTATGTCGCGAATCGATCACGCAAGGGAAAGGCAGCCGCCTTTGACATGTGGGGCGAGGTCTTCGATTTAGAAGTACGAGGCCTCCCCACACGCGACTACTTCCTTTGGCGCACTTTGTCTCGTCCGCGCGACCTGATCTTTTTCGCCAATGCGTCTCTGACCACCGCGATCAATCGCAAACATTCCCGCATTACCGCGGCCGATGTGACGTTCGCCGAGAAGCAGTACTCGCGATTCGCGATCGAGGCGCTCCTTGTTGAGAGCGACGCTGAAGACTTCAACCTTGAAGAAGTGCTTTACGAGTTCGCAGGCCTAGATTGCACTCTCCACGAAGAGGAGTTGACCGAGTTGCTCGTGGCGTATGGGGATCCGGAGTCCATCCGGGATTGGCTCGTGCGGACGTCCTTTCTTGGGGTCGAAGTCCGTTCTGGCGAGTTCGTCCACGTAGAGGGGGAAACAGACTCGCGCCGTCAGGTAAAGGTTGCGGAGAGGTTCGCATCTAGGCACGAATCCAAAGTTAGGTATCGCGTCCACCCGGCCTTTCGGCCGTTCCTCGAGGTACGAGATGACGACCTTCATCGCGGTGACTTGCGAGATGCAACGCTCGATCCAGTGAAAAGCTCGGGACTGCTGCACGGATAGGTGACAGGTTGTAGTCACGCCGCCAGTGCGACGGTCGTGTTCATGATGGTCTCGAACTCGATGGGCGTCAAACGGCCCA
>NZ_NCKN01000117.1 GCF_002257455.1 Microbacterium sp. 13-71-7
CCGTACGTGGTGCGTCTGTTCGGATCCAAGGAGAACCTCTTCCTCGCGACGATCGAGTTCTCGCTCGACCGTCTGCTCGCGTCGTTCCGCGCTGCGCTCGCGGCGTCCGACGAGGAGGGGGAGCGGCCGGTCGGCAAGCGCATCGGGGAGGCCTATGTCGACCTCATCGAGGTGCGCGGTCTGCACCAGACGCTCGCGCATGCCTACCTCCTCGGCAGCAACCCCGCGATCGGCGCCGCCGCGCGCCAGGGGTTCGCGAGGGTCTGGCGCTTCTTCCGCGACGAAGTGGGCCTCGATGCCGACGAGGCCCGCGCCTTCCTCGCCGAGGGCATGCTGATCAGCACCATGATCGGCCTGCGGATCGTCGACGACTATGGATCCGATCCGCAGATCACCGAGCTGTTCCGCGCCTGCTTCCCCAACAAGCTGCCGCACGTGCTCGAAGTGCTGCCGCGCAACGAGCACCGACTGTAGCCCGCGGGGCAGCGACCCCGTGCGGCTGCGACGGATGCACGATGCCGCCACGGGTGCAGGACGAGTCCGGTGGTTCGGCCCTGCAGGCGTCGCGCGAACCTGCAGGCGTCGCGCCCGCCGCCGCACACCGGGTCACCGGATCCGGCCGCTGTTCCTGATAGCCTGGTCGGCTCGCTATCGCGCACCTGCGCGCGGGCGGAAGGACCACCACCGTGGGATACATCGATGTCGCCGGCGTCTCGCTCACCCTGCCCGACGGCCGCCCCCTGCTCGACGAGGCCTCGTTCCGCGTCGGCGCCGGATCCACGAGCGCCCTGATCGGGCCCAACGGCGCCGGGAAGTCCACGATCCTGCGGATCATCCGCGGTGAGCAGTCGCCCGACGCCGGCGTCGTGACGATCGACGGATCCCTCGGCGTCATGGACCAGTTCGTCGGCCACGGCCGCGAAGGGCAGACCGTGCACGAGCTGCTCATCGGGGTCTCGCCGGCGCGCATCAGGACAGCGGCCGAGGCGCTCGACGCCGCGGAGAACGCCCTCATCGAGGACGACACCGAGCCGACGCAGATGCGGTACGCGACGGCGATCGCCGAATACGCGGACGCCGGCGGGTACGAGCACGAGACGGTCTGGGATCAGTGCACGGTCGCCGCTCTCGGCGTGCCCTTCGAGCGGGCGCGGTTCCGCGATCTCGCGACGCTCTCCGGCGGCGAGCAGAAGCGGCTCGCGCTCGAGGCGCTGCTGCGCGGACCCGATGACGTGCTGCTCCTCGACGAGCCGGACAACTACCTCGACGTGCCGGGCAAGCGCTGGCTCGAGGAACGACTGCGCGAGACGCCGAAGACGGTGCTGCTCGTCTCTCACGACCGCGAGCTGCTCGCCAGGGCGGCCGACCGCATCGTCACGCTGGAGCCGGGCGGGGCCGGCGCGACGGCATGGGTGCACGGCGGCGGGTTCGCGACCTATCATCAGGCGCGGATCGATCGGATGGACCGCCTCGACGAACTGCGCCGGCGCTGGGACGAGCAGCACGAGAAGCTGAAGACCCTGGTCGCGAACCTCAAGGTCAAGGCCTCCGCGAACGACGGCTTCGCCTCGCGCTACCAGGCCGCGCAGACGCGACTGCGGAAGTTCGAGGAGGCGGGGCCGCCCGAGGAGCGCCCGCCCGCGCAGGACTTCGACATGCGGCTGCGCGGCGCCCGCACGGGCAAGCGCGCGATCGTCTGCAGCGACCTCGAGCTGACCGGCCTCATGCGGCCCTTCGACGCCGAGCTCTGGTTCGGCGACCGCGTGGCGGTGCTCGGGTCGAACGGATCCGGCAAGTCGCATTTCCTGCGGCTGCTGGCCCGTGGCGGCAGCGATCCCGATCCGACTCTCGGACACCTCACGGGCGCGGGGGAGCGGCTCGACGAGGTCGCCCACACCGGCACGGCGGTGCTCGGCGCGCGTGTCGTGCCTGGGCTGTTCGCACAGACCCACGCGCACCCGGAGTTCGCCGGGCGCACGCTGCTCGAGATCCTGCACCGCGGCGACGACCGCAGGGCGGGGATGCCGCGCGACGCCGCCAGCTCGGCGCTGGACCGCTACGGGCTGGTGCGCCAGGCGCAGCAGGAGTTCTCGCAGCTCTCCGGCGGGCAGCAGGCCCGGTTCCAGGTGCTGCTGCTCGAGCTGTCCGGCGCGACCCTGCTCCTGCTCGACGAGCCGACCGACAACCTCGACCTCGAATCGGCGGAGGCGCTCGAGGACGCGATCGCGCGGTTCGAGGGCACGGTCGTCGCCGTCACGCACGATCGCTGGTTCGCCCGCTCCTTCGACCGCTTCCTCGTGTTCGGCGAAGAC
This sequence comes from Microbacterium sp. 13-71-7, assembly GCF_002257455.1. Lineage (GTDB taxonomy): Bacteria > Actinomycetota > Actinomycetes > Actinomycetales > Microbacteriaceae > Microbacterium. The sequence continues at coordinate 2,313 of NZ_NCKN01000117.1, forward strand.
GGCGGCGTCTACGAGTCGGACGCGCCGGTGTGGGACGAGCGCCGCGTCGCCCGCGCCCGCTGAGCGCCCGGGAAGGGTCTCGCTCCCGAAACGCTGCGACGGATGCACGACGATGCGACGGATGCACGACGGATCCGCCGATCCGGTCGTGCATCCGTCACGCGGTCGTGCATCCGTCGCGCCGGCACCAGCCCGCCCCGGCCCGCTGAGCCTTAGGGGCAACCCGGGTAGGCTGGGTTCGTGACCCAGGAGATCGAGCTCGGCCGAGGCAAGCGCGCGCGCCGCGCATACACGTTCGACGACATCGCGGTGGTGCCTTCGCGGCGCACCCGCAACCCGGAGGACGTGTCCACCGCCTGGACGATCGACGCGTTCCCGTTCGAGATCCCCGTGCTCGGCGCCCCGATGGACTCGGTGATCAGCCCCCGCACGGCGATCATGCTGGGTCAGCTCGGCGGACTGGGCGTGCTCGACCTCGAGGGCCTGTGGACCCGGTACGCGGATCCGGAGCCGCTGCTCGCGGAGATCGCCGGCCTCGACGAGGCCACCGCGACCTCGCGCATGCAGGAGCTCTACGCCGAGCCGATCCAGCCCGAGCTGATCAAGGCGCGCCTGGCCGAGATCCGCGACGCCGGCGTCACGGTCGCCGGATCCCTCACGCCGCAGCGCACCCAGGAGCTGTACCAGACGGTCGTCGAGGCGGGCGTCGACCTCTTCGTCATCCGCGGCACGACGGTCTCGGCCGAGCACGTGTCGAGCGTCGCAGAGCCGCTGAACCTCAAGAAGTTCATCTACGACCTCGACGTCCCCGTGATCGTCGGCGGCGCCGCCACCTACACGGCGGCCCTGCACCTCATGCGCACGGGCGCGGCGGGCGTGCTCGTCGGCTTCGGCGGGGGAGCGGCCTCCACCACACGCGCCACGCTGGGCATCCACGCGCCGATGGCCACCGCGGTCTCCGACGTCGCCGCCGCGCGCCGCGACTACCTCGACGAGTCGGGCGGCCGCTACGTGCACGTGATCGCCGACGGTGGCGTCGGCACGTCGGGCGACATCGTCAAGGCGCTCGCGATGGGCGCCGATGCCGTCATGCTCGGCGTCGCCCTCGCGCGCGCGACCGATGCCCCCGGGCAGGGGTTCCACTGGGGTCCCGAGGCGCACCACCCGAAGCTGCCGCGCGGCCGGCGCGTGGCGGTCGACGGCGTCGCGACGCTCGAGGAGATCCTCTACGGCCCTGCCCCCGTGGCGGACGGCACCGCCAACCTCATCGGGGCGCTGCGCAAGTCGATGGCGACCACGGGCTACTCCGACCTCAAGGAGTTCCAGCGCGTCGAGGTCGTGCTGTCTCCGTACGAGTCCTGAACGCCCGCCGTTCTTGAACCTTCCCGTGTCGTCTGCGCAGCGCCCCGCCGTCCCCGCCCCGGAGTTTCCGCCGACCCTGCGCGAGGTGATGCTGCGCGGCCGGTGGATCGGCATGCTGCTGCTGTGCCTCGTGGTCGCAGGGGTGTTCGCCTGGCTCGGCCAGTGGCAGCTCGGCCGCGCGATCGACACGAACCCGCCCGCGCCGGGGGCCACCGAGAAGGTGCTGCCGATCGACCAGGTCGTGAAGCCGGGCGCCTACCTCGACGGTCCCCTGGTCGGGCAGCGTGCCGAGACCAGCGGATCCTGGGTCCCCGGTGACTTCCTGATCGTCTCATCGCGCTTCAACGACGGCGCCGAGGGCTACTGGGTGACCGGCCAGCTGCGGATCGCCGGCGCGGCGAAGCCCACGTCGCTGGCCGTCGCGATCGGATGGGCCCCCGACGAGAAGGCGGCCAAGGCGGCGGTGCAGCGGCTGGAGAAGACGGCGGACGGATCCGTCCTCACCGTGACGGGGCGCCTCATCTCCGACGAGGGCCCTGTCGCCCCGCCGCAGGACCAGCCCACCCGCATGGACCGGATGTCTCCGGCGGCGCTGCTCGGCTTCTGGCACGACACGGCGGACCTGAACGTCTACCGGCCGTACCTGGCCTCCGGCACCCCGCTCGGCGGGCTCGACACGATCTCCTCGCCGGCGCCGGAGGAGCACTCCTCGGTCAACTGGCTCAACATCTTCTACGCCGTGGAGTGGGCGATCTTCGCCGGCTTCGCGTTCTACCTCTGGTACCGCCTGGCCAAGGACGCCTGGGAGCGCGAGGTCGAGGAGTTCGAAGAGCGCACGGGCTCCGCCGCCTGAGCCCCGCGTGCGCTCTGCCGCGCATCCACGGAGTGCACTTCTGAGCGCCGGAATCGGCGCGTATGCGCGTTCGCGCGGGTGCCCCGCTGCGAGCCCAGTCCTCCGTTGGTGACGAGCCGGTGAACACCTTTCAGCCAGTGCATATCTTCCTTGAAGATGGTCCATAGCCTCGCCTATCGTCGGTGAGGTGTGCGGCTGCCCGAATGCGCCGCGCACCGACGATCCCGACCGGGAGCCGTCGCATCCGTTCCCGTGGAGGCAGCGCTGATGAAGTCCGTCCCCGATGGAGAGAACCGCACGGTTCCCTCGTCGTTCCGCAGAAGAGGGGCGCGACTCGGCGCCCTCGCCGCGACCACCGTCGCGGCGCTGAGCTTCGGCTGCCTCGCAGCCGTTCCGGCGTTCGCCGACACGAGCGGCACCGGTGTCGTGATCAACGAGGCCTATCTGTCCGGCGGCAGCGCCGGCGCGGCCTACACGAACAAGTTCGTGGAGCTCTACAACCCGACGCACGCGGCGGTCACGCTCGACGGACTGTCACTGCAGTACCGCTCGGCGACCGGCACCGGGAACTCGAGTGGCACCGTCCCGCTCTCCGGCACCATCGCGGCCGGCGGCTACTACCTCATCCAGGGCGGCAGCAACGGGACGAACGGCACGGCTCTGCCGACGCCCGACGCGACCAGCGGGCTGAACCCGAGCGGCGCCTCCGGCACGATCGCCCTGGTCAAGGGCGCTTCGGCGATCGCCCTCCCGACCGGATCCGTCGCCGGCAACGCCGACGTGATCGACCTGCTCGGCTACGGCGCATCCAACACCTTCGAGGGCGCTGCCGCCACCGCTCCCGCAGGCAACACCGACGTCAAGTCCCTCAACCGGACCGGCGGGGCCGACACCGACTCGAACAGCGCCGACTTCACGCTGTCCGCGACGCTCACCCCGAAGAACACGTCCGCCGCGGCCGAGTTCCCGACCGACCCCGGCCCCGAGCCGACCCCCACTCCGACGCCGACCCCGACCGAAACCCAGGCCCCCGGCGAGACCAAGACCATCGCCGAGGTGCAGGGCACGACTGACACGTCGCCGCTCGTCGACCAGACCGTCACCGTGCAGGGCATCGTGACCGGCGACTTCCGCACCGGCGGGTACAAGGGCATCGCGATCCAGACCGAGGGCACCGGCGGCGACGTCAAGACCGACGGCGCCTCGGACGGCATCTTCGTCTACCTGAACGCGCTCGCCCCGTCCGTGGCGCGCGGCGACCTCGTCTCCGTGACCGGCAAGGTCTCGGAGTACTTCGGCCAGACCCAGATCAACCCGGCCGCCGTCGGGGACGTCTCGGTCGTCAAGGCCGGCGTCGGCGTGCCGCAGCCTGTCGCACTGCCCGACGGCGTGCGCGGCGCCGACCGCGAGGCGTACGAGAACATGCTCGTCACGCCCACCGGCACCTACAAGCTCGCCTCCAGCCACCAGCTCTACAACTACGGCGCGCTGTGGCTCAACGCGGGCGACAAGCTCAACGTCAAGGCCACAGAGCTCGCACGCCCCGGTGCGGACGCCGATGCGATCACGGCCGCGAACCGCGCGAACCGGATCCTGCTCGACGACGGCTGGTCCTCGCAGATCGGCAAGGGCGGCCACACCGGCGGCCAGCCGTACTTCACGAAGGACACGGTCGTCCGCAACGGCGACACCGTGAACTTCCCCGCCGAGGGCGAGATCCTGCAGTACGGCTTCGACGACTGGCGGCTGCAGCCGGTGGTGCCGATCTCCGGCACCAGCGACGCGTCGCACAAGCCCACGTTCGGCGACGAGAACCCGCGCCCGGCCGCGCCTCCGGCCGTCGGCGGAGACGTGAAGGTGGCGTCGTTCAACGTCTACAACTTCTTCACGACGCTCACCAGTCAGGACGCGAACGCCCGCGGCGCCAAGACCGACGCGCAGTTCCAGATCCAGCGCTCCAAGATCGTCTCGGCGATCAACGGCCTGGGCGCCGACGTCGTCGGTCTCATGGAGGTCGAGAACGGGCCGAAGTTCGGCCTCGCCCTCGACGCACCGCTGAAGAACCTCGTGCAGGGGCTGAACGACGCGGCCGGATCCGAGGTGTGGGACTACGTCCGCACTCCCGCGGCGCTGAACGACCCGTCGATCACCGACGCCATCACGACCGCGATCATCTACAAGAAGGCGTCCGTCACCCTCAAGGGCGACGCGTCGACCGTCGTCGACGAGACCGTCTTCGGCAACGCCCGCGAGCCCATCGCGCAGTCGTTCCAGACCGCCCAGGGCCGCGTCCTGTCCGTCGTCACGACGCACCTGAAGTCGAAGTCCCCGCCGCAGAACGCGGGTCCGGAGCCGGCCGACGGCCAGGGCTTCTTCAACGCCGACCGCGTCGCACAGGCCAAGGCCGAGCTCGCGTTCGCGCAGAAGGTGCAGAAGGACTCGGGCAGCGATGACGTCTTCCTCGTCGGCGACTTCAACGCCTACGGCAAGGAGGACCCGATCGACGTCTTCACCCAGGCCGGGTGGACCGACGTCGAGCCGACGCACGCCGCAGGACAGTACACCTACTCCTTCGACGGCGAGCTCGGATCCCTCGACCACGTGATCGCGTCGCCGTCCGCGGCGAAGGCCATCACCGGCGCCGGGGTGTGGAACATCAACTCCCCGGAGTGGAGCGACCGCGGTTACGCGTTCGCGGCCACCGAGGCGGGCACCCCGTACCGCTCCAGCGACCACGACCCGATCCTGGTCGGCGTCAAGGGCGCGGCGGATCCGATCGACATCAACGTCGCGACGATCAACGACTTCCACGGACGCATCGAGGCCGACGGCGCCGCCGCCGGAGCCGCGGTGCTGGCCGGCGCGGTCGAGCAGATCCGGGCGCAGAACCCGAACACGATCTTCGCGGCCGCCGGCGACCTCATCGGCGCCTCCACGTTCACGTCCTTCATCCAGCAGGACAACCCGACGATCGACGCGCTCAACGCGGCCGGTCTCGATGTGAGCGCGGCCGGCAACCACGAGTTCGACCAGGGTTACGCCGACCTCCGCGACCGTGTGGAGAAGCGCGCCGACTGGACCTACCTCAGCTCGAACGTGTTCCTCACCGCCACCGGCGAGCCCGCGCTCACCCCGGCCTGGGTCAAGGACGTCAAGGGCGTCAAGGTGGGCTTCATCGGAGCCGTCACCGAGGATCTGCCGACCCTCGTCTCGCCCGACGGGATGAAGGGCCTCGAGGTCCGCAGCATCCCCGAGTCGGTGAACAAGGTCGCGAAGCAGCTGCGCGACGGCGACGAGTCCAACGGCGAGGCCGACGTGATCATCCTGCTCGTGCACGAGGGCGCGACCACGACCGACGTGGCCAGCATCACCCCCGAGTCGCGTCTGGGCGAGATCGTCAACGGCGTCGACAAGAGCGTGAACGCGATCGTCTCGGCGCACACGCACCTCGCGTACAACCATGTGATCGACGGACGTCCCGTGGTCTCCGCCGGCCAGTACGGCGAGAACCTGGGCCTGATGGACATCAAGGTCGACCCGACGAGCAAGAAGCTCCTCTCGATCACCAACGAGATCAAGCCGCTCACGGTGGGCGGCAAGCCCGCCTTCCCGGCCGACCCGAAGGTGCAGGCGATCGTCGACGCCGCCAAGGCGAAGGCCGCGGAGCTGGGTTCGGTCAAGCTCGGCGACATCACCGCCGACTTCAACCGCGCCAGGCAGAGCGACGGCAAGACGGAGAACCGCGGTGGCGAGTCCACCCTGGGCAACTTCGTCGCCGACGTGCAGAAGTGGTCCACGGGCGCGGACTTCGCGGTCATGAACCCGGGTGGTCTGCGCGCCAACCTCACCTACGCGTCGAGCGGCGCGGGGGATGCGGACGGCAGCGTGAGCTACAAGGAGGCCGCGACCGTGCAGCCCTTCGCCAACACGCTCATGACGGTGAAGCTCACCGGAGCGCAGGTGAAGCAGGTGCTCGAGCAGCAGTGGCAGCCGGTGGGTTCGGCGCGTCCGTTCCTCAAGCTCGGCGTCTCCAAGGAGCTGACCTACACGTACGACCCGGCCGCCGCGGCGGGGTCGCACATCACGGGCATCTTCGTGAACGGCGCACCGATCGATGCGGCCGCGACCTACACGGTGGGCGCGAACGCCTTCCTCGCGGCGGGCGGCGACGCGTTCACCGCCTTCCAGCAGGGCGCCGACAAGAAGGACACCGGCAAGGTGGACCTGCAGTCGATGGTCGACTGGTTCGCGGCGAACAAGACGGCGTCCCCGGACCTCGCCCAGCGCGCGGTCGGCACGGTGCTCTCCGCTCCCGCCGATGCGGCCGGCTACAAGGCCGGGGAGAGCGTCACGCTGAAGCTCAGCTCGCTCGCGTTCACCGCGGGGGAGAAGGCGCCCGGTGACGTCACCGTCTCGCTCGGCGGCAAGGATCTGGCCACGGCTCCGGTGGACCCGGCCATGACGGTGAACGCCTTCGACGAGGCCGGCACGGCGACGCTCACGTTCACGATCCCCGAGGGCGTGACCGGCGCGCAGGCGCTGCACATCGCGGTCGCCGGCACCGGAACCGCGGCCCAGCTGCCGATCACGGTCGCCGGATCCGACACCGGATCCTTCACCGGCACCGTCTCGGTCGGCGCGGCCAAGGTCCTCGCGGGCGAGAAGCTGACGCTGACCGGCCAGGCGTTCGAGCCCGGCGAGACGCTGACGCTGCAGCTGCGCGAGCAGGGCAAGAAGGGCACGGTCATCGACCTCGGCACCGTCAAGGTCGGCGCCGACGGCTCGTTCTCCGTGTCCCCGGTGGTGCCGCGCTCGGCCAAGGGCGGCGAGTACCTCGTCGCCGCGACCCAGGCCGACGGCGACGAGGCGACCGCCGCCGTCACCGTGGTCCGCGGCAAGGGCCAGCTCAAGCTGGGCTCCTCCTCGGTCGCCGCGGGCGGCAGCGTCACGATCGCGGGCTCGGGTCTCGAGGGGGACCAGGCCGTCGCGCTCGAGCTGCACTCCACCCCGGTCTCGCTGGGCTCGGTGACGACCGACGCGGACGGCGCGTTCTCGGCGACCGTCACGATCCCCGCGGGCACCACCCCCGGAGAGCACCACGTGGTGGCGGTCCTGGCGGACGGCTCCCAGATCACCGCGGCGATCACCGTCGCCGCGGCAGGATCCGCGGCCGGCGGCGGTCTCGCCCTGACGGGTGCGGACTCGGGCTCGTTCCTGCTCCTCGCCGCGGTGCTCCTCGCACTCGGCGCGGGCCTGATCGTCGCCCGTCGTCGCCTGCGCGCGGAGTGACCCTCCCGCGCTGACCTGCGAAGGCCGTCGGATCCTCGGATCCGGCGGCCTTCGTCGTCCACGCGCCGCCCGTCGTCTGGGCCGGGAATGGTGCACAGGTCCGGCGCCTAGAATGGAGGCATGCCCGAACCGAAAGCCGCGAGCTTCCCGGCCATCCGCGGGGCGCTGAAGTTCTACCAGATCGCTTCTGTGATCACCGGCGTCATGCTCCTGCTCCTGGTCACGGAGATGGTCCTCAAGTACACCCCGATCCACCTCGAGCTCTTCGCGGGCGGATCCGGCGGCTTCCTCTGGTTCGCCCCGGTCGTCGAGGGCGTGCACGGCGGCCTCGAGTCCACCGGCAACGGCCTGAACCTCTCGATGGGGATCCTGGTCGCCCACGGCTGGTTCTACGTGGTCTACCTCTTCGCCTGCTTCCGGGTGTGGAGCCTGATGCGCTGGCCGTTCCTCCGCTTCATCACGCTCGCCCTCGGCGGCGTCGTGCCGTTCCTCTCCTTCATCATGGAGACCCGCGTCGCCCGTGAGGTGAAGGCGTATCTCGCCGCGCGCGAAGCCTCCTCCGATCAGACCTCCTCGACCACTCCCGCCACGGAAGGTGCCCGTTGACCGACAACACTCCCGACACCGAGCAGCGCCCCGCCCTCGTCGTCGACTTCGGTGCGCAGTACGCGCAGCTGATCGCCCGCCGCGTCCGCGAGGCCGGCGTCTACAGCGAGATCGTGCCGCACACCGCGACCGCCGCCGAGATCGCGGCGCGCAACCCGGTCGCCCTGATCCTCTCCGGAGGGCCGTCCTCGGTCTACGAGGAGGGTGCGCCGCAGCTCGACCCGGCCGTGTTCGAGCTCGGGGTGCCGACGCTGGGCATCTGCTACGGCTTCCAGTACATGGCGCGCACGCTCGGCGGCGAGGTCGCGAACACGGGTCTGCGCGAATACGGCGCGACCGACGCGATGATCCCGATCAACGACTCCACGCTGCTGGGCGGCCAGCCCGCCGAGCAGAACGTGTGGATGAGCCACGGCGACCAGGTCGCCCGCGCTCCCGAGGGCTTCGAGGTGCTCGCCTCGACCGGCTCCACGAAGGTCGCCGCCTTCGCGGACGAGGAGCGCAAGCTCTACGGCGTGCAGTGGCACCCCGAGGTCAAGCACTCCGACCACGGCCAGGAGATCATCGAGAACTTCCTGCACAAGGGCGCGGGCCTTCCCGCCGACTGGAACAGCGACAACGTGATCGCCGAGCAGGTCGAGCGCATCCGCGCCCAGGTCGGCGACGCCCGCGTGATCTCCGCGATGTCCGGCGGTGTCGACTCCGCCGTCTCGACGGCGCTCGTGCACAAGGCGATCGGCGACCAGCTCACCGCGGTCTTCGTCGATCACGGTCTGCTCCGCAAGGGCGAGCGCGAGCAGGTCGAGCGCGACTACGTCGCCTCGACCGGCGTGCGCCTGATCACGGTCGAGGCGGAGGACACGTTCCTCGGGCACCTCGCCGGCGTGACGGATCCGGAGACCAAGCGCAAGATCATCGGCCGCGAGTTCATCCGCGCCTTCGAGCAGGTGCAGCGCGACCTCGTCGAAGAGGCCAAGGCCTCGGGGGAGAAGGTCAAGTTCCTCGTGCAGGGAACGCTGTACCCCGACGTCGTCGAGTCCGGCGGCGGCGCGGGCACCGCGAACATCAAGTCGCACCACAACGTGGGCGGACTGCCCGACGACCTGGACTTCGACCTCATCGAGCCGTTGCGCACCCTGTTCAAGGACGAGGTGCGTGCGATCGGTCGCGAGCTCGGGATCCCCGAGGCGATCGTCGGCCGCCAGCCGTTCCCCGGACCCGGTCTCGGGATCCGCATCATCGGCGAGGTGACCCGCGAGCGCCTCGAGATCCTGCGCGAAGCCGACGCGATCGCCCGCGAGGAGCTGACGCTCGCCGGTCTGGACCAGACCATCTGGCAGTGCCCTGTCGTGCTGCTCGCCGACGTGCGCTCCGTGGGCGTGCAGGGCGACGGCCGCACCTACGGCCACCCCGTCGTGCTGCGCCCGGTGTCCTCCGAGGACGCGATGACCGCCGACTGGACCCGTCTGCCCTACGACGTGCTGGCGAAGATCTCGAACCGCATCACGAACGAGGTGCGCGAGGTCAACCGCGTCGTGCTCGACGTGACCTCCAAGCCGCCGGCAACCATCGAGTGGGAGTGACCCCCTAGCTCCCTCCCCGCTGCGCTGGGTCCGCGAGACTGCAACTCCGCGACGAGACTGCGGCCCATGCCCGCTGTCTCGTCGCCCAGATGCAGTCTCGCGGACTCTGCGGGTCAGCCGAGGTGCTTGAGCGCCTCGCGGCGGCTCAGCGGGGAGAGCGCGGGGTGCGCGTCCACGAAGGCGCGCACCCACTCCGGGTCGGTGCGCGCGAAGTCCCGCAGCGCCCAGCCGATCGCCTTGCGGATGAAGAACTCCGGATCCGCGATGTTCGGCTCGATCGCGTCGGCGAGCAGCGCGCGGTCGGTGGCGTCCTTGCGCTGCAGCTGCGCGATGATCGCGACCCGGCGGATCCAGAAGTCCTCGTCGTCCGCCCAGACCCGCAACTCCACGGCCAGCTCCGCGGGATGCGCGTCGAGGAGGTCGGCGAGACGGTGCGCGACCTCGTCGACGTGGTCCCACCACGCGCCCGTGCGGACCATCTCCTCATGCACGTCGAGCATGTCGAGCCGCCCACGCAGCGGTCGCAGCGCCATCAGCGCCTGCGCCGCATAGCGCTCCTCTCGGAAA
>NZ_NCKN01000426.1 GCF_002257455.1 Microbacterium sp. 13-71-7
TCATCGAGTACGTCGAGCACGGTCTGCGGCTCGTGCGCGCCGGGGGCACCGTGCTCGTGCCGCGCGTGCTCGCCGGCGGAAGGGTCGCGGATCCGGTGCAGCGGGACGAGGTGACGGTCGCCTACCGCTCGCTCATCCAGGAGACCCAGCAGTCCCCCGCCGTGCTCGCGGCGCTGAGCACGGTCGGAGAGGGCCTGCTGCAGCTGACCGGCATCGCGGAATGACGAAAGGCCCGCAGGAAGCGGGCCTTTCGAAGATCTGAGAAGATCTGGATCTGTGCAATCGTGCGGATCGCTCAGGCCGCTGCCACGACGCTGCTCAGCACGTCGTGAAGCTCCTTCGCCTCGGCGTCGTTGACGGAGACGACCAGACGCCCGCCGCCTTCGAGCGGGACGCGCACGATGATCAGCCGGCCCTCCTTCACGGCCTCCATGGGTCCGTCGCCAGTCCTCGGCTTCATCGCTGCCATCGCGGTGCTCCCTTTCCTCGGTGGTCTACAACTCTCATATTAGTGGGTGCTGGGACACCGCTTACCGCAGCGCGGCCGGGCCACACCGGAGGAGAACCGGTTCAGGGCACGCGCCAGAAGGTGTTCGCGAAGCCGTACACGTTCGCGATCCACAGCGCCTGCAGGCCGATGCACGCCAGCAGCACGGCGCCGCGCAGCCACCAGGAGCGACGCCAGCCGACGGCGCCCCAGAGCGGCGCGAGCGGGAACAGGAGCCGCAGCGTGCTGGACTGCGGGAAGAACACGGCCAGCAGATACAGCACGTAGCTCGCGGCGAAGAGCCGGATCTCCGGACCGAGCCGCCGGACGCCGGGGCCGAAGATCAGCGCCGCGGCGAACAGCAGGACCAGCAGGGCGAGCACCACGAGCCCGAGCCATCCGGGCAGGCCCATCAGCTGCGCCCAGTACGGCATCGCGCTCAGCCATCCCTCGAACGGCGAGAACACGGCGTGCCCGTCCTGGGGCATCCAGAATCCGCGCCAGCTCAGCTCGGTC
>NZ_NCKN01000118.1 GCF_002257455.1 Microbacterium sp. 13-71-7
GCTGCGCCGGGCCCTGCTTGAGGGCGAAAATCAAAGAACGTGGACGGCAGACCGAGCGCCTTCGCGATCGACTCGATCTGCTCGGCCGAGGCGGGGCGGTCACCGCGTTCGAGCATGGAGATCAGGGGCTGCTGCAGATTGGCTGCCGAGGCGAGGTCAGCCTGGGTGACGTTCATGAGCACCCGTCCGTCGCGGATGCGAGAGCTTTCAGCCATTTTCGACCTCGTCCTCCTCCTCTGCCTCCTGGCCGAAGTACTCGAGTTCTTCGTCGCGCTGCTCGAACTTCATGTCAGCGAAGGAAACGCCGCGTTCGAGATAGACGTTGAGGTCGAGCGGCGCGTTGCGGTTGAGTCGAACAGATCCGAGCGTGTGTACGAGGCGCAGCTTGAACTCCTCCCCTTGTCGTTCCCAGAGCAGGAGGAAGTTGTGCGCAGCGAAGAGCACGTTTGGATCGGTCTCGAGGAGAGAGTTGCTGTAGTAGCTCACGCGAGTGGGGTTGCGGCCGCTCGGAGGTACGATCTCGGGAGCCCAGGTGTGGAGCACTCGGATGGAATGCGGACCGTTGGCGAGTCGAACGGGGCAGTTGGGTCCGGAGTTCTTAACGAGGCGCCACCCTCCCATCGAACCGTCCTCGAGCATCTCGAGCTCATGGTGCACAAGCGCGCGAGCGACATGCGTCCTCGTGCTGCTGTACCTCTCGATCGACGCGAGAGGCCCTTCGCCGCCGAAGGCCGTGTCCAGGGCTGGTGCCGCGACGTCAAGAGCATCGAACACGGCGTCGCTGGCGGGCTGCACCGACTCCAGCAGGTGGGTGATCTCTAGGGATGTGCTCACGCGTGTTATATTATCACGCGTTTCAGCACATGCCTAGTTGGGTGGTGGCATCAGAGCGGAAACGCGAAGTGGCCTGGAAGCGGGAGGATGTCCCCCATCCAGACGTTCCGCGTGAGGCCCAGCTCCCGAGACACCTGCGCAACCGATTGAGCAGCACGTGCCTCCGCGACCGCGTCCGCCTTGAACGCCTCCGAGTAGACTCGTCGGCCGCGAGACTTCGCGGGTTGCGCCGGGTCCACAGCGTGCAACTGAGCATTCGATGGGGCCATGAACTTGCACCCCCTGCTCAGTGGGACACGGCCGGGGAGAGATCGGCCCTGTCCTCCGGGGTGGCCTTCATCCGGGAGGGAGGGGGTGTACCCCCTCATCACTCCCGAATACGAGAACCCTGCTGATGCCACGGCCGATACCTCAGATGCTTGAAAGGCCGTTGCGGCTGCGGAGTCCCACGTCGACATCCGAAGTACTGCTTGCGGGACTTCGAGAGGCGTTGGATGCCTCATGTCGACATGGAGAAGAAGCTACGGTGCTTCTATGATGACCGACGCCGCGACGTTCTCTGTTCGATTCGGCATGCCTTCAGACCTCCACGCACTCCGCGTCCTCGAGCGGACCTACTTCCCGGCCGTTCCGGGCGAGCGGCATGCCGGCTACATCTTCGAGAACCAGGAACAAGACCAGGGCCGCGACGGCGGGCTTCATGCGAGAGGTTGCTGACACAAAGACGCCCTCCACGAGGGAGGGCGTCGGGCAACGGTCGTGACAATCAACCGGTGCTGGGGTGTAACTAAGACAATACCAAACTAGGGACATGCGAGTGGTCAACAGTGAAAAAAAGATCGAAAGATTGATCGTCTACATCGACGGATTCAATCTTTACAACGGGCTGCATGACGCCGCACGTAACAGGCTGCTCTGGCTAGACGTGGTGAAGCTCGCAAAGCTTCTTCGCCCTCGGTCGTCGATCGTTCAGGTCAAGTACTTCACGGCGATCGTCCTGAACGAACCGGAAGCGCAGGCTCGGCAGGACCGATACTTGGACGCGCTCAGGGGGCTCTACCCAGGTCGTCTGACCGTGATCAAGGGGCAGTTCCAAGAGAAGCCTCGACACTGCAAAGCCTGCGGCGCATCCTGGGTGAGCTACGAAGAGAAGCAAACCGACGTCAACATCGCTGTGCACCTGGTGGCGGACGTAGCGGCTGGTCGAGCTGACTCCTACATGCTCATGACGGCGGACACGGACATCATTCCGGCGGTCAAGATGGCGTGGGGAGCCAATCCCGACGCGAACATCTTCGCTCATTTTCCGCCGCATAGAGGGTCAGTTGCGATCCGTCGTCTGATGCCGAGCTCCCGCAAGACGACGGTCACGCGCGTGAGAGAAGCGCTACTCCCGCTCGAGGTCGAGCTCGCGAATGGAGCCATCTTCCGGTGCCCCGACAAGTGGCATCCCGATGGGGTTGACGTGGCAACCTCGATGCCGACTCATCACTGTCCCACTCCTCTGGACGTCGCGCGGTGGAGTCAACGGAAACAGACGATCTGAACAGTTCTGCGGAAGCCTCGCGGACCTGAACGAGAAAATACCAGGTCAGCGGCACCGTCTAGCGGAAGTTGATGAACTGCAGATCGAGATCCAGGTCGGATCCCTTCAGCAGCGCGATCACGGCCTGCAGGTCGTCGCGGCTCTTGGACTGCACGCGCAGCTCGTCGCCCTGGATCTGCGACTTCACCGACTTCGGACCCTCGTCGCGGATGATCTTGCCGATCTTCTTCGCGTTCTCGGAGCTGATGCCCTCCTTGAGGGTCGACTCCAGACGGAACTCCTTGCCGCTCGCGGTGGGCTCGCCGGACTCGAGGCTCTTCAGGGAGATGCCGCGCTTGATGAGCTTGGTCTGGAACACGTCCAGCACGGCCCGCACGCGCTCGTCCGAGTTCGCCAGGATCACGATCTTGTCGCCGCTCCACGCGATCGAGGCGCCGACCCCCTTGAAGTCGTAACGCTGCTCGATCTCCTTGCGGGCCTGGTTGAGGGCGTTGTCGGCCTCCTGGCGATCCACCTTGGACACGATGTCGAATGAGCTGTCAGCCATACAGGCAGTGTAACGAGCGTCGGCGTCAGGCGGTTTCGTGTACGGCGCCGCCGGGGCGCGCCGTCGAGGAGCGCACCACGAACCGCGGGGTCAGCGTGCGGTGCTCGGGGGCGGCCCCTGGGTTGTCCAGTTGGGCGAGCAGCAGGTGCGCGGCGAGACGCCCCTGGCCGGCGGGATCCTGCGCGAGCGTGGTCAGGCCGAAGAACGCCGAGAGCTTGTGGTCGTCGATGCCGACCACGGACAGGTCGTCCGGGACGCGCAGGCCGAGGTCGCGCGCCGCGAGCATGCAGCCGATGCCGATCTCGTCGCTCGCGGCGAAGATCGCGGTCGGCCGGTCGTGCGCGAGCAGCGCCTTCGCGGCCGCGTATCCGGAGGGGATGTCGAAGTCCGCCTCCCAGAACCCGGTCTCCTCGACCTCGAGCCCCGCCGCCCGCATCGCGGACAGCCAGCCGTCGTACCGCGCGTCGCCGAGCTGGAACGCGCTCGCGATCGTCCGCCCCGCCCCGACGTACGCGATCCGCGTATGCCCGAGCGAGAGGAGGTGCTCGGTGGCGAGGGTCGCCATCCGCGCATTGTCGACGTCGACGGCGGTCGCGCCCTCGATGTATCCGCCGATGCTGACCACGGGCTTGCCGAGCGCCCGCAGTGCGCGGATCTCGTCGGGCGTCAGCTCGATGCTCGCGGCGATCAGGCCGTCGATGCTCGCGCGGCGCAGCGAGCTGCCGAACACCTGATCGCGCTGCGATTCGTTGCCCTGCAGGTCGTACAGGGTCACGTCGTACCCCTGGCTGAGCAGCACGGACTCGATGCCCGTGAGCAGATCCGTGAAGAACCAGCGGTCGATGAACGGCACCATGAAGCCGATGTGCCGGGTGCGTCCGGAGGCGAGCCCCGAGGCGTTCGACGAGATGACGTAGCCGAGCTCCGCGGCCGCGGCCAGGACCTTCTCCCGCGTGGCGGCCGAGGCGGTCTTCCCGTTGAGGGCGCGCGAGACCGTCGCGGTGGACACACCGGCGAGACGCGCCACATCGGCGATGTCAGCCACGAGGCCTCCTGGGAAGTCGGGTCAAGGAAGGGTACCGGTCCGACCCGGCGGGCATGGCCCGCAGGAGAGATCCGTGACGTTCGTTCGGATCATAGTTGTAAACGCTTCCGTAATGGCAAACCCGAGTCGGATCACCTCGAACGTCAATGGAGACAAGGAAATCAAAAAGTCGCGACGAGGTGGACTGGCACAGGCGAGGGTTGCGCGATGCGGTTCGGATCCGCATACTGTAAACGCTTGCGTTCTGGCAGGCGGGGCGCGCGCCGATACGGCGCACGATCGGAGCCGATCGCGCTCCCACTAAGCACCGAGAGAGGTACACCGATGAAGGTGAACAGGAAGAGCGTCGTCGCGTTCGGCGCACTCCTCGTGGCCGGCGCACTGGCGCTGACCGGCTGCGGCGGCAGCGGAAGCAGCGGCGGATCGTCTGCGGGCGGCGACAAGACCACGAGCTCGCTCACGGTCTGGGTTGACTCCAACCGCGCGGCCGCGATGAAGCAGGTCGCCGCCGACTTCAAGAAGGACAAGGGCATCACCATCAACCTGGTGGTCAAGGACTTCGGGAAGATCCGCGACGACTTCACCGCGCAGGTCCCCACCGGCAAGGGCCCCGACATCACCATCGGTGCGCACGACTGGATCGGATCCTTCGTCAAGGACGGCCTGGTCGCGCCGATCGAGCTGGGCGACTCCGCCGCCAAGTTCGAGAAGGTCGCGATGTCGGCCGTCACCTACGACAGCAAGGTCTACGGTCTGCCCTACGCGATCGAGAACATCGCGATCCTGCGCAACACCGCCCTCGCCGACGCCACCCCGGCCACCTACGACGAGATGATCGCGAAGGGCAAGGCCGCGGGGACCAAGTACCCGTTCCTGATCGGGCTCGACGCCGCCACGGGCGACGCGTACCACACCTACCCCTTCGAGACCTCCTTCGGCGGCCAGGTCTTCGCGCAGAACACCGACGGCAGCTACGACGCCAAGAAGCTCACCATCGGCGACGAGTCGGGCCAGAAGTTCGCCACCTGGCTGGGCGCGCAGGGCGCGGCCGGCATCTTCAACCCCGGACTGACCGGCGACCTCGCCAAGGCCGCGTTCAACGCGGGCGAGGCCCCGTACTTCATCAGCGGCCCGTGGAACCTGCCCGACGCCGAGAAGGCCGGCATCAAGGTCTCCGTCGACCCGATCCCGAGCGCCGGCGGCCAGGAGGCCCGTCCGTTCGCCGGCGTGCAGGCGTTCTTCGTGAACGCGAAGTCGAAGAACACCCTCGCCGCGAACGAGTTCCTGGTGAACTACCTCGCCACCCCCGCCGTGCAGACCGCGCTCTACAAGGCGGGCGGCCGTCCGCCGGCACTGACCGAGTCGTTCCAGGCCGCGCAGTCCGACCCGGCCGTGGCCGGTTTCGCCAAGGTCGGCGCGAACGCCGTGCCGATGCCCTCGGTGCCCGAGATGGGCTCCGTGTGGGACGACTGGGGCAAGTCCGAGGTCGCGATCATCAAGGGCGCGGACCCGGCGAGCACCTGGACCACCATGGCCCAGGCGATCCAGACGAAGATCGGCTGACCCGGTCCCGAACCCGGTGCGGGGAGGCGCGATCGCGCCTCCCCGCACCACCGCCCGCTGACGACGTTGTGAAGGGGTCGAGATGACGGGTCCTGCCGTGCAGGAGAAGACGGCCGTGTCCGCCGAGGACAGGGCCAGGAGTCGCCGCCGGCGACGCGCCGCGGCCTACGCCGAGGCGGCATCGGCCGGCTGGAAGGTGTGGCTGGTCAAGATCGTCGCGCTCGCGGTGATCGACGCCCTCGCGCTGTACGCCGTGTTCGCGCTCGCCGCGAGCGCGCAGTGGACCCCGGCCGTGCTGGTCGCCGCGGGCGTCCTCGCGATCAACGCGGTCTACCTCATCCCCGGGCTGCTGCCCGCGAAGTACCTCACGCCGGGCCTCGTGTTCCTGCTGATCTTCCAGATCTTCGTGGTGCTCTACTCCGGATACGTCGCGTTCACGAACTACGGATCCGGCCACAACTCGACCAAGGACGACGCGGTCCAGGCGCTGCTGCTGCAGTCGCAGACGCGTGTCGCCGATTCCCCGACGTTCTCGGTGAAGGTCCTCGAGAAGGACGGGAAGTTCTTCTTCCTCACCGCCGAGCCCGGCAGCACGGCGCCGCTCATCGGCGGCGCCGATCGCCCGCTCTCGACCGAGCCCGGCATCACGGCCGACGGGGCACCCGGCTTCACGACCCTCGACTTCCCGAGCGTGATCGCCCACCAGAACGACATCGCCGCCCTCGCCGTGCCCCTCTCGCACGACCTGAACCAGGGCTATCTCAAGACCACCGACGGATCCAAGGCGTACCTGTTCACCTCGACGCTGAAATGGGATCCGAAGGCCGACACGATGACCGACACCAAGACCGGGGTCGTCTACAGCGACACCGGCCATGGCGCGTTCACCGCGAAGGACGGCAAGGCGCTGCTGCCCGGCTGGCAGGTCTGGGTCGGGATGGACAACTTCGTCCGCGCCTTCTCGGATCAGTCGATCCGCGGGCCGTTCTTCGCCGTGCTGCTGTGGACGTTCGCGTTCGCGATCCTCTCGGTCGCCACGACGTTCATCCTCGGCCTCTTCCTCGCGATCGTGTTCAACGATCCGAAGATGCGCAGCCGCAAGTACTACCGGCTGATCATGATCCTGCCGTACGCGTTCCCGGCGTTCCTGTCCGCACTGGTCTGGGCCGGCCTGTTCAACAAGGACTTCGGCTTCATCAATCAGGTGGTGCTCGGCGGCGCGTCCATCCCGTGGCTCACGGATCCATGGCTCGCCAAGGGGGCGATCCTCATCGCGAACCTGTGGCTCGGCTTCCCGTACATGTTCCTCGTGACGACCGGTGCGCTGCAGTCGCTGCCCGACGACGTCGTCGAGGCCGCACGGGTGGACGGGGCGAGCGTGTGGCAGACGTTCCGGCTCATCAAGTTCCCGTTGCTGCTCGTGGCGGTGGCCCCGCTGCTGATCGCGTCGTTCGCCTTCAACTTCAACAACTTCGGGCTCATCTTCCTGCTCACCAACGGCGGGCCGCAGTTCACCGATGCGAGCATCAACGTGGGATCCACCGACCTGCTCATCTCGATGGTCTACAAGGTCGCCTTCGTCGGCTCGGAGCGGGACTACGGTCTCGCCAGCGCCTTCTCGATCATCATCTTCGTGCTCGTCGCCGCGATCTCCCTGATCGGATTCCGGCAGACCAAGGTGCTGGAGGATCTGAACTGACATGACCGACATCGCATCGACCTCCACACCGACCGCGACGGCGACCGCGACGCTGCTCGCCGCTCCGGCACCCCGTGCCCGCCGTCCTTTCGGCCGCTGGTTCCGGGAGACCGGCTGGCGGCACATCATCGGCATCGTCATGCTCGTCTTCGCCGGCTTCCCGCTGGTCTACGTGCTGTCCGCCTCGCTGAACCCCGGCGGCACGCTGCTCAGCACGAACGGACTGTTCTCGAAGATCAGCCTGGACAACTACGTGCAACTGTTCCAGGATCCGTCCCGCCCTTACGGCGCCTGGTTCCTGAACACGATCTTCATCGGCGTGCTCGCCTCGGTGTCCAGCGTGTTCCTGTGCGCGCTCGCCGCATATGCCTTCTCGCGCATGCGATTCCGCGGACGCCGCACGGGGCTCATGACCCTGCTGCTCGTGCAGATGTTCCCGCAGCTGCTGGCGATCGTGGCGATCTTCCTGCTCATGTCCGCGATCGGCGACATCTTCCCGGCGCTGGGCCTGAACTCGCAGATCGGCCTGATCCTCGTGTACCTCGGGGGAGCGCTGGGGGCCAACACCTTCCTGATGTACGGCTTCTTCAACACGATCCCCTCATCGATCGACGAGGCGGCGAAGATCGACGGCGCGGGTCACGCGCGGATCTTCTTCACGATCACCCTGCGCCTGGTCGCCCCCATCCTCGCGGTGGTCGGACTGCTCGCGTTCATCGGCATCACGGGCGACTTCCTGATCGCGTCCACCGTGCTCATCTCCCCGGAGAAGCAGACTCTCGCCGTCGGTCTCTACCAGTACGTCTCGACCGATGCGAAGAACTACGCGGTGTTCGCCGCCGGGGCCGTGCTGGCGGCCATCCTGCCGATGATCCTGTTCCTCTCGCTGCAGAAGTACATCGTCGGCGGGCTCACCGCCGGTAGCGTGAAGTAGCGATCCTCGATCCACAACTCAAGGGCTCTGTCACGGCACCGGTCGTGCAACCACGTCGACTCCCGGCGGGCTGCCGCCGCACTCGGAAAGGCCTGACATGACCGCTCTCCTCCCGCACCACGACGGATCCGCGCTGCACGTCTCGGACGACGCCCCCGCCCTCGGCGACGTCGTCCGGGTGCGACTGCGCGTGCCAGAGGGCTACGGTCCGCTCGTCGCCGTCCGCACCCGCTCCAACCCCGACCACGAGCCCGAATGGACCGACGCCGAGCGGATCGGCTCCGCGGACGGATGGGACTGGTGGGAGGCGCCGGTCACCGTCCGCAATCCGCGGCACGGGTACCGCTTCCTGCTGCAGCACCGGGACGGCCGGATCGAGTGGCTGAACCAGACCGGCATCCACGGGCTGGAGACGCTCGACGCCGAGGACTTCGCGCTCGTCGCCGAGCCCGCGCCTCCCGCGTGGCTGCACGAGTCGGTGATGTACCAGGTGTTCCCCGACCGGTTCGCCCGCTCCGCCCAGGCCGACGAGCACCCGACACCGGACTGGGCGATCCCCGCGGACTGGGACACCCCGGTGGATCCGGTCATGCCCGGTCGCGCGCATCAGTTCTACGGGGGCGACCTCCCCGGCGTCGTCGAGCACCTCGACCACCTCGTGGAACTCGGCGTCAACCTGCTCTACCTGACGCCGGTGTTCCCCGCCGCGTCCAACCACCGGTACGACGCCTCGAGCTTCCTCCGCGTCGACCCGCTGCTGGGCGGCGACGAGGCGTACGCGCACCTCATCGAGGAGGCGCACGCCCGCGGGATCAAGGTGATCGGCGACCTGACCAGCAACCATTCGGGCGACCGTCACGAGTGGTTCCGCGCGGCGTTCGGGAACCCCGGCGCCCCCGAAGAGGACTTCTACTACTTCACGAACGACGACAACACCGAGTACGAGTGCTGGCTGGGCGCGCGGAGCCTGCCGAAGTTCGACTGGGCCAGCGAGGAGCTGCGCGAGCGCTTCATCACGGGCGAGGACTCGGCCGTGGCGCGATGGCTCAAGCCGCCGTACGGCGCCGACGGCTGGCGCGTGGACGTCGCGAACATGACAGGGCGCCTCGGGGCGATCGACCTGAACGCCGAGGTGCGCCGGCTGCTGCGCGACACCGTGCGGGGGATCAACCCCGACGCGATCCTGCTCGGCGAGTCGACGAACGACGCCACGAGCGACCTCCAGGGCGACGGCTGGGACGGCGCCATGACGTATCCCTCGTTCACCCGCCCGGTGTGGGCCTGGCTCAGCGAGCCGAACGGGGAGCCCTACCTCACCGCGGAGGGGGAGGAGCGCACCGAGAGCTGGTTCTTCGGCATGCAGACCGGCGGGATCCCGCGCTACACCGCGCGGGACGTCGTCGATTCGATGACCCGGTTCACCGGAGGGATCCCCTGGCGGGTGCGGCTCGGCAACATGCAGCCGCTGGACACGCACGACACCGCGCGGTTCGCCACGAACGCGGCGCCCGGCACGGTGCCGGTCGCCGTGGGGCTCTCGATGACCCTGCCGGGGCTGCCCGTGGTGTTCGCCGGCGACGAGTTCGGGCTGACCGGCGTGGACGGCGAGGCCAGTCGCACGCCGATCCCGTGGGGCACCGAGGGGGAGGCGGAGACCGCGGAGCGGATCGCGCTCTACCGCGACCTCGTCCGGCTGCGCAGGGCGCACCCCGTGCTCGGCACGGGCGGGCTGCGCTGGCTCCACGTCGACGACGAGTGCCTCGTGTTCGCGCGCGAGTCCGAGGCCGAGACCGTGCTCGTGCTCGCCGCGCGCGGAGATGTCGACATCGAGCTCCCGCCGGGGGCGCTGACCGCGGCCGCGGATGCCGAGGCACTGTTCGGGGACGCGACGTTCGCGGTGGCGGAGGGCGGCGCCGTCGCGCTCGCCGCGGAGGGGCCGGTGTTCGCCGCGTGGGCGCTACCGGGCGTGGCCGCTCCCGACGCCGGCTGACGGCTCCGGCGGGTCCCCCGGCGCTCGCCGCACGCGCGGGGGACGTCTCCGCCGCGCGCCGTCCTGGCGCGCGCGCTCCGCGCTCGTACCCTCGAGGTATGGCACGGATCGGGGGGCGCAACACCGGGATCGCGTGGCTCGCGGGCGTCGTCTGCGCGGGGGTCATCGCGGGGCTCGTCTACCTCGCCGCGCCCATGGCCCCCGTGATGGTGAGCTACTTCGCCGGCCTGCTCCGGTAGCGACGCGGATCCGCCCCGGTGCGGATCGGAATCAGGCATCCGCAGTTTTCCGGCACGTCTCCGCGACGGCGCCCCGCCTCGGAGATAGCCTCGAATCACCGTATCCGTATGGAGGAGCTCACATGAGTGACCACGAGGTTTCGAAGCCGGCGCAGGCGCACGACGTCGACGACGCCGTGGCCGCGCCCGAGACGGACGCCCAGGGCGTCGACACCCCTGCCGTGCCCGCCGAGGCGCAGCCGGCTCCGGCCGACGCCGCCGAGGCGCAGGCCGCCCCCGCCGCACCGCACGGCACCGCCGCACCGCATGACGCCGGCGCCGACGCGGCAGAGGCCGCGCAGCCCGACCATGCCGCCGTCGCGCAGAGCGCGCAGGAGAGCCTCGCACAGGCCGAGCGCGCCGCCGACGGGGCGACCGCGCGGGGCGAGGCCCCCGCCGCGGACCAGCACGCCGCCGTCGACCCGGATCTCGCCGCCTTCCACGCTGCCGAGGCCGCGTATCCCGGCACGTTCGGGGGCACCTTCACGCCGCCGTCGCCGGCCGAGACGCCCACCGTGGTCGCCGCGGCGGTCGCCACGGAGACCTCCACGTTCGAGCACGCGACCACCCGCGTCGACACCGCAGCCGAGGCGCCCACGCAGGTGCTCGCCCCGGCCGTCGTGAACCCGGGTGCGACCGATGCGCCGCCGCCGATCTTCGTGCAGGCGCCCGAGCCCCCGCGCGAGCGCGGCAACCGCGGCGCGATCTTCGGCATCGGCCTGCTGGCGGCCGTCGCCTTCGCGATCCTCTACCTCGGCACCGCCGTCGGCATCGCCGCGTTCGACGGCAAGGTCACCACCGACACGATCGGCACCTACCTGCTCGACGAGCTCCGCAGCGCCGGTCTGTGGATCCCCGTCGTCGTGTTCGCGATCGGCTTCTGGCTGCTCGGCGGCATCATCAACCGCGGTCGCTGGGGCTACTGGGTGGTCTTCGGCATCATCGTCGGCGGCTTCGCCTATGGCGGGCATCTGCTCGGCGCGATCGGATCCGTCGAGTTCTGGAAGCTCGGCGCGACCCAGCTGGCCGAGAACGTGAACGCGCAGCTGCTCGCCCCGCTCGCGATCGCCGCCTTCATCTTCGGCCGCGAGCTCACCATCTGGTTCGGCGCATGGGCCGCCCGCGCCGGCGCCCGCCGCACCGCTCAGAACGAGGAGGCGCAGCGCGAGTACGAGCGCGTCCTCGAAGCCGGACCCCAGCTGCCCTAGCGGCGCCGGCCTGCCCCGCAGGAGAGCATCACGAACGAGACCCCGCCGAACCCCCGCGAGCCACGGCCCGCGGGGGTTCGGCCTGTCCTCGCGTGGGCGATAGGGGTCATCTCGTTCTTCGCGCTGGCCATCATGGGCCTCGGCGCGCTGAGCCTCTTCGCCGAACGCGACCTCATCTCGGTGCCGCGGCTCGGCCAGCTGCCGGGCATCATCGGAATGGTGCTCGCCGTCGTGGTGTTCGCCCTGGCGCTGCGGGGAGTCCTTGCGGACCCCCATCCATCGTTCGTGGCGACCGTGTTCCTCGCGCTCGGCGCCGCGCTCGTCCACCTGGGCGGCGTCTGGGGCACCGCGGTGGCGGAGGGCACGGGGGCGGTCCGCGCCACGGCGGCCGCGGGCCAGCTCGTGCTGGGCGGAGCGAGCGCCGTGATCGTGGTGGCGGCTCTGATCGCGGCGTGGGTGGCGATCGCGCTGCGGCGCACGGAGGCGAGACCTCCCCGCTGGCCGTGGGAGAAGGGCGACGACGAGCAGCCGTGATCCGCGCGCGTCCCGCTCGGCGCCGCCGCGCCGCACCGGATCTCGCGTGCCGCGAGCGCCCGGGCGTGTCCGCGCCGTACGCTGGAGGCGTGGAGCGCTCGCTGGAGACGCAGGTGGACCAGGCCGTCGAGGCCTGGCTGCGCTGGGTGCCGCGCTGGGAGCCGTCGACGCATCGCGGAAGGGTCGCGCCGTGCCGCCGCTGCCTCGGTTCCCCCGTGCTCTCGGCCGCGGGCATCGGCGCGAACGTGCCGCACGGGGTGCAGCACGGACTCTCCACGCGGATCAAGACGATCGTCGATCACGCCGTCGCCGAGTACACCGCGCGGAACCTGCCGATGCTGCAGGGGGAGCTCGACCAGCAGGCCGCGCGCAAC
>NZ_NCKN01000119.1 GCF_002257455.1 Microbacterium sp. 13-71-7
CGACGCTCTTCGCCAAGTTCGCGGACACCCTCACGGGGCCGGCGGACGAGATCCGGGTGCACGACACCGCGAAGCTCGACTGGGAGGCGGAGCTGGCCGTCATCGTCGGATCCGAGGTGCACCGCGCGGACAAGGATGCGGCGGCGGCCGCGATCCTCGGCTACACGGTCGCGAACGACATCTCGATGCGGGACTGGCAGCAGCGCACCCTGCAGTGGCTGCAGGGCAAGGCCTTCGACGCCACCACGCCGATCGGCCCGTTCATCGTCACCGCGGACGAGCTCGACCCCACGGCGGGGCTCCACATCGGCTGCGCCGTGAACGGCGAGCCGGTGCAGGACGGCAACACCCGGGAGCTGGTCTTCGACGCCGCCGATCTCGTCGCGTACGTCTCGCAGATCACCCGGCTGCGGCCGGGCGACCTCGTCCTCACCGGCACGCCGGGAGGGGTCGCGCTGGGGATGGCGGATCCGCGCTGGCTGCAGGACGGGGACGTCGTGACGACCGCGATCGAGGGGATCGGGGAGCTCCGCAACCGGATCCGGTCCGTCTAGACCCCGACACGGGCGCGCCGCCGCCCGCCGGCCGAACCCCGGCGTCAGCGTTCGACGAGGATGCCGTCCTCGTCCGCGTAGAGCACGGCACCGGGGCAGAACTCGACATCGCCGAAACGCAGCATCACGTCGACCTGGCCGGCACCGGCCTTGGCGCTCTTGCGCGGGTTCGTGCCGAGGGCCTTGACGCCCAGCGGCAGCCGGCCGATCGCGGCGCTGTCGCGGATCGCGCCGTGGACGATGACGCCGGCCCAGCCGTTCGCGACCGCGCTCGCCGCGATCATGTCGCCCATGAGCGCGGTGCCGAGGGACCCGGATCCGTCGATCACGAGCACGGCCCCGTCGCCGGGGGTGGCGAGCAGGTCCTTCACGAGCTGGTTGTCCTGGAAGCAGCGCACCGTGCGGATCGGGCCCTCGAAGGCGATGCGGCCGCCGAAGTCGCGCAGCTGCAGGGCGAGGGACTGCAGGGTGTCGCCGTGCTCGTCGTAGAGGTCTGCGGTGGAGGTCATGGCAGGGATCCTTTCAGGGCCCACATGGTCGTCGAGCGAGGACGGAGCGCCCTTCGTCTCGTCGCTGCGCTCCTCGCTCAGGGACCGGGTGGGCCGGTCCCTGAGCGAGCGCAGCGAGACGAAGGGCGCTCGACGACCCCTTCGGGGTGTCAGCTGAACTGGTTCATCGTGTTGTGCTGTCCGCCGGCCTTGAGGGCGGCATCGCCGGCGAAGTACTCCTTGTGGTTGTCGCCGAGGTCGGATCCCGCCATGTTCTGGTGCTTGACGGTGGCGATCCCGCCGCGGATCTCGCGGCGCTGCACGCCCTTGACGTAGGCGAGCATGCCCTCGTCGCCGAAGTAGCCCTTCGCGAGGTCATCGGTCGACAGCGCGGCCGTGTGGTAGGTCGGCAGCGTGATGAGGTGGTGGAAGATCCCGGCGCGCGCGGATCCGTCGCGCTGGAAGGTGCGGATCTTCTCGTCGGCGAGACGCGCCAGCTCGGTGTCGTCGTACTCGACGCTCATCAGCGCGCTGCGGTCGTAGCCGGAGACGTCCTCACCCTGCTCCGCCAGGAGGTCGTACACCTGCTGGCGGAAGTTCAGCGTCCAGTTGAACGACGGGCTGTTGTTGTAGACGAGCTTCGCGTTCGGGATCTCGGCGCGGATCGCGTCGACCATGCCCGCGATCTGCTCGACGTGCGGCTTCTCGGTCTCGATCCACAGCAGGTCCGCGCCGTTGCGCAGCGACGTGATGCAGTCCAGCACCACGCGCTCCTCCCCGGTCCCCGGACGGAACTGGTAGAGGTTGCTCGCGAGGCGGCGGGGCCGCAGCAGTCGGCCGTCGCGCTTGATGATGACGTCTCCGTTGCCGAGCTCGGCCTCGGAGATCTCCTCGACGTCGAGGAACGCGTTGTACTGGTCGCCCAGGTCACCGGGCTCGTGCGAGACGGCGAGCTTCTGGGTGAGCCCTGCGCCGAGCGAGTCGGTGCGGGCGACGATGATCCCGTTGTCGATCCCGAGCTCGAGGAAGGCGTAGCGGACCGCGTTGAGCTTGGCGATGAAGTCCTCGTGGGGCACGGTGACCTTGCCGTCCTGGTGGCCGCACTGCTTCTCGTCCGAGACCTGGTTCTCGATCTGGATCGCGCAGGCCCCCGCCTCGATCATCTTCTTGGCGAGGAGGTAGGTCGCCTCCGGGTTGCCGAAGCCGGCGTCGATGTCGGCGATGATCGGGACGACGTGGGTCTCGTAGTCGTCGATCTGGGACTGGATGAACTCGGCGGCGGTCTCGTCGCCGGCCGCACGCGCCGCGTCGAGCTGGGTGAACAGCAGGTCGAGCTCACGGGCGTCGGCCTGACGGAGGAACGTGTAGAGCTCCTCGATCAGCGCGGGCACCGCCGTCTTCTCGTGCATCGACTGGTCGGGGAGCGGCCCGAACTCGGAGCGGAGGGCCGCGACCATCCAGCCGGAGAGGTACAGGTAGCGCTTGTTCGTCGACTTCAGGTGCTTCTTGATCGAGATGAGCTTCTGCTGCCCGATGAAGCCGTGCCAGACGCCGAGCGACTGGGTGTACAGCGAGGAGTCGGCGTCGTACTCCTCCATGTCGCGGCGCATGATGTCGGCCGTGTACTGCGCGATCTCGAGGCCGGTGCGGAAGCGGTTCTGCGCCCGCATGCGCGCGGCGGCCTCGGGGTCGATGGCGTTCCATCCGGATCCGGCCGCCGCCTTGAGGGCCTGGATGGCGTCGATGTCGTCCTGGTAGCGGGTCATGGTCATGTCCTTCGTTCGTGGGCGAATGGTCGGGCGTCGAGGGGGATCAGGCGGTCTCGACGAGGAAGCGGGAGTAGGCGGGCAGGGTCAGGAACGCCGGGAACTCGGGCTGCAGCGCCACCTCGCGGAACACCGCGGCGGCGTCGTCGAAGCGATCGGTCCTGCCGGACTCCGCCGCGGGGCGGGGAGCATCGGCGAGCACCTCGGCGATCAGACCCTCGACGTACTCGGCCGTGATCAGGGTGCCGTCCTGCGTGGACTGCCCCTGGTGGATCCACTGCCACACCTGCGAGCGGCTGATCTCGGCGGTCGCCGCGTCCTCCATGAGGTTGTCGATCGCCACGGCGCCGAGGCCGCGCAGCCACGCCTCGATGTAGCGGATCGCCACGGACACGTTGTCTCGCACGCCCTCGGCCGTGATCGGACGGCCGATGTGCACGTCCAGCAGATCCTCGGCGCGCACCTGCACGT
The DNA here is from genome assembly GCF_002257455.1 of Microbacterium sp. 13-71-7. Classification (GTDB taxonomy): domain Bacteria; phylum Actinomycetota; class Actinomycetes; order Actinomycetales; family Microbacteriaceae; genus Microbacterium. The sequence continues at coordinate 3,280 of NZ_NCKN01000119.1, forward strand.
CGGGACGCTGACGGTCGAGCTGGTTGGGGCGCTCGCCGAGCACGGCGTCGAACTCGGCCTGGGCGGTCGGGATCAGGTCGGGGTGCGCCACCCAAGTGCCGTCGAAGCCGTCGCCGGCCTCGCGCTTCTTGTCGGCCGCCACCTTCTCGATCGCACGGGCGGTCACCTCGGGGTCGCGCCGGTTGGGGATGAAGGCGCTCATGCCGCCGATCGCGAAGGCGCCGCGCTTGTGGCAGGTCTTCACGAGCAGCTCCGTGTACGCCCGCATGAACGGCACCGTCATCGTGACCTCGCTGCGGTCGGGGAGCACGAAGCGGGCGCCGCGGCCGCGGTAGTTCTTGATGATCGAGAAGATGTAGTCCCAGCGCCCGGCGTTCAGACCCGCGCAGTGCTCGCGCAGCTCGAACAGGATCTCCTCCATCTCGAACGCGGCGGGCAGCGTCTCGATCAGCACGGTCGCGCGGATCGTGCCGCGGGGGATCCCGAAGTACTCCTCGCTGAACGTGAACACGTCGTTCCAGAGCTTCGCCTCCTCGCTCGACTCGAGCTTGGCGATGTAGAAGTACGGCCCGCGGCCGGCCTCGATGAGGGCCTGCGCGTTGTGGAAGAAGTAGAGGCCGAAGTCGACCAGCGAGCCCGAGGCGTCCATGCGGCGGCCGGTGCGGTCGGTGAACTCGAGGTGCTTCTCCACGAGGTGCCAGCCGCGGGGGCGCATCACGATCGTGGGGGTCTGCTCGGCGGTGACGCGGTACTCCTTGCCGTCCTCGCTCGTGTGGGTCAGGCGTCCGCGGATCGCGTCGCGCAGCGACAGCTGCCCGCCGATCACGTTGCTCCAGGTCGGGCTCGTCGCGTCCTCCTGGTCGGCCAGCCAGACCTTGGCACCGGAGTTCAGCGCGTTGATGGTCATCTTCGGATCCGTCGGGCCGGTGATCTCCACGCGGCGGTCCTCGAGGCCGGGGCCGGCGCCGGCGACGCGCCAGTCGGCGTCCTCGCGGATGTGCCGGGTGTCGTCGCGGAAGCGCGGGTCGTGCCCGTTGCCGATCTCGAAGCGGCGGCGCATGCGGTCGGCGAGACGGTCGTGCCTGCGCCCGCCGAAGCGGTGGTGCAGCTCGGTGAGGAAGGCCACGGCGGCGGGCGTGAGGATCTCGCCGAAGCGGTCGTGCAGGGGGCCGGTGATGCGGATCGCGGGGCCCTCGGTGCCGGAGACGGCGGTGCCGACGGTCCGGATCGGGGCGGTCGGCGACGCGGTGGGAATGGTCATGATCTGTCTCCTCCGTGAGTGGATCCGGTCCGGCATCTGTGCCGGGGTGGCTTGAGACCACTCTGAGTGAAGATCCGGCGCCGACCAGACCAAAGGAGAGGAGAAGTTTGGTCAGATTTCTGTTTTCGTGACAGAATCGGCGGCATGGTCATCGCAGACACGGCAGAAGAGGTCGACGCTCTCACGATCGGGCGCCGCATCCGGCAGCTCCGCACGGCGGCGGGGCTGACCCTCGAGCAGCTCGCGACGGCGATCGACCGGGCGCCGAGCCAGGTGTCCATGATCGAGACCGGCAAGCGCGAGCCGAAGCTCACCCAGCTGCAGCTGATCGCCCGCGCACTGGACACGACGATCGACCAGATCCTCGCCGAGCAGCCCCTCGACGAGCGCGCCGCGATGGAGGTCGCGGTCGAGCGCGCGATGAAGGGGCAGACGTTCCAGGCCCTCGGCATCGCGCCGTTCCGGATCTCGAAGACCGTTCCCGACGAGGCGCTGCGGGCGCTGCTCGCCCTGCACGGCGAGATCGACAAGCTCCGTGACGAGCGCGCGGCGACTCCGGAGGAGGCCCGCCGCGCGAACGTGGAGCTGCGGCACCTGATGCGCCGTCAGGACAACCACTTCGCCGACCTGGAGAAGAAGGCGGCGGAGATCCTCGCCGCCGTGCACCACCCCGGCGGGCCGCTCACGCAGCGCAGCGCGAGCGACATCGCCGCGCACCTCGGCTTCACGCTGCACTACGCACCCGATCTCCCGCAGTCCACGCGCAGCGTCGCCGACCTCGCGCACGGGCGGCTGTACCTCTCCAGCCGCGTGCCGGGGAAGGGCGATGCCCGCACCGCCGTGCTGCAGGCGCTGTCCAGCCGGATCCTCGGCCACTCCGAACCGCGCAGCTATGCCGAGTTCCTGCGGCAGCGCGTCGAGACCAACTACCTCACGGGTGCGCTGCTCATGCCGGAGGAGCACCTGGTGCCCGTGCTGAAGGACGCGAAGGAGCGCCGGGCGATCTCGATCGAGGACCTCCGCGACGCCTATTCCGTGTCGTACGAGACGGCCGCGCACCGGTTCACGAACCTCGCCACCCGGCACCTGGGCATCCCGGTGCACTTCCTCAAGGTGCACGAGTCGGGCACGATCACCAAGGCGTATGAGAACGACGACGTGAACTTCCCGACCGACCGGCTCGGATCCATCGAGGGGCAGATGTGCTGCCGGCGGTGGACCAGCCGGGTCGTGTTCGAGGAGGAGGACCGGTTCAACCCGTACTACCAGTACACCGACACGGGCAACGGGACGTACTGGTGCACCGCCCGCGTGGAGCCGTCGAGCGAGGGCCTGCACTCGGTGAGCGTGGGGGTGCGCTTCGACGACACCAAGTGGTTCATCGGGCGCGACACCCCCAACCGGGGCGTCTCGAAGCACTCGGTCGAGGTGTGCTGCCGGCGCGCTCCGGCCGATCTCGAGAAGCGCTGGCGCGAGCAGTCCTGGCCGAACGTGCGCACCCCGCGCACCCTGCTGGCGACGCTGCCGACCGGGGCGTTCCCCGGCGTCGACACGACCGACGTGTACGAGTTCCTCGAGGCCCACGCCCCCGCCTAGCCCGCCCCACTTCCGAGTCGTCCCCATCAGCGGAGCCCAGGGCGTGCGCTGGCGGGGACGACTCGGAATGCGGTGCGCGCCATCTCTGCGTCGTCCCTGTCAGCGGAGCCCAGGGGGTGCGCTGATGGGGACGACTCGGAAGTGGAGGAGTCAGGCGGCGTGCCAGCGCAGGCGCGACGCGGCCTCGTCGAGGTCGCGGCGGACGGTCTCGGCCTGGGCCACGGGGAGCAGGGCGACCAGGAGCGGCGACGTGCCGGGCGCCGGCGCCACCGCGTAGGCGAGCGCGCGGGATCCGTCGTGCTCGTGGCTCAGCACGGCCCGGGTGGCCCTGCCGTCCGCGAGCGAGTACCAGGAGAACTCCCCGCCTGACGCGAGCAGCACGGCGGCGGCCTCGGTGGCGCGGTCGAGCAGTGTGCGGGATCCCTCCCATGGCGCGAAGTGCGCGCCGTCGAGGCCCAGCCCGGTCGCGAGCTCCGGACCGAGCCAGCGCTCACGGATCAGGTCACCGGCGCCCGAGGGCGCGAGGAGCGATCCGTACGTCTGCAGCAGGCCGGCGTTGCCGATCGGCCAGGTCGCGTTCAGTCCCGCCCGCTCGTGCAGCGCCTCGAACAGCTGCTGCGGGAGGAGTGTCTCGCCGGTGCTCGCGTCGACGGCGGTGGCGAGGCCCCAGCGGCCGAAGAGGCCGGCGGCGCGGTCCGCGTCGATCGCTGCGGCGAGGCCATCGATCGCCGCGAGCGCCTCGGAGGCCGCACCGGGATCGGAGACCGGGGCGCCGCCCGCGTGGTCCGGATCCTCGAAGCCCTCCATGCGCCCACACTACGCCGGTGCACCGACCGCGGGCAGGGTGGCCGGAATCGCGGGGGGAGTGCTCAGCGGTGCGCGGTGAGCGCCCCCACGAGCGTGCTCAGGCCGAACTCGAACGCCTCGTCCACGTCGCCGCCGAGCTGGAACGCGCCCGCCTGCTCCATGGTGCAGAAGCCGTGCGCCCAAGCCGTCAGAGTGCGGGCGGCGGGGAGCGGATCCGACGGCGTCGTCGCCTGCACGGCGCTCAGCAGGGTGCGCGTGAGCGCGATCATGCCCTCGGACTGCGGCTCCGCACCCTCCGTGCCGAGCGCCGCGCCCGAGAACAGCAGGGAGGACGCGCGGGGGGAGCGGGCGCTGAACGCCCGGAACGCCCGCGCGATCGCCGTGAGCATGGCGGCGGGGTCGGTCGTGGATCCGGCGAGGGCGGCCACGTCCTGGTCGAGCTCGCGGGCGGCGTCGTCGGCGATGAGCCGCAGCAGGTCGTGCCGGTGGGCGATGTGCTTGTACAGGCTGGGCGGGCGCACTCCGACGGCCGCCGCGACAGCGCTGATCGTGACGGCGTCGATGCCCTCGTCCTCGGCGATGGCGCGCGCGGCGGCGGTGAGCGCGGCGCGCGTGACGCGCTGCGGTGCGGGCATCGGGTCCTCCTCCGTGGCGACCGCGGGGCGGCTGCCGCAATTCGATCATATGGCTATTGACAGTAGCCATCATAGCTATATAACGTAGCCATCATGAACGCAGAGCTCATCCGGATCGGCGACGACATCGTCGCCATGCATGCCGTCGTCACCGACGAGGGCATCACGCTCATCGACGCGGGCCTGCCGGGCGACCGGCGGATCCTGCAGCAGGCGCTCGCCGCAGCGGGCCGGCGCCCCGAGGACATCCGCGGCGTCGTGCTCACCCACGGCGACAGCGATCACATCGGCATCGCCGAGTGGCTGCGCACGGAGTTCGACGTGCCGACGTTCGTGCACGAGGCCGACGCGGGGCGCGCAAAGGGGGAGAAGACGCCAGGGGCCTCAGGCGGCGCCATGCGGCTCGGCCCGACGCTGCAGTTCTTCGCCGCCGCGCTGCGTCGTGGCGGGATGCGCACGAAGCACCTCGGCGCGGTGCGCACCATGCGGGACGGCGACGTCCTGGATCTGCCCGGATCGCCGGAGATCATCGGCCTCCCCGGTCACTCGCCCGGATCCGTCGCCATCCGCGTCCCCGCCGTCGACGCGATCTTCGTCGGTGACGCGCTCACCACCCGGCACGTCCTGAACGGTTCCACGGACGTGCAGCTCGGCCCGTTCAGCGACGACCCGGAGCAGACGCCGGAGAGCCTCGAGCGTCTGCGCGATCTGCCGGAGCGCTCGATCGTGGTCGGGCACGGCCCGATCTTCCGCGGCACCGCGGCCGAGATGATCGCGGCGCGCACGCGCTGACGTATGACGCCGGACGGGCGAAACGCGATCCGCCGCACCCCTAGACTGGCCGCACCGGGGGGTATGCATGGAAGTCGTTTCTCAAGAGCCGTTGCCGCCGTTCGTCTATGTGCCGGCCGAGCCGAGCGATGACGATCGGATGCGCATCGATGTCCGCCGTCTCACGAACGGGCAGAAGGCCATCGTCGTCTACTCGGCGCTCGATCGCCTGCGCCGCGGAGCAGGTGCGGACGCCCGGTGGATGGTCGCCGCCTCCGCGGAGCTGGTGAGGCTTGCGAGCGCGCAGGACGTCACACGGATCCTGGTCGATGCGGATCTCACCGCTACCGGGACGCGCCCCCGGAGGTGGGGCGCATGACCAGGATCGCGGTCGACCCCGAGCATCTCCGCGGTATCGACCGGCTGGTCTCCGCGGATGCGGAGCTGGCGCGTGCGGCAGTGCAGTCGATGCCTGCTTCCGTCGACGGCGGCGAGGGGTCGGATGCGATCGCCGACGTCATCGTCCGGATGGGGATGTGGATCGGAGCGCTCGGTCAGGTGGACGCGGCCCTCGGTGCCATTGTGCGGGACATCGCCGATGGTGTGATGGCGGATGAGGAGCGCACGGCCGAAGAGCTGAACAAAGTCGCTCAGGCTCTGGAGGACGCCGCATCATGAGCGCATCGATGCGCATCGAGGTCGGAGGCAGCCCGTCCGGGATCCGCGTCGCGGCCGAGTGGCTGCGGCACAAGGTGGAAGACACCGGCGATTCGATCGACTACACCAGCGGCGTGAACGTCAATGGCGTCGACCGCAGCTGGAGCGGTGCATCCGCCGACGCCTTCAGCGACATCTCGATGGACATGGTCTCCGCCGCGCGGCAGATCACCGACATCGCCGGTCCGTTCGCAGAGACGCTCCACGTCTTCGCGGGCAAGGTGGAGCGGATCCAGGCGCACTTCGAGGGGTTCTTGAAGTATGCGAAAGAGTGCGGACTCCGCGTGGAGGGGACCGAGGTCTTCGCCCCGGAGTGGCCGTATCCCGAAGTGCCTCAATCGCGAGATGATCCGCGCTATCCCGCGTGGAAGACGTTCACCGATCAACGGCGGGAGTACGGCCGCATCCAGAACGACGTGGTGGACTGGCATGCCGACCATGAGGCGTGGATCTTCTCGAACCTGATCGACTACGCGGCCGGCCTTCCCATGTCGAGCTATGCCGATGAGATGTTGGACCAGCTGCGGACCGCCGGCGAGATCGGGAAGACGGCGGGTGAGTCGTATCTGGATCTGTCGTGGGAGCAGAAGGCGAAGGATCTGCAGGCATCGGCCGCCAACTATCGCGACGCGGCGGGTGAACTGGTCCGCAAGAGTGGTGTGACCGGTGATCCGGCTCTGAAGGCACGGATGCAGGAGAAGATCGCCGCAGGACTTCCCGAGCACCTGCGTGGGACCGCTTCGACGATGGACTCGATCGCCGACCTGGTGCGCGCGTCACGGAAGATGCTGCCCGTCGTCGGGGGTGCGCTCGACATCGGCGTGGGGGTCTGGGACATCGCCCAGGGCGGGGAACCTGTCGACGTGGCTGTCGCATGGGGCTCGGGCGTCGCCGGCGGCTTGATCGGGGGGAGTATCGCAGGATTCCTGGAAGTCGGCACGTTAGCAGGTGCTGGCGTTGTGGGACTCACCGCGATGCTTGTGGGAGGCGGGCTTGTCAGCGGTTGGCAGTCGACGCCGCCCTCGTGGAGGGAGGGAATCTACTCCTGGTCTGCCGACGGTCTGATTGTCGCCGGCGATCTTGGTGAAGAAATCGGAGACTGGTGGACGGATCGGTGGATGGACCTGACGGGAGGCGTCGCACGATGATGGTCGACGATGGACGCGTCCGGTGGTCGCGGCGCCAGGAGTACATCGGCGCGGCGGTGCTCGCGGATCCGCTGCCGGAGAAGACCGAGGTGCGCCGCGGGGGAGCCATGGCGGGGCCGTTCCTGATCGGCGTGCTCCTCCTCGGTGGCGTGTACCTGCTGGTGTTCGCGGTGTGGCAGCTCAAGGTGCTGGGCGTCTGCTTCGTGCTGCTCATGGTGCTCGAGGAAGTGGCGCGACGTTCGACGACCGCGATGAATGGCGGTCGGATCGACGCGCGCGTGGACAGTGGCCGCATGCTGTTCACCTCCACGCGGCGCACCGCGTGGCTCGGGCTCGCCATGCTCGTCGTCTCCGTCGCGGGGCTATTGGTCTTCTTCCCGGCGATCGCATCCTTGGACGCGTCAGGATCCGGCCACTACCGGAACCCCGGCAAGGGGCTGTTAGGACTCCTCCTGGTGGTGGAAATCCCTCGCAGCATCTGGCTGGCCGTGCGTACGATCAACGCGGCGTGGATCCGAGTCGATGAGGACGGGCTGGTCGTCGGGGCTCCGTTCCGCAGGCGGCGTGAGTTCGCGTGGTCGGAGTTGGCGTATGCGTCGGCGTCGTCGAAGCGGTTCGGGGTGGCGACGAGGGCGGGTGAGGTGTTGGCGTGGAATGCGCGGTGGTTGCGGAGCGATCCGACGCTGGTGGCGGAGATCGTTGCGCAGTGCATCGAGGATCCGGGGGCGCGTGCACGGCTGGGTGATGAGACTGTCGACGTGATGCTGGCGCAGGAGCGGTGGAATCACCGTTACGACCCGGCGTCGCGGTTCTCGGGTCGTGGAGCCGAGGATGGCGTCGAGCGCTGAGCCGTTCATACCGAGGCGGCGCACAGCCGGCGCGCGTCCGGCTCAGTCGCCGGCGGTCCGCAGCGCCGCCCAGAGCTCGGCCCGTGCCGGGAAGGATCCCAGATCCGCACCGAGGATCGACGCCGCCTGGGCGATGCGGGTGCGCAGCGTGTGTCGGTGCACGCCGAGCGCGGCCGCGGCCGGCTCCAGGCGGGTGTCGTGTTCGAGCCAGATCCGGAGCGAGCGCTCCAGCTCCGCCCCCTCCTGGGCGTCGTGCTGGCGGAGAGGCGCGAGCAGGGACTCGGCGATCAGCCGCGCCTCGTCGGTCGCGAAGGCCGCCAGCACGCTGGACTCGGCGCTGTCCGCGTAACGCGTGACCGCCTCGCCCGCACGGCGCAGCGCGGTGAGCGCCTGCGCGTGCGCCCGGGAGAAGCCGCTGTACTCCTCGGGCGCGGAGACGCCGATCCGCACCTCGGTGCGGGCGGCGACCTCATCCAGCACCCCGGCGTCGGCGACGCTCAGGCACATCACGAGGCCGTCCTCCGACTCCGCGAGGAACACGGCCGGCGCGGCGTCGCCGTGCTGGCGTTCCCACCATTCGACGACGGCGCCCTGATGCGGGCCCGCGGCGACCGCGACCACCATGGGCGCCGGCGGCAGGGCGCCGAGCACGCGTCGGGCCAGAGTCGGGTCATCGGCGAGCAGCGACGCGAGCAGCTGGCTGTGCAGCCGCCTCCTGCTCCGCGCGAGCTGCTCGCTCTGCTCCAGCGAGAGCCCTGCCATCGCGATGACCGAGGTCACCACCGCGCGGGTCTCCGGATCCAGGGTGCCGCTCGCGATCGCGACGACCCCGCGCAGGTGGCCTGCGCGGCCCACGGTGAGCAGGGTGTGCGCCGCATCGCCGTCCTGCACCACCCGGTTCGCCGAGCCCCCGCGGGCGAGGAGATCCGCCGCGGCTGCGGCGACGACGGGGGAGGCCCCGCCCGAGGGGTGCTCGTGCGCGAGCTGTCCCGAGGCGTCGTACATGCCCACGCGGCAGCCGAGGCGGCGGGACAGCTCGGTGAGCGTGGACTCCAGCCCGTGCGGACGGAGCGCCGCGACCGACAGGGCGCGCTGGGTCTCCAGCGCCCAGGTGCGTCTGGCGTAGGCCTGCGCGGCGATCGCCTCGGAGTGCGCCCGCGCGACGGCGATGAACGGAGTGCCGTAGGGGACCTCGAACAGCGGCAGTCCGGTCTGCGCGCAGGCGGCGGCGAGATCCGCGGGGATCCCGCTGCGGTGCACCTCTGTGCCGAAGCCCAGCGCCACCACGCCTCTGTCGACGAGCCGTTCCACGTATGCGCGGGTGCCGTCGGGGTCGTCGTCGGCGAACTGCGTCCCCGTCGTGAGCAGGGCGAGGTCCTCGGCGAGGAAGGGCGTGGGATCCGTGAGGTCCGAGTTGTGCACCCAGCGCAGCGGGAGGTC
>NZ_NCKN01000120.1 GCF_002257455.1 Microbacterium sp. 13-71-7
GACCGGCGAGGGGATCTCGGTGTCGACCTTGTCGGTCGAGATCTCGAGCAGCGGCTCGTCGACGGCCACGTCATCGCCGACCTGCTTCAGCCAGCGGGTGACGGTGCCCTCGGTGACGCTCTCGCCCAGCTCGGGGAGGCGCACGTCCGTCGCGTCGGAGGATGCGGCGGGGGCTGCAGCGGCAGGCGCGGGCTCGGCGGCAGGCGCGGGGGCCTCGGCCGGGGCGGGAGCAGCGGGAGCGGCTTCGGCGGCGGGGGCGGCCTCGGCAGCGGGGGCGGCCGGGGCGGATGCGCCGGAGCCGTCGCCGATGCGGGCGAGGACCGCGCCGATCTCGACGGTGTCGTCCTCGTTGACGAGGATCTCCTCGATCACGCCGCTGACCGGCGAGGGGATCTCGGTGTCGACCTTGTCGGTCGAGATCTCGAGCAGGCCCTCGTCGGCCTGGACGGTGTCGCCCACCTGCTTGAGCCAACGGGTCACAGTGCCCTCGGTGACGCTTTCGCCGAGGGCGGGAAGGACCACGGGTGTGCTCATGACGGAGTCTCCTTAGGAAAGATCGTGATGGTGTTCAGCTTAGTGGGCAACCAGGCCTTCAGCCCAGTTGTGATTTCCACGATGCGTAAGAAAAGTTTCACATTGCGTGAAGCGGTTTGCCGGCGAGGGCGAGGAACGCCTCGCCGAGCGCCTCGCTCTGGGTCGGGTGGGCGTGGATCAGCGGGGCGATGTCCTCGGGGTGCGCCTCCCAGCTCACCGCCAGCTGCCCCTCCGTGATGAGCTCCCCGACCCGGTCGCCGAGCAGGTGGACGCCCAGCACGGGACCGTCCTTCTGCCGCACGACCTTGACGAGTCCGCCTGTGCCGATGATCTCGCTCTTGCCGTTGCCGGCCAGGTTGTACTCGTAGGAGACGACCGCATCGGCGCCGAAGGCCTCGATCGCGGCGGCCTCGGTCACGCCGACCGAGGCGACCTCGGGGCTGCAGTAGGTGACACGGGGGATCTCCGCGTCCGGGATGACCGCGGGGGTCAGTCCGGCGATGCGCTCGGCGACGGCGATGCCCTGCAGGAAGCCGCGATGGGCGAGCTGCAGACCGGGCACGATGTCGCCGACGGCCCAGACGTGATCTACGTTCGTGCGCAGCTCGGGATCTGCGAGGACGAAGCCGCGGTCCATGGCGACGCCGGCCTCCTCGAATCCGAGTCCGGCCGTGGCGGGGCCCCGGCCGACGGCGACGAGCAGGTAGTCGGCCTCGTAGGCGGTGCCGTTCTCCAGGGTCACGGTGACGGCGTTCTCGGTCTGGGTCGCGCTCGCGAACCGGACGCCCAGCGAGTAGGCGATCCCGCGGCGGCGGAATGCGCGCTCCAGACCCTTGCTGAGCGCGAGGTCCTCGTTCGGGGCGAGGTGGTCGAGCGCCTCGACGATCGTGACCTCGGCGCCGAACGAGCGCCACACGCTGGCGAACTCGACGCCGATCACGCCGCCGCCGAGGATGACGACGCGCTGCGGGACCTCCTCGAGCGCGAGCGCCTGCTCGCTGGTGAGGATCCGGCCGCCGATCTCCAGACCGGGCAGCGATCGGCTGTACGAACCGGTCGCGAGGATCACATCGGCGCCGGTGTAGACGTCCTCGCCGACCGCGATGGAGCGGTCGGGGCGCAGAGTCCCCTCACCGCTGACGACGGTGATGCCGCGGGCCTTGACGAGGCCCTCGAGGCCCTTGTACTTCTTCGCGACGATGCCCTCGCGGTAGGCGCGGACGCCGGCCGGGTCGATCCCCTCGAAGGAGGCGCCGACGCCGTACTTGGCCGCGTCGCGCACGTTCTCGGCGATCTCCGCGGAGTGCAGCAGCGCCTTGGTCGGGATGCAGCCGCGGTGCAGGCAGGTGCCCCCGACCTTGTCCTTCTCGATCAGGGCGACCGACTTGCCGAGCTCGGCCGCGCGCAGGGCCGCGGCGTATCCGCCGCTGCCGCCGCCGAGGATCACGATGTCGAAGGTGTGGGCGGTCATGCGTCTGCTCCGTTCGCTCGCGCCTCGGCGAAAGCGATCAGCGTGCGCACGATCGCGCCGGTGGCGCCCTTGTCGGTGAAGCCGTAGGGGGCTCCCTTGTGCTCGGACGAGCCGGCGATGTCGAGGTGCGCCCAGGGGATGCGCGGCGCATCGGCTTCGTCGGAGGTGCGTCCGACCATGCGGCGCAGGAACAGGCCGGCGAAGAGCGAGCCGCCGGCGGGGTCGCCGATCTTGGCGTTGACCATGTCCGCGATCGGCGACTTCAGCTCGTCCTCCATGTGCTCGGGGAGCGGCATCGGCCATGCGAGCTCGCCGGTGGCGGATGCCGCGGCCAGCACCTCCTGCACGGTGTCGTCGTCTCCGAACACGCCGGTGTGACGCATGCCGAGCGCGACGATGATCGCGCCGGTCAGGGTGGCGACGTCGAGGATCACGTCCGGGTTCTCACGGCTCGCGGCCACCAGACCGTCGGCGAGGACGAGTCGGCCCTCCGCGTCGGTGTTGAGAACCTCGACGGTCTGGCCGTCGGCGAAGCGCAGCACGTCGCCCGGGCGGATCGCGGAGCCCGAGGGCATGTTGTCCGCGATGCACAGCCAGGCGGTGACGCGGATCGGCAGGCCGAGGGCCGCGACGGCCTTGGTCGCGGCGAGGATGCTGGCCGCTCCCGCCATGTCCGTCTTCATGCCGACCATGCCGGCCGGCGGCTTCAGGGACAGGCCGCCGGTGTCGAAGGTGATGCCCTTGCCGACGAGGGCGATGTGCCCGGTGGCGCCGGCGGGGGAGTAGTCGAGGCGCACGAGACGCGGCGGGCGGTCGGATCCCTGTCCGACGCCGAGGATGCCGCCGTAGCCGCCTGCGGCGAGTGCGGTCTCGTCGAGCACGTCGACGGTGACCTCGAGCCCGGTGAGCTCCTCGACGGCGCGCTGCGCCAGATCCTCGGGTCCCAGCCACTCCGCGGGGGTGGTGACGAGATCCCGGGTCAGCGCCACGGCCTCGGCGAGCGCCGCGGCGTGCGCAGCGTCCTCCGCCGCGAGCTCGGCGTGCAGCACGACCGTCCCCGCGCGCTTCGGCTGGTCGCCGGAGCGGTAGTCGTCGAACCGGTATCCGCCCAGCAGCGCACCCTCGGCGGCGGCCGGCGCATGCTCCGCGACGGCGTCGCCGAGCAGCACGGAGACGCGGTCGAAGCCGGTGAGCGTGCGCAGCGCGCCGCCGACGGCCTCGCGCACGGCGTGCGCATCGGGGGCGGAACCGGCGCTCACGACGGCGACCGGCACGTCCGCCACATCGGGTGCAGGGATCCGCGTGTAGGCGCCCGCCTTCCCGGTGAAGCCGACCGCGGTCAGCGCGGCGTGAGTGGAGGAGAAGGGGGACAGGTCTTCCGGGGTGTCCGTGAGACCGGCGACGACGAGCACGACCGCATCTGCGTTCGCGTCCGCCGGAGCGCCTGTGTGCAGCTCGAGCGCAGGAGACGTCATGGTCTCCATCCTAGGTTCGGCGCGATGCGCGGGGAGAGGATGGGCCCTCCGCGTGTTCGCTCTCAGCGCTCAGCGGATCCGCGCGGCGGGGCGGCTCGTAGCATGGAGGCATGCCCATCTCCGGAGAGATCCACGAACGCGTCGCCTACCCCGGTGGCGTGCCGTCCGGCCTTCCGCTCGTCATTCTGCTGACCGGCTTCACGGATGCGGGATCCGCGGTGTCGGGGCTCATCGATCACCTCGCGGAGACGACGGATCCGCAGCCGGTGCTCGTCTTCGACAACGACCTCCTGCTGGACTACCGCGCCCGCCGGCCCGTGCTCACCTTCGATCAGGATCACATCGCCGAGCTCAAGCCCGCGCGGCTGGAGCTGTCGCTCGCGCACGACGCGCTCGGGCGGCCGTTCCTCCTTCTAGCCGGCTACGAGCCCGACTTCGCCTGGAACGCCTTCGCCGACGTCGTCCTCGACTTCGCCGCGGAGTACGACGTCTCCACCGTCACCTGGGTGCACTCGATCGCGATGCCGGTGCCGCACACACGGCCGATCGGGGTCACGGCGAGCGGGAACAGGGCGGAGCTCACCGCCGCGCACTCGGTGTGGCGCCCGCGCACGCAGGTCCCCGGCACGGCCGGGCATCTGCTCGAGTACCGCTTCGTGCAGGCGGAGCGCAGCGTCGCGAGCTTCGTGCTCCTCGTGCCGCACTACCTCGCCGATACCGAGTATCCGGACGCGGTGCTCACCGCCGCGGAGAAGGTGATGGCCGCGACCGGGCTGGTGCTGCTCACGGACGCGCTGCGGGACAAGCGCACGGAGTACCTCGAGCGGGTGGACGAGCAGGTGCGAGACAACGAGGAGCTCGGCCAGATGGTGCGGACGCTCGAGCACCGCTACGACGCCTACATGTCCGGCCTCGAGCTCGAGGACGAGGCGCCCGCCGGATTCGACGAGAGGTCCCTCCCCAGCGCCGACGAGCTGGCGGCGGAGCTGGAGCGATTCCTGGCCACGCGCCCGGGCGGCGACGAGGACAAGAACGGCCGGATCTGAGCCGATCCCGGGAGTGTCCCGAAAGGATCCACGCAGAATGCGGGATCCGGCGTCTGCGCGCGCAGAGTGTGCGATACTTATCTGACGACCCGTTGTCAATACCCATTCCGCAAGGTCTGGGGACTTGACAAGGGTCTTACTAGTGCCCGCAAGGGCACGGGCCGTGAGGCTCACAGGCCGAAAAAGCACAGGGCGCCCGCGCAAGCGCTCCGTTGAAAGGCGAGACGTGACGACTGCCACGAAGAAGAACACCCGGACGAAGAACGACCAGGCCGAGCCCGAGGAGGTCGAGGCCCAGGCCGTCGACGCCGCGGAGCCGGCGGCTCCGAAGAAGGCGGCGGCGAAGAAGCCTGCGGCCAAGAAGACGTCCAGGGCGAAGAGCAAGGACGAGGCCGAAGCCGAGTCCGCCGACGAGGCTCCTGCCGACGCGACGGATGACGGCGACGAGGAGGAGGGCGCCAAGCCCGCCTTCGCCGAGCCGCTGCCGACCGGTGCGATCCGAATCAGCTCGAACGACGAGGACGACGTCCCCGTCTACTCGACGCAGATCACCGGCGCCACCGCCGACCCGGTCAAGGACTACCTGAAGCAGATCGGAAAGGTCGCGCTGCTGAACGCGGCCGAAGAGGTCGAACTCGCGATGCGGATCGAGGCCGGCCTGTTCGCCGAGGAGAAGCTCTCGGCGATGTCGGCGGCCGAGAAGACCAGTCAGCTCGGACTCGACCTGCAGTGGGTCGCCCGTGACGGTCAGCGCGCCAAGAGCCACCTGCTCGGCGCCAACCTGCGTCTCGTCGTCTCCCTCGCGAAGCGCTACACGGGTCGCGGCATGCAGTTCCTGGATCTCATCCAGGAGGGGAACCTCGGTCTCATCCGTGCGGTCGAGAAGTTCGACTACACCAAGGGCTTCAAGTTCTCGACCTACGCGACGTGGTGGATCCGCCAGGCCATCACCCGCGCCATGGCCGACCAGGCCCGCACCATCCGCATCCCCGTGCACATGGTCGAGGTCATCAACAAGCTCGCCCGCGTCCAGCGGCAGATGCTGCAGGACCTCGGTCGCGAACCCACCCCGGAGGAGCTGAGCCGCGAGCTCGACATGACCCCGGAGAAGGTCATCGAGGTGCAGAAGTACGGCCGCGAGCCGATCTCGCTGCACACCCCGCTCGGCGAGGACGGCGACAGCGAGTTCGGCGACCTCATCGAGGACACCGAGGCGGTCGTCCCGGCCGACGCGGTCGGCTTCACGATGCTGCAGCGTCAGCTCGAGCAGCTGCTCGACTCCCTGTCCGAGCGCGAGGCGGGCGTGATCCGCATGCGCTTCGGCCTCGGCGACGGCCAGCCCAAGACGCTCGACCAGATCGGCGACACCTTCGGCGTGACCCGCGAGCGGATCCGTCAGATCGAGTCCAAGACGATGGCGAAGCTGCGTCACCCGAGCCGTTCGCAGTCGCTGCGGGACTACCTCGAGTGAGCGCGGAGGCGAGGCCCAACGACGGCAAGAACCTCGAGATCTCGGTCGACGGCGCGCGCTGGCTGCGGATTCCGATCCGCACCAAGGTCGTCATGCCGGGCGACGTGCTCGCCGACATCGTCACCGAGTACGCCGCGGGTGAGGTGAAGGAAGGCGACCTCCTCTTCATCACCGAGAAGATCGTCGGCATCACCCAGGGCCGGTCGTTCCTGCTCGAGGAGATCCAGCCGCGCAAACTCGCGTTCTTCCTGTCGAAGTACGTGACGCGCACGCCCTACGGCATCGGCCTCGGCATGCCCGAGACGATGGAGATGGCCCTGCGGGAGTGCGGGACGCCCCGGATCCTGTTCGCGGCGGCCGTCTCCGCCGTGACGAAGGCGTTCGGACGCCGCGGCGACTTCTACCGGATCGCCGGTGAGAAGGCGCGCGCGATCGACGGACCGACCGAGGGCACCATGCCGCCCTACGACCGCTCGGTCGTGCTGGGCCCGGCGCGGCCGCGCGAGGTGGCGCACGAGATGCAGCGGCTGATCGGCGGCGTGTGCGACGTGGCCGTGGTCGACATCAACGACCTCGGCGGCAACATCCTCGGCTCCACGCTCGAGAAGGCCGCCGAGAAGCGACTCGTCGCGATCCTCAAGGACAACCCGCTCGGTCAGGGCACGGAGTCGACGCCGATGGGCATCATCCGCCCGGCCTGACCCTTCGTCTCATCGCTGCGCTCCTCGCTCAGGGACCGCCCTTCGTCTCATCGCTGCGCTCCTCGCTCAGGGACCGATGCTCCGGTCCCTGAGCGAGCGCAGCGAGACGAAGGGCGTCACGCTCAGAACTTGATGGCGGCCTGGTAGCGGGGCTTGTGGCCGGTGCGGATGCCGGAGACGCTGGGCTTGTTCTCGTAGACGCCGGCGCCCCAGTTGCCCTCCACGAGCACGGGCCCGTCCGGGCCGACCACGATGTCCCATCCGACGTACTGCACCTGCGGCACGACGCGCGCGACCTGATCCACGAACGCCTTGACCTCGTCGATCATCGGCAACTGGAAGTCCGCGATGCGGAAGCCGGAGTCGGGGTGCAGCTCGTGCACGTGGCCGTGCGAGTCGTAGCCGGCGCTCACGGCGTGGCCGTCCTCGTCGAGCATCGTGTAGAAGCCGCCGAAGGACATCTGATCGCTGACCTCGCCGCGACCGAACTTCTGGGCCATCGCGAGGATGTGCGTCTTCTCGCCGTCGAAGAAGGCCGTCACGCGCGTCGTGTTGACCGTGCCGGGGCAGACCGCGGCGAGGTCGGGATGCTGCCGGATGACCTCCTCGACGAGCAGACGGCCCTTGCCGAGCAGGTCGGCGTGGAACGCATCCCAGTCGGAGATGTCGGCGGCGTGGTAGCGGAACACGCCGGATCCGGCCTGTCCCATCGGCGTCTTCACGATGACGGTGCCCTGGCGCTCCACGAACGCGCGCAGCTCCTCGGCGTTCCCGGGCTTCACGACCATCCACTCGCGACGGAGGAAGTCGGAGAACTTCTCGTCGAACTCGATCTTGTCGTGGAACAGGTGCCGGTAGTCGGGGTGGGCGTAGCGCTCGGAGATCTGGTTCGACACCGGGTGGGTCATGTAGGTCGCCCGCTCCGCGCGGTTCAGGATCGCGAAGTCGTAGTCGATGTAGTCCTGGAAGCCGACGTTGTGGCGGCCGGCCGACCACAGCATGTCCACCACGACGGTGGGGACGGCCTTGCCGTGCTGCGCGGACGCCTCCTTGGCGCGCTCGATCACCGAGCCGACGTTGATGCGACGGGCGCGCTCGGCGAGATAGCCGAGACGGGACTTGAGGCCGAGGCCGTTCGAGGGCATGCGTACTCCGGGTCGAGGGATCGGGAACCGGTCCATTCTAGGCGGCCCGCCTCCGAGACCCCCGGGCGCGGGCCGGGCGGGCGGATCCGGGTGGAGGGGCGCAGGTAGGGTGGAACGGTGAATGAGCCGCTCTCCGCCACTCTGCCGCGGAGTGCGATGCTGCGCTCGCTGATCTCCCGGTCGGCTCTCGCGACCGGGGCCGCGGCCGCCGTCGCCGCCGGGGGAGCGGGCGTCGCCGATCTCCGGCGCGACGCCTGGGGGCACGGACTCGTGGACGTCGCCCGCGCCGTGCTCTCGGCCGGCGCGCGCCGCGTGCGCGTGGACGGCGAGGCCGAGCTCTCCCTGCTGCGGGCGGAGGGGCTCGACGCGACCTGCACCGAGGATCCGGACCTGGATCCGCACCTGCTGTACGGCCTGCCGGACGCGGACGGATCCCTGGACGGGGCCCCGGTGATGCGCGTGGTGGGCCGGGTGCTCTCGACCAAGGACATCGCGGCCGGAGGCGGCGTCTCCTACGGCTACATCCACCGCGCTCCGGAGGACTCGCGCCTGGCGCTCGTCACGGGCGGCTATGCGCAGGGCGTCGTGCGCGCGCTCGGGAGCCGCGCCTCGGTCGAGATCGACGGGGTCGTGCACCCGATCGTCGGCCGGATCGCCATGGACGTGTGCGTCGTCGACATCGGCACGGCCGACGTCGCCCTGGGCGCCGAGGCGACCTACTTCGGCGGACGCGGGCCGATGCGGACCGGAGCCTCGGAGTGGGCGCGGATCACCGGAATGGGCGTCGAGGAGCTCGTCGCCGTGGTCGGGCAGCGGACGGAGCGTTCATGGGAGGCATGACCGGACCCGTCCTGCGGGCCGACGAAGCGGTGCTGCGGGCCAACATCGCGGCGGTGACCGCGCGCGTCGCCCCGTCCACGCTGATGATGGTGGTCAAGGACGACGGCTACGGCCTCGGCGCGGCGTGGGCCGCGCGCGTCGCCGTGGACGCGGGCGTCGCCTGGTTCGGCGCCTACGACATCCCCACCGCCCTCCGGCTGCGTGACGAGGTCGGCGGCGCTCCACGGCTGTTCGCCTGGGTCACCTCGACCGACGAGGAGATCGACGCGGCCCTGCGCGCGGAGATCGATCTGGGCGTCGGGACCCTCGACTACCTGCGCCGCATGATCGCCCGCGCCGCCGCGCTCGGC
The DNA here is from genome assembly GCF_002257455.1 of Microbacterium sp. 13-71-7. Lineage (GTDB taxonomy): Bacteria > Actinomycetota > Actinomycetes > Actinomycetales > Microbacteriaceae > Microbacterium. Next base: position 9,034 of record NZ_NCKN01000120.1, read on the forward strand.
GCCGTGGCGCGCATCCACCTCAAGGTCGACACGGGGCTGCACCGCAACGGGCTCTCCGCCGAGGAGTGGGAGGAGGGCGTCGCCTCGGCCCTGCGTGCGCAGGAGGCCGGGCACGTCCTGCTCGTGGGCGCCTGGAGCCATCTCGCCGAGGCGAGCGACGAGGAGGACGACGCCGCGCAGGCGCGCTTCCTCGACGCCGTGCGCCGCGCCGGCGAGCTCGGCGCCGAGCTGCCCTATCGGCACCTCACCGCGTCGGCGGCGACCTGGGCGCGCCCCGAACTGCGCGGATCCCTCGTGCGGGTCGGCGCCTTCTGCTTCGGCGTGCGCTCCGCAGACGGACCGGATCTGCCGGGAATCGCCCCCGCGGCGGAGCTCGTGGCGCCGGTGCGGGAGATCGACGGCGATGAGGTCGTCGTCGGGGTCGGATCCTTCGACGGGCTGCCGAGCATCCTCGCCGGCCGGGTGCAGGTCGGTACTCCCGCAGGGGCGCGAGCGCTCCTCGCCGTGGATCACGACACCGCGCGCGTCGAGGGATGGGACGGCGTCGCGGTCGGGGACGAGGTCGTCCTCTTCGGCCGCGGCAGCCACGGGGAGTCCTCGCCGACGACCCTCGCGGAGGCGATCGGCACGGTCGGCGAGGAGATCCTCTGCCGGCTCACGCCGCACGTGCGGCGCGAGTACCGCTGAGCGCGATGCCGCGGCCCCGCGGACCCGGCGGCGGACGTGAAAACGCCCGATGTCGCAGGACACCGGGCGTTTCTGTCTGGGGGAGCGGGTCAGGACTCGAGCAGTCGCGACGTCTCGTCGTGCCAGCTCGTGGCCACCGCACGGAGCTTCTCTTCGTACTTGCGCCCGTGGTGGGCGCAGAACAGCAGCTCGCTGCCGTTGACCTCGGCGGCGATGTAGGCCTGGGCTCCGCAGGAGTCGCATCGGTCCATCGCCGTGAGGCGGGGGACGACTGTGCTGTCCCGTTCGGTCGTCGCGTTCATCTCGATGCCTCCTCGTTGTTCGGGTCCGCTGTCTGGAGTGTGCTCAATACAACCACGCAGAGCTGGGAGTCATGCCCGCGAGACGGCGTGTTTCGCTCACCGCGTACGGGCGAGGTGACGAGCGGGTGACGGCAAGGAGTGTCGTCGGGGCGGCGTCGGTGCTCCTCGATACGATGGATGATTGTGACAGCCGAGTACTCCGCCCATCACCTCCAGGTCCTCGAGGGTCTCGAGGCCGTCCGCAAGCGGCCGGGAATGTACATCGGCTCGAACGGTTCGCCCGGCCTCATGCACTGCCTCTGGGAGATCATCGACAACTCCGTCGACGAGGCGGTCGCGGGCAACGGCTCGAAGATCGACATCATCCTGCACCCCGACGGCAGCGTCGAGGTGCACGACCGCGGCCGCGGCATCCCCGTCGACGTCGAGCCCCGCACAGGGCTCACCGGCGTCGAGGTCGTCTTCACCAAGCTGCACGCGGGAGGCAAGTTCGGCGGCGGCTCCTACGCCGCCTCCGGCGGCCTGCACGGCGTGGGCGCGTCCGTCGTGAACGCCCTGTCCGAGCGTCTCGACGTCGAGGTCGACCGCGGCGGCAAGGTCTACGCGATGTCGTTCCGTCGCGGCGAGCCAGGGATCTTCACGGACGCGGGGGAGAAACGGCCGGACGCCCCCTTCACGCCGTTCCAGGACAACAGCGAGCTGCGCGTGATCGGCAAGGCGCCGCGCGGCGTGACCGGCACCCGGATCCGCTACTGGGCGGACCGGCAGATCTTCACGAAGGATGCGGCGTTCCAGCTCGCCGACCTCGAGACCCGCGCGCGGCAGACCGCGTTCCTCGTGCCTGGTCTCGAACTCGTCGTCCGGGACGAGCGCGCCTCGACGGCCGCAGCGTCGCAGGACGGCGCCGAGGGCGAGGCCGCCGGCGCCGCGGATGCGGTGAACGAGACCTCGTACCACTACGAGGGCGGCATCGCGGAGTTCGTCGAGTACCTCGCGACGGATGCGCCGGTCACGGACACCTGGCGCGTGCAGGGCACCGGCACGTTCAAGGAGACCGTGCCGGTGCTGCAGCCCGACGGCCACATGGTCGCGACCGAGGTGGAGCGCGTCTGCGAGGTCGACATCGCCCTGCGCTGGGGGACCGGCTACGAGACGAGCATGCGCTCGTTCGTCAACATCATCGCCACGCCCAAGGGCGGGACGCATCAGCAGGGCTTCGAGCAGGAGCTGCTGAAGGTGCTGCGCGCCCAGGTCGAGCAGAATGCGCGCCGCCTGAAGGCCGGCAACGACAAGCTCGAGAAGGACGACGTGCTCGCGGGGCTCACCGCCGTGCTGACCGTCAACGTCCCGGAGCCGCAGTTCGAGGGGCAGACCAAGGAGGTGCTCGGCACTCCGGCCGTGCGCACGATCGTCGCGCAGGTCGTGCGCAAGGCGCTCGGCGAGCGCTTCGCGTCGACCAAGCGCGACGACAAGAACCAGGCCTCGATGCTGCTCGACAAGATCGTCGCCGAGATGAAGGCGCGCGTCTCCGCCCGCGCCCACAAGGAGACCCAGCGCCGCAAGAACGCGCTGGAGTCCTCGTCCCTGCCCGCGAAGCTCGTCGACTGCCGGTCCACGGACATCGCCCAGACCGAGCTGTTCATCGTCGAGGGCGACTCCGCTCTCGGCACGGCCAAGCACGCCCGCACGAGCGAGTACCAGGCGCTCCTGCCCATCCGCGGCAAGATCCTGAACGTGCAGAAGGCCTCGGTCAGCGACATGCTGTCGAACCTGGAGTGCGCGTCGATCATCCAGGTGATCGGCGCCGGATCCGGCCGCTCCTTCGACCTCTCCGCCGCGCGCTACGGGAAGATCATCCTGATGAGCGACGCCGATGTCGACGGCGCGCACATCCGCACCCTGCTGCTCACGCTGTTCTACCGGTACATGCGCCCTCTCATCGAGGACGGCCGGGTCTTCGCCGCCGTGCCGCCGCTGCACCGGGTGATCGTGATGAACCCCGGATCCAAGCCCAATGAGACCATCTACACGTACAGCGAGGGCGAGCTGCACACGCTGCTCGCGAAGCTGCGCAAGCAGAACAAGCGCTGGCACGAGCCGATCCAGCGGTACAAGGGCCTCGGCGAGATGGATGCCGAACAGCTCGCCTCCACGACGATGGACCGCTCCGGCCGCCTGCTGCGGCGGGTGCGCATGGAGGATGCGGAAGCGGCCGGGCGCGTGTTCGAGCTGCTGATGGGCAACGAGGTCGCTCCGCGACGCGAGTTCATCATCGACTCCTCCGACCGCCTCGCACGTGAGGCCATCGACGCCTGATGACCGCGCCACTGCCGGTCCTCGCGCTGCGCGTGGCCGTCCCTGATGACGTGGAGCTCGTGGCCGCGCTGAAGGAGCGCGT
>NZ_NCKN01000121.1 GCF_002257455.1 Microbacterium sp. 13-71-7
CCAGAGCGTGTACTACGACATCGTGCACACCAGGACCAACCACGTCGAGCCCGGCACCGACGGCCGCGGTCCCGGCGCGCACGGCGGCCACGGCACCGGAAGCGGCGGCCATCAGTTCAACAACGGCAACACGCACTGATCCCAGGATCGAGAAGAGCCCGGCCCCCGCAGGGGCCGGGCTCTTCTCATCGGAGAGGATTACTTCTGCATCTGCGCGTTCAGATACGAGATGACAGCCGGATCCGAGAAGAACGGCACCATCAGGCAGAGCGCCGCCAGCATTCCGAAGACGACGCCGCCCGCGACCGGGAGCCACCACGTGAGCTTGCCGCGCCGCAGCCGGGCCACGGACCATGCGGCGGTCGCGATCCAGCCGCCGATCAGGACGACGCCGGCGACGATGCCCCAGGTCCGTGCCTGCGCGTAGTTCGAGAACGTGCCGGAGATCCCCGTCATCTGCATCAGCGTCGTCAGGAGCGAAGACGGGCTGAGGTAGACGATGACCGTGCTGATCACGTTCCAGAGCCCGTAGGCGAGCAGCGCGATCGATGCCATCCGGTCGACCGGGTGCGCCGGGCGCTCCCCCGCGGCCTCCGCGGGAGTCACCGGCTGGACGGCGGAAGGCGCCGTCGGCGGCGTGTGCACGACGGGCGGCGCCAGCGGCCGTCCCGCGCGCCTGCTCTGCTCCTCCGGAGTCGCGTATTCGCCGAAGGCGGGCCGACGCGGCTGCTCCGCGGAACCGGGATCGGTCATCGGCTGCGTCCGCCCAGTGCTCGCTCGTCGCGCTGCCCTGAGACGTCCTGGCGCAGCTCCTTCGGCAGGGAGAACATCAGGTCCTCCTCCGCCGTGCGCACCTCCTCGACGTCGCCGTAGCCGGCCTCGGCGAGCGCCTGCAGGACCTCCTGCACGAGCACCTCCGGCACCGAGGCGCCGCTCGTCACACCGACCGTCGTGACGCCGTCGAGCCACTCCTGGCGCACCTCGTCGGCGTAATCCACGCGATACGCGGCCTTCGCGCCGTACTCGCGCGCGACCTCGACCAGGCGCACGCTGTTGGAGGAGTTGGCGGATCCGACCACGATCACGAGATCGGCATCGGCGGCGACCTTCTTGATCGCGACCTGACGGTTCTGGGTGGCGTAGCAGATGTCGTCGGACGGCGGATCCTGCAGCTCCGGGAAGCGCGTGCGCAACCGGTTCACGGTCTCCATGGTCTCGTCGACCGAGAGCGTCGTCTGCGAGAGCCAGACCACCTTGGACGGGTCGCGCACCTCGACGGTGTCGGCCTCGTCCGGGGAGTTCACCACGGTGACGTGATCCGGCGCCTCGCCGGCCGTGCCCTCGACCTCTTCGTGGCCGTCGTGCCCGATGAGCAGGATCTCGAAGTCGTCGCGGGCGAAGCGCACGGCCTCGCGGTGCACCTTGGTCACCAGCGGGCAGGTCGCATCGATCGCGTGCAGATGGCGGTCCTCGGCCGCGGAGACGACCATCGGCGAGACGCCGTGGGCGCTGAAGACGACGTGCGATCCCTCGGGGATCTCGTCCACCTCGTCGACGAAGATGGCGCCCTGCTCCTCGAGCTCGGTGACCACGTGGATGTTGTGCACGATCTGCTTGCGCACGTACACGGGGGCGCCGTAGCGCTGCAGGGCCTTCTCGACGGCGACCACGGCGCGGTCGACGCCGGCGCAGTAGCCGCGCGGAGCGGCGAGCAGCACGCGCTTGCGTCCGTCGACGGGACGGTCCTGGAGCGGCTCGCGCACGGCCGTGGGGCGGCGGCGAGGGATCTGCGGCACGGGCAGCGCGACGGGAGAACTCACGCCCCGATTCTACCGGCGGCGTCCTGACAGCCGGCCGGGATCCGGCAGATGCCCATTGCTACGCTGGGGAGGCGATGACCGTCTTCGAAGCAGCCTCCGTCCCCGGCGAGGCCCCGCCCGCCGACTCCGTCGCGCCGCGCGAGTCCTCGGCGGACGCCCCGACCTCGATCGCGAGGCTGAACGCCACGATCCGCGACTTCGTGGCGCAGTGGGGAACGGTGTGGGTCGAGGGCGAGATCACGAGCTGGAACGTGCGCGCCGGCAATGTCTTCGCGCGCCTCAAGGACACCCGCTCGGATGCGCAGATCTCGATCAGGGTGTGGTCGAGCGTTCGGGCGCGGATCCCTGCCGACCTCGCGGTCGGCGACCACGTGGTCGCCGCGGTCAAGGCCGACTACTTCGTCAAGGCGGGAGATTTCAGCTTCACGGTCTCGGCGATGAAGCACGTCGGCCTCGGCGACCAGCTCGAGCGCCTCGAGAGGCTGCGCGCGCAGCTGCGTCGGGAGGGTCTCTTCGATCCCTCCCGCAAGAAGCCGCTCCCCTTCCTCCCCCATGTGATCGGACTGATCACGGGCGAGAACTCCGATGCGGAGAAGGACGTGCACCGCAACGCCGAGCTGCGCTGGCCGCAGGTGCGCTTCCGCACCGTGCATGCCGCGGTGCAGGGCGATCGCTGCGTGCCGGAGACCCTGGCCGCGCTCAAGGTGCTCGACGCGGATCCCGACGTCGACGTCATCGTCATCGCGCGCGGCGGCGGGGATCCGCAGACCCTTCTCGGCTTCAGCGACGAGCGTCTGGTGCGCGCGGTCGCCGCGGCGTCGACGCCCGTGGTCAGCGCGATCGGCCACGAGAACGACCATCCGCTGCTGGACGACGTGGCGGATCTGCGCGCCTCGACCCCGACCGACGCCGCCAAGCGCGTGGTGCCCGACGTCGGCGAGCAGCGCGCGCTGGTCGCCCAGCTGCGAGCACGCGCGACCACCCGGGTGTCGCAGCGCGTCGCGCACGACATCGCCCAGCTCGAGCAGTTGCGCTCGCGACCCGTGCTGCGGGATCCGGAACCGCTCATCGAGCGCCGCGCGCAGGAGGTGTGGCTGCTCGCCGCCCGCTCCCGCGACACGGTGGGACGTGCGATCGACGCGGCGGCGAGGCGCACGGCGGAGCTGCGCGCCTCGCTGCGCGCCCTGTCGCCGGCAGCCACCCTCGCCCGCGGATACGCGATCGCGCACCGCGACGACGGCGTGATCGTGCGCGCCGCCGCCGACGCCCCTGCCGGCACCGCCCTCACCCTCACCGTCGACCGCGGCTCGCTGCGCGCGCTGTCGGAGGGGGAGATCGCCGAGTCGCGCGATGAGGAGAGACCGGCGGCGGGCTCCGACGGACCGGCAGAGGGCTCGGACGCACGCCGGTAGGATGGAGGCGTGACTGTGTCGAACGAGCCGTCCGCCTCCGCAGGGAGCTCTGCGCCGACCGTCGCTGATCCCGCCGCCCTCAGCTTCGAACAGGCGAGAGACGAACTCGTCCGCGTCGTGGCCGAGCTCGAACAGGGAGCCCCGACGCTCGAGCAGTCGCTCACCCTGTGGGAGCGCGGCGAAGCGCTCGCCGCACGCTGCGAGGAGTGGCTGCTCGGCGCGAAGCGCCGCCTGGACGCGGCCCGCCCCTCCGAGGGAGACGCACGATGAGCCGCACCCCGAAGAACGCACCGGTCGTCGCCGAGCTCGGCCGCCCCGAGACCGCGCAGGAGACCGCCGATCGCAAGGCCGCGTCCTCCGCCGCCTACCGCTCCAGCCAGACGTTCCGCGGCCTCATCGCCGCCCTCATCGCGACCGTCGGCGTCGTCCTTCTGATCGTGCTCATCGTGCCGCGCGGCGACTTCACGGGATCCAACGCCGTGGATCTCCCCGCCGCCGCCAAGAACGCGCAGAGCACCCTGAACCGCCCGGTGCTGCTGCCGACCCCGCCCAACAACTGGCGCGTGAACAAGGCCGTCCTGATCGACGGCAAGCCCACGGTGTGGGACATCACGGTCGCACCGCAGGCCGACGACGCCCGGGGCTATGCGCACATCGCCCAGGCGTTCGACGCCGACTCCGACTGGGCCGCCACCCCGCTGCGCGGCACCTCCGCCAAGGGCACGGTGAAGATCGGCGGACGTTCGTGGGACGAGTACGTGGTCCCGAACCCGGACTCGGCGGCGAACATCAACTACGCGCTCGGCACGCAGGTCGGCAAGGACTACGTCCTCGTCTACGGTGCCCTGGGCAAGGCGGGCACGGCGGAGCTGGTCGCCAAGATCAGCCCGCAGATCGACCAACTCGAAAGCGGACGATGACCGACACCACCACGCTCACCCCCGACGAGGCCTGGCAGCTCATGAGCGAGGGGAACCGGCGCTTCGTCGCGGGCGACCCGGAGCACCCCAATCAGGACGTGGGCAAGCGCCATGAACTCGTGGACGGGCAGGCGCCGCTCGCGACGCTGTTCGGCTGCTCCGACTCTCGTCTCGCCGCCGAGATCATCTTCGACAAGGGCCTCGGCGACCTGTTCGTGGTGCGCAACGCGGGGCAGGTCCTCGGCGAGTCGATCGTCGCGAGCCTGGAGTACGCCGTGGCGATCCTCGGCGTCCCGCTCATCGTGGTGCTCGCGCACGACAGCTGCGGCGCGGTGCGCGCCGCGATCGACGGCACCGCGATCGACGCCGCGCCGCTCCCCCCGCACATCTGGCGCCTCGTCGCCCCGATCGTGCCGGCCGCGAGGAAGGTGCTCGCCGAGCACGGCGGATCCACCGTGGCCGAGATCGATGCCGAGCTCGTGGGCCAGGAGCACCTGCGCAACACCGTGCGCGACCTCCTGCAGTCCTCGGAGCTGATCGCCCAGGCCGTCGCCGACGGCAAGCTGGGCATCGTCGGCGCCAACTACCGGCTGAACGAGGGCACGGCCGTGCCCGTCGTCACCGTGGGCCTCAGCGACGCCCGCGCCTGAACATCCCCCCTCATCACCCCGTCACATCTGGAGGAACAGCAGTGACCGATAACGAGCAGTACCGCATCGAGCACGACACCATGGGCGAGGTGCGCGTGCCCGTGAACGCTCTGTACGGGGCGCAGACGCAGCGCGCCGTGGAGAACTTCCCGATCTCGGGCAAGGGACTGGAGTCGACGCAGATCGCGGCCCTCGCCCGGATCAAGAAGGCAGCCGCGCTCGCCAACAAGGAGCTCGGCACCCTCGACGGCGCCATCGCCGACGCGATCGCCCAGGCGGCGGACGAGGTCGCGGCGGGCAAGCACGACGGCGAGTTCCCGGTCGACACCTACCAGACCGGATCCGGCACCTCGTCGAACATGAACATGAACGAGGTGCTCGCCACCCTCGCGACCCGGATCCTCGGCGCGACCGTGCACCCGAACGATCACGTGAACGCCTCGCAGTCGTCGAACGACGTGTTCCCGACCTCCGTCCACATCGCCGTCACCCAGGCGCTCATCGACACCCTCATCCCCTCGCTCGACCACCTCGCGGTCGCGCTCGAGGCGAAGGCCGAGCTGTGGAAGGACGCGGTCAAGTCCGGCCGCACCCACCTCATGGACGCCACCCCGGTCACCCTCGGCCAGGAGTTCGGCGGCTACGCCCGCCAGATCCGCCTCGGCATCGAGCGCGTGCAGTCGGCTCTCCCCCGCGTCGCCGAAGTCCCCCTGGGCGGAACCGCGGTCGGCACCGGCATCAACACCCCCCTCGGCTTCCCGCAGAAGGTCATCGCGCTGCTCGCGGCCGAGACCGAACTGCCGATCACCGAGGCCAAGGACCACTTCGAGGCCCAGGCCAACCGCGACGGCCTCGTCGAGGCGTCGGGCGCGCTGCGCACGATCGCCGTGTCGCTGACGAAGATCAACAACGACCTGCGCTGGATGGGCTCGGGCCCCAACACGGGTCTCGGGGAGCTGCACATCCCCGATCTGCAGCCGGGCTCCTCGATCATGCCGGGCAAGGTCAACCCCGTCATCCCCGAGGCCGTGCTGATGGTGTGCGCCCGCGTGATCGGCAACGACGCGACCGTCGCCTGGGCCGGCGCCTCCGGCTCGTTCGAGCTGAACGTGGCGATCCCCGTCATGGGCACCGCGCTGCTCGAGTCGATCCGCCTGCTCTCCAACGCCGTGCGCGTGCTCGCCGACAAGACCATCGACGGCCTGCAGGCCAACGTCGAGCGCGCTGCCGCTTTCGCCGGCATGAGCCCGTCCATCGTGACGCCGCTGAACAAGCTCATCGGCTACGAGGCCGCGGCCAAGATCGCCAAGCACGCCGTCGCCAAGGGCATCACGGTCCGCGACGCGGTGCTCGACCTCGGCTATGTCGAGCGCGGCGAGCTGACCCTCGAGCAGCTCGACGCCAAGCTCGACCTGCTGTCGATGACGCACGCCGGCTGAGCCGGATCCGCTCACACGGAAGCCGCGGTCCCCTCGGGGCCGCGGCTTCCGGGGTTTTCGGGGCGGGTGCGGTGCGTGGGTGCGGTTTGCACATGCCGTTTGCACGACCGGGGTACGGATGCACGATCGTTCGCCTGGATCCGTCGTGCATCCGTTCCCGGGTCGTGCATCTGTTCTCCGGCGCTCGTCCTCCCCCACCGGGCTTCGGACCGGACATTCCCCAGATTGCGGGAGTGCGGCCCCACGAGGACGGCGCGAGCGACAGGGTGAGGGGATGCTGGATCCTTCGACCACACTCGACCGCCTGGGCGGCATCGCCCGCGGTGCGCAGCTGCAGCGCCTGGGACTCAGCCGGAGAGCGTTGGCCGACGCGGTCGCGCAGGGCCGGATCCGAAGGATCCGCTCGGGCGTCTTCGCCGTCCCTGCCCTGTCTGCCGCTGTCGCCGTCGCGGCGGCGCACGGCGGCGCATCGACCTGTGGGGCTGCGCTTCGGCACCACGGCGTGTGGGTCCTGGACGATCCTGGCGCACCCCACGTGTGGCTCGGCCGCAACGGCAGGAGCCATCCCCATCCGGGGTGCGTCTGCGTCGCTCACTTCTTCGAAGGGCCGACCCGGTTCGGAGTGGTCGACGTCGAGACGGCGCTCCTGCATCTGTACCGATGTGGAGGCGACGAGGCGTTCTTCGCCTCTTTCGAGTCCGCGTGGCGCCGAGGGCTGCTGTCGCGCGCCGCCCGGAATCGAATCCGGGATGCGCTCCCCGACATCGCTCGATGGCTCGTGGACATCGCCCGCGGAGATGCGGACAGCGGGCTCGAGTCGCTGTTGCGACTGCGCCTGCACCTCCTCGGGATCCGACTCGACTGCCAGGTCCGGATCCGCGGGGTCGGAGAAGTGGACTTCGTGATCGCGGGACGCCTGATCCTGGAGGCCGACGGCAAGGAGAATCACGATGGCCGCTCCGCGCGGCACAAGGACCTGGTGCGGGATGCCGCGGCATCCCGGCTCGGGTACGAGACTCTCCGTTTCGACTATGCGCAGATCCTCTACGACTGGCCCACCGTGCAGGCCGCGATCCTCGCCGCCCTCACCCGGCTCGCGGACTGACCCTGCCCTGCCCGCGGACGTCCCGTCTGCACGACCGCGTCACGGATGCACCACTCAGCCCCCTCCCGCCGAAGCACCTGCACGATCCGTGAACACCTGCACGACGGATGCCGCGAATCAGTCGTGCATCCGTGCCCGGATCGTGCAGGTGCTCACGGCGCGAAGAACCGCACCCCGCCCGGCGTCAGCTGAGCTCGCCGCCCTCCAGGAGCTCCGTGACCAGCGCGGCGATCGCCGAGCGCTCGGAGCGCTGCAGGGTGACGTGGCCGAAGAGGCTGTGGCCCTTCAGGGTCTCGATCACGCTCGCGATGCCGTCGTGGCGGCCCACTCGCAGGTTGTCGCGCTGGCCCACGTCGTGGGTGAGCACGACGCGGGAGTTCTGCCCCATGCGGCTCAGCACCGTGAGCAGCACGTTGCGCTCGAGCGACTGCGCCTCGTCGACGATCACGAAGGCGTCGTGCAGCGAGCGCCCGCGGATGTGCGTGAGCGGGAGGACCTCGAGCATCCCGCGCTCGACGACCTCATCCATGACGTTGCCGGAGACGACGGATCCGAGGGTGTCGAAGACCGCCTGGCCCCAGGGGCTCATCTTCTCGTCCTTGTCGCCCGGCAGGTAGCCGAGCTCCTGACCGCCGACGGCGAACAGCGGACGGAACACGATGATCTTCTTCTGCTGCTGCCGTTCGAGCACCGCCTCGAGGCCCGCGCACAGTGCGAGCGCCGACTTGCCGGTGCCGGCGCGTCCGCCGAGCGAGACGATGCCGACGTCGGGGTCGGTCAGCAGGTCGATCGCGATGCGCTGCTCGGCCGAGCGCCCGTGCAGGCCGAACACCTCGCGGTCGCCGCGGACCAGCGCGTACTCGCCGTCCCCCGTGACCCGGCCGAGGGCGGAGCCGCGCTCCGAGTGGATGATGAGGCCCGTGTTCACGGGAAGGCCGATCGCCTCCTCGCTCGTGCCGACCTCGCTCTCGTAGAGGTCGCTCATCTCGTCGCCGGAGAGCGAGATCGAGCTGATCCCGGTCCAGCCCGAGTCCACCGCCTGCTCGGCGAGGTACTCCTCCGCGTTGATGCCGAGGGAGGCCGCCTTGACGCGCATCGGCAGATCCTTCGAGACGACCGTGACATCCTGCCCGTCCTGGGAGAGATGCATCGCGACGGCGAGGATCCGGCTGTCGTTGTCGCCGAGACGGATGCCGCTGGGCAGCACCGTCTGGTCGGAGTTGTTGAGTTCGACGCGCAGCGTGCCGCCGTCGCCGATCGGGACCGGGAAGTCGAGCCGGCCGTGCTCGACGCGCAGCTCGTCGAGGTGGCGCAGTGCGCGTCGGGCGAAGTAGCCGAGCTCGGGATCGTGGCGCTTGCCCTCCAGCTCGCCGATCACGGCGACAGGCAGGACGATGGAGTGCTCGGCGAAGCGGAAGAACGCCTGCGGATCCGAGAGCAGCACCGACGTGTCGAGCACGTAGGTCTTCAGATCCTGATCGAGCGTTGCACCCCCTTCGCTCACGGCGCTGGTGCGGGTGGTGCTCTTCAGTGCTGTACGTGCGGCCACAACGCTCTCCCGACCCGGGGATTCCCGGTACTAGGCGAGTCGACCAGGGCCACGAGTCGCGATCCTTGAGGCCGACTCGATCGGACGCCGTGTCCGATGCCATGAACGTACGACTCCCCACCGACATCGCGCAGGAAGGACACGCCCTCCGCACGGTTAAGGGCGGGTTAACTCTCCGGCGTCGCCGAGAGCCGCGTCGAACAGGTCGAGCGTCTCCGCGGTCGTGCCGGCGTGCGGCGCCACCCGCACCGCCCCCGTCCGCACCGTGACCTGGACGCCGGCCGCGGCGAGCGCGTCGCCGATCCGCTCGGGATCGGAGGGAGCGAGTACCACGATGCCGGCGCGCTCCTCGGGCTTCCGCGAGGACGCCACCGCGATCCCGTGCCGATCGGCGATGTCGAGCACCGCGTCGACGGCGCGGGACAGTCGCTCCGCGACGGCGCCGACCCCCACGTCCCGGATCTCGAAGGCGGCCGCCGCGAGACGCCCCGCCGCGAGCGGATCCGGTGCGCTGACCGCGTAGGCCTGGGCCGACAGGGCCGGATCCGGCAGCGCATCGGTGGGAAGGCCCGCGGCGGCGGTCGCGATCCGCCCGCTGAGCACGGGGCGGATCCGCTCGCGGGCGCGATCCGTGAACCGCGCGAAGCCGGTGCCGCGTCCCGCCCGCAGCCACTTGTAACCGTGTCCGACGACGACGTCGGCGACCGCCCAGTCCTCGTCCACGACGCCGAAGGACTGCACCGCGTCGACGATGAGCAGCCGGTCCTCTCCGAGCACCTCGCGGAGCGCGGCGAGGTCGGCGCGATACCCGGAGCGGAAGTCGACATGGCTCACGACGAGCGCCGTCACGGCGGGGTCCAGCGCCTCGGCCACGGCCGAGGCCGTCACCCGGGTGCCGGCCGGCGCGATCCACCGCGGGGCGAGGCGCCCGCGCGCCGCGGCCGCCGCGCGCTCGAGCGTGATGGTGACGCTCGGGAACTCGGCGGCGGAGGCGATCACCCCGCCGTCGAGGCCGGCGAGCGCCTGCTGCAGCGCGTGCGTCGACGAGGGATGGACGGTGACCTCGTCCGGTACGGATCCGAGCAGCTCCGCCACCGCGGCCTGCGCCTCGGCCGTCCTCCCCGCCGCCGCGGCGATGCCCTCGGCGCGCCCCGTCGCGAGCAGGTCGGCGTCGGCGACCACCGCGGCGCGCGCGGCCGGGGACACCGGCCCGAACGCGGCCCAGTTCAGGTACCCCGGGTCCTCACCGAAGGTGGCGGTGTAGTCGTCGATCGCACGCATCCCGCCAGTCTGACACGCGGCGCAGAGGGTCTTCGCGCCGCTCGCCGCTCAGCGCCCGAAGCGGCGGTCGCGGTCGGCGTAGTCGCGGACGGCGCGGAGGAAGTCGACCTGACGGAGGTCGGGCCCGAGGGCCTCGACGAAGTAGAACTCGCTGTGCGCGCTCTGCCACAGCAGGAAGTCGCTGAGCCTCTGCTCGCCGCTGGTGCGGATGACGAGATCCGGATCCGGCTGGCCGCCGGTGTACAGGTGCTCGCCGATCATCTCCGGGGTGAGGTTGGCCGCGAGATCCTCCAGCGTGCCGCCCGACGCGTCGTGCTGCGCGAGGATCGAGCGCACCGCGTCGACGATCTCGTTGCGCCCGCCGTACCCCACCGCGAGGTTCACGTGCAGCCCGGTGTGGTCGCGCGTGCGCCCCTCGGCCTCGGACAGCACCCGCGCGAGCTCCGCGGGCAGGATGTCCGCGCGCCCCACGTGCTGCACCCGCCAGTTGCCTTCGCGGGAGAGGCTGTCGGCGAGTTCGCCGATGATCTCGATGAGGTCCGCGAGCTCGGCCGAATCGCGCTTGCCCAGGTTGTCCGCGGAGAGCAGGTAGAGGGAGACCACCCTGATTCCGAGCTCATCGCACCAGCCCAGGAACTCGCGCATCTTCGCGGCGCCCGCCCTGTGGCCGTGTGCCGGCGTCGCATAGCCGAGCTGCCGGGCCCAGCGGCGGTTGCCGTCGATCATCATGGCGATGTGGTGCGGCATCGTCGCCGGATCCAGCCGTCGCCGCAGGCGTCGGGAGTACAGCCGATAGAGGGGACCGTTCCCTGGCTGTTCGGACCGTGCGCTCACTCCCCTACGCTACCGCGCGGACGCGATCCGGCCGTCATGCCATCCAGAGGATATGTACGGTTTACGGCATGGGCGGACGCCTAGAGTTCAACCATGCGCAGAGCGACCCGATCCGCTGCACCCGACGTCCCCGAGCTGCCCCTCATGGAGGCGGCCGACCGCGACGCGCAGATCGAGATCAAACCGACCTGGCGGGGCTGGATCCACGCCGGGACGTTCCCGGTGGCGATCGCGGCGGGGATCGTGCTCATCGTGCTCGCCCACGGGACGGTCGCGAAGTGGGCCGCCGCGGTGTTCATGGTCACGTCGCTGCTGCTGTTCGGCAACTCCGCGCTGTACCACCGCTTCAACTGGAAGCCGAAGACCAAGTCGGTCCTGAAGCGGATCGATCACGCGAACATCCTGCTGCTGATCGCCGGCACGTACACTCCCCTCGCGACGCTCGCGCTGCAGCCGCAGAAGGGCGTCCTCCTGCTCGTGCTCGTGTGGTCGGGAGCCCTCCTGGGGATCCTGTTCCGGGTCTTCTGGATCAACGCGCCGCGCTGGCTGTACGTCGCCCTCTACCTGCTGCTCGGCTGGGGCGCGATCATGTACGTCGTCGACCTGGTCAACGCCAACGTCGCGATGATGGTGCTCGTCTGCGTCGGCGGCCTGCTCTACACCGGCGGCGCCATCGTCTACGCGATGAAGAAGCCCAACCCGTGGCCCGGGAAGTTCGGCTTCCACGAGATCTTCCACGTCTGCACCGTGCTGGCGTTCCTCTGCCACTGGACCGCGTGCCTGCTCATCTCGCTGGCGCCGCTGCAGCCGTCGCTCGGCCTGCCCGGCTGAGCCGCCCGACTCGTCGGGGTCGTCAGGACTTCGGGGCGCCCGCGTCGCCCTCGCCGTCCGCGGCGCCGCCCTGAGCGGCCTCTTCGGCGTCGAGCTCGGCGCGCACCTCTTCGCGATAGCGCACCCGGCGGATCCGCCGCTGCATGTCCCAGATCAGGAGGGCCGCGAAGACGACCACCACCGCGACGATCACGAACCCCACGGGGCCCGGGGTGACCAGGTTCGGGTCGACCGTCGGGGTCGGAGTGGGGGTCGCCGCCGCAGCGGCAAGGATCGCCTCGATCATCTCTCAGCCTTTCTGGGCACGGCCCGTTCGGGCCCCTGGCCTCCCGCGGGATAACCTGGAACCTCAAGCCTAACGATCGGAAGCACCCCACCGTGACGACCCCCGCCCAGCTCGACGAGCGCTACGGCCGCGGACCCCGCCGCCGCCTGCCGATGATCCTCGCGATCGCGGCGGCCGCGATCGTCGTCGGCGTCTTCGGCTGGTGGACCTGGCAGGGCTCCGCCGACACCGTCGACGTCACCGGAACGGGGTTCCACCTGGTCGACGACCACAGC
>NZ_NCKN01000122.1 GCF_002257455.1 Microbacterium sp. 13-71-7
CCTCGATGGAGTACTTCTCGGGCTCGAGGTACGGGTTCGTGAACGAGAGCTGCATGGTCTCGCTCAGGTCCTCGATCGGGGAGATCTCCTCGAAGATCTCCTCCAGGCCGCTGGCCTGCGCGAGGTCCTTGCGTCCGGCCTTCTTGGCCTCGGCGACGCGCTGCTTCCAGGCCTCGTTGCCTACGAGCCAGTCGAAGGACTCGGTCTGCAGGGCGAGCAGGTCGGGGACCGTCAGCGTGTCGGAGATCTTGGCGAACGAGAGGCGGGAGTATCCGCGTCCGTTCTTGATGGTGGTGGGGGTGGATGCGTTGCGAGCAGCAGCCAAGGGAATAACCTCCGTGAGCCCCGAAGGGCGTCTCGATTCCTCGTCGTCAGGTGAGTGCGCCGCGTCACACGGCCGCACGCCGAAGGCGCTCTGTCGAGGAGCGAGGACGTACGGAGTCTGCCGACCACCATATGAGGGCAGGGAGGAGCGAGGCGCAAATATCAACTATAGGCCCGAAATCGCGACATGTCCAGCGCGATTCTTGACCTTCTGCCCCGAGGGGGGTATAACCACGAGCGCGCGGCGCCCGGACGCGTGCATGTCGGCGGGATCCGGTATCGTCGCGAGCGTGCCCGAAACACCGTTGATCGCCTGCTTCGGCGAGGGCCTCGTGGCGCTCGTGCCCACCACGGCCGGTCCACTGGAGAGCAACCGGACGTTCCAGCGCTCCCTGGCGGGCGCGGAGTGGAACGTCGCGCTCGCCGTCGCCTCGGCGGGCTCCCGCGCCGCCGTGGTCTCGCGGGTGGGCGATGACGGCTTCGGCCGCTTCCTGCTCGCCGAGCTCGCGCAGCACGGCGTCGACGCCTCCGCGGTCGAGATCGACCCGGCCGCCCCCACGGGGCTGTACGTCAAGGAGCTCTCCGCCGAGGGCGAGGGGCCCGTGCAGAGCGCCATGCACTACTACCGGGCCGGGTCCGCGGGCAGCCGGATCTCCCCCGCGACCCTGCACACGCCGGCCGCGGAGCGCGTGCTCGCCGAGGCGGCGCTCGTGCACACGACCGGGATCACCCCCGCACTGTCCGAGGGCGCCCGCGCCGCGCAGGACGAGCTGTTCGCCGACCGCGGCGACCGGCTGATCGGCTTCGACGTGAACTGGCGTCCCGCGCTCTGGCAGGGCCGCGAGGACGAGGCCCGCGAGCTGCTCGGCGGATATCTCGCCGCGGCCGATGTGGCGCAGTGCAGCGCGCACGACGCCGAGGCCGTCTTCGGCACCGGGGATCCGGGCCGTCTGCGCGCGCTGTTCCCCGGTCCGAGGTACCTCGTCGTGACGCGCGACGACGGCGCCACCGCGTTCGACGGCGCCGAGCGCGCCGACGCCCCCGCCGTGCCCTCGAACGTGGTCGAGACGATCGGCGCCGGCGACGCCTTCGCGGCGGGCTTCCTCGCGGGAGTGCTCAGCGGGCTGTCGCTGAGCGGCTGCGTGGCGAGGGCCAACCGCATCGCGACCCGCGCGCTGGGCAGCACCCGCGACCACGTGGACTGAGCAGGACCCGCTTCGCCCCGGGCAAGGCCGCCAAGGCCGCCTCAGGCGCCGCGGACCGCACGACGGGTCGCGCGCAGCGGTTCCGTCACCGTCTCCCCGCGGTGCTGCACGACCCGCACGAACAGCAGGTCGAGCACCGCGAGCTGCGCGATCCTGCTCGACATCGCGGCCATCCGCAGCGGCGATTCCTTGGCGCGCGTGCGGAGCACCACCTCGGCCACGCCGGTGATCGGCGATCCGGGGGCGTTCGTCAGCGCGACCGTGAAGGCCCCTGTCGCGCGCGCCACCTCTGCGGCCCGCACGGTCTCCGCCGTCACGCCGTCGTGCGACACCGCCACGGCGACGTCCTCCGCCCCGAGCAGCGACGCGCCGGTGATCGCGATGTGCGGATCCGGCGAGTGCACGGCGACGCATCCGATCCTGGCGAGCTTCAGCTGCATGTCCTGCGCGGTGAGGGACGACGCCCCCTGCCCGAACAGGTGCACCTGCCTGGCGCCCGCGATCGCGGCGGCCACGCGGTTCAGCGCGGCGAAGTCGAGGCCGGCGACGGTGTGCTCGATCGCGCCGATCTCGCTCGCCGCCAGCTTGGCCGCGACCGCCTCCACCGGGTCGCCGGGGTCGATGACGGCGTCGTCGAAGCCGAAGCGCTCCTGCTCGGCCTGCGCACGCGCCACGGCGCCCGCGAAGGCCACGCGCAGCTCGCGGTAGCCGCTGAAGCCCAGGGTCTGCGCGAAACGCGCGACGGTCGACAGCGAGGTGTGGCAGAGCTGCGCGAGGTCCGTGATGGCGAGATCCACGACGAGGGTCGGGTCGGCGAGCACGCGCTCGGCGACCCTCGCCTCCGCGGCGCTCAGCCGCGGCAGGGCCCCGCGCACCACGGCGAAGACGTCTGCGTCCATCACACCCCCTCTGCCTCCCGAAGGGAGCGGATCATCGCTCCCGAAGGGAGCGGATCATCGCACGGCGCCGACGAGCCTCTCCCGGGCGAGCTCGGCGCCGATCCTACTCGCGGAACCCACCTCGATCACCGACACGCCCACGCCCTCCGCGGGCAGGCCGACGTTGACCGCCACGACCTCGGCCGCGCGCGCGGCGAATTCGCCGACCAGCGCGCGCTGCCCCTGGTCCGTGTCGATCCGGTCCACGAGCAGCGCGATCCGCCGCCCGCCGGCCTGCGCGACCGCCGCGTCGACGGCCGCACCGCGCTGATCCTCGTCCAGGCGCGCGGAGTCCAGGCGCACCGTCGCGGCTCCTGCGGCGAGCGCCTCGGACACGTAGCCGGCCGCGCTGTCCACCGCGAGCGTCGAGCTGCGGCGGGCGTCGACCACGAACGGGGCGCCCTCGGCCGTCAGCTCTCCTCGTACGCGCAGCGCGCGGCGCACGATGCCTGGGCCGTCGAAGGCGGCGTCCGCGGCGGCCGCAGAGGACGTCTCCGCGAGCTTCGCCGCGAGCCGCGCCACCCTGGCTCCGGCCTCGACCACGCGCTCCCGGGGCAGGGTTCCGTCCCGCAGTGCGGCGACGATCGCGTCCCGCGCCGTGCGGTAGTCGTGCTCGTCCTGATCCGGCAGCGCGGCCGCACCGGGATTCGTCGGATTGCCGATGCAGAGCAGGTCGGCCCCGGCGGCGAGCGCCAGGACCCCTCCCCCGCCGATGCCGACGGACTCGCGGATCGCGGCCATGTCCAGGGCGTCGGTGATGATGACGCCGTCGAATCCGGCCTCCCGCAGCATGCCGAGCACGCGCGGGTTGAGCGTGGCCGGCTCCTCGCCCCACGCCGGGACGACGATGTGCGCGGTCATCACCGCGTCCACGCCCGCGGCGACCGCGGCGCGGAACGGCGCGAGGTGCACGCGCTCGATCTCGGCCGGATCCACGGCGATGCGCGGAAGGTCGTGGTGGGAGTCGACGTGCGTGTCGCCGTGTCCGGGGAAGTGCTTGACGCAGGCGGCCACGCCACCCGCCTGGATGCCCTCGACGGCGGCGACCACGTGCCGCGAGACCAGGTCGGCGTCGGCGCCGAACGCGCGCACGCCGATCACCGGGTTGCGCGGATCCGTGTTCACATCGGCCACGGGTCCCAGCACGACGTCCGCGCCCACGGCGCGCACGCGGCGCGCGAGCTCCGCGCCGGTCGCCGCGGTCGCTGCCACGTCGTCGAGCGCGCCGAGCTGGGCGGCGCCGGGGAGGGTGGATCCTGTCGCCGCCTCGAGCCGGGTGACGCTGCCGCCCTCCTCGTCGACGCCGATGAGCGCCTGCGGGTTGGCGGCGCGGATCCCGGCGCTCAGGGCGGCGAGGTCGGGGCCGATGTTCTGCGCGAAGTAGACCACGCCGGCGAGCCCGTGCTGCAGCGCCTCATCGAGCCACGCCGGCACGGTGCGGCCGTAGAAGCCCGGCCACAGCACCGCATTCGCGAGACGCTCGAGCTCCGCCGTCTCGGCACCGCCCGCTGATCCGGCGTCGTTCGCCTCTGCCACGCTCATCCCTTCACCGCTCCTGCGACGAGTCCGGCCGAGAGCCGGCGCTGTACCAGGACGAAGAAGATCATGACCGGGATCGTGATGATCGTCGACGCCGCCATGATGCTGCCCCAGTCGTTGGAGTGCTCGCCGAAGAACGACTTCAGACCGATCGAGACAGTGTACTGATCCTTGGCCCCGCCGAGCATCGTCATGGCGAAGATGAACTCGTTCCAGGCGGTGATGAAGCTGAACACGCTCGTCGCGACGAGGCCCGGCATCACCAGCGGGAGCAGGATCGAGCGGAACATCCGCCACCAGCTCGCGCCGTCGATGTAGGCGGCCTCCTCGAGCTCGATCGGCACGGCCTGCACGAAGCCCCGCAGCATCCAGATGCCGAAGGCGAGCGAGAGGGCGGTGTAGACGACCATGAGGCCGAGAATGTTGTTCAGCAGCCCGAGGGTCTTGACCTGCAGGAAGAGCGGGATCACCAGCGCCTCGAGCGGCACCATCTGCACGACCAGGATCATCAGCAGCACCGAGGTGCGGAACTTGAACCGGAACCGCGCGACCGCCACGGCCGCGAGCAGGCAGACGAAGCCGGAGACGAGCACCGTCACGAGCGCGACGAGCATCGAGTTGCGCAGGAACAGGAGGAACCCGCCGTCGGTCAGCACGAAGGCGAAGTTGTCCCAGGTGAACTCCTTGGGCAGCAGCGACTGGCCGCCCCCGGAGGCGCGCTTGTCGAAGGCGCTGGAGACCATCCAGTAGACGGGGAAGAGCGTGAACACGAGGACCACGGCCACTGCGACGGTGAGCCCGATCCTGCCGAGCACGGGGTGACGCGATTTCACAGCTCGTCCTCCTTCATGAGCGCGCGCACGTAGATCGCGGTGATCCCCAGCAGCACGAGGGTGAGCAGCACGGCGAGCGCGGAGCCGAATCCGAACCGGTTCTGCCCGAAGGACTCGACGTACGACCACACGCCGAGGTTCAGCACACTGCGGTTGCTGCCGTCGCCGCCCGGCATCAGGAACACCTGGGCGAAGACCTTGAAGTCCCAGATCGTGGACAGGATGATCACGACCGAGAACACCGGCTTGAGCGTGGGGAAGACGATCTTCCAGAACCGGCGCCACGCGCCGGCGCCGTCGATGGCCGCCGCCTCGAGCATCTCCTTGTTGACGCCGAGCAGGCCGGCGAGGATCGTCACGGCGACGAAGGGGAAGCCGTGGTGCACGATGTTCAGCAGCACGATGGCGAAGAACGCCCACCGGTTGGTGAACCAGTTGACCTGGCCGTGGATGAGACCCAGATCCTGCAGCACGCTGTTGAAGATGCCGTGGTCCGCGTCGAAGATCCAGATCCACACGTAGGTGCCGGTGACCGCGGGCATGGCCCACGCGATCATGACGCAGCTGGCCACGATCGTGCGCCACACGGGCCCGAGGCGGGCCAGCAGCAGCGCGACGAGAGTGCCCACCACGACCGTGGTGAACACGGACACGACCGCGAGGCCGACCGTGTTCGGCAGCACGACGGTCCACAGGGTGGGATCGCTGAGCGCCTCGACGTAGTTGCCCAGACCGATCCAGTTGCTCCGGCCGGTGTTGATCTCGCGGAGGCCGTAGTTCTGCAGCGAGAAGATCACGACCTGGACGAGCGGCCACAGCATGAGCGTCGCGAGGATCACGAGCGCGGGGGCCAGCAGCAGCCAGGGCCGGGCGGTCGCCCAGCGGAACCGGCGTCTGCCGGTCGGGCCGCCGGCCGCGGAGGAGGAGCCGCGCTCCCCCTCCACGACCGGCAGCGGTGCCTGCACCATCGACATGGAGGTCGGACCTACTTCTTCTGGTTCAGAAGGTCGGTCATCTCCTTGGCGGCGTCCTTCGTCGCGGTGGCGACGTCCTTCTGACCGCTCAGGATCGACTGCATCATCGAGTTGGTCGTCTTCTTCGCCTGCACGGCGCCGAAGTTCGGGCTGACCGGAACGGATCCGCCGCCGTCGACCATCTGCTTCGCGAACGGCGCGACGAGCGGGTCGGTGGAGGACAGCGCGTCCTTCATCGCGGACTGCACGCCCGGGAAGTAGCCGGTCTGGCTCGCCCACTCCTTGGCCAGGTCGCCCGTGGTCATCATCTTGGTGAACGCCCACGCGAGGTCGGGGTTCTTGGTGGTGTTGAAGATCGACAGGTGCGAGCCGCCGAGCACCGACGGGGCGATGCCGCCGTCCTTGCCCGGGATGACCGCGGCACCGATCTTGCCCTTGAGGTCGGGGTTGGCCTGGATCAGGGCGTTCGGGGTCCAGGAGCCGGAGAGCATCATCGCGACGTTGCCCTGGGAGAACGCGTCCTTGAGGTCGGTCTCCTTCCAGGTGGTCGCGCCCGCCGAGGAGAAGCCGTGCTTCGTGGCGAGGTCCGTGTAGAACTGGATCCCCTCCTGCGACTTCGCGCTGTCCATTCCGCTGGTCCAGGTGCCCTTCTTGTCGGTCGCGATCTCGCCACCGGCGCCCCAGACCCAGGGGTAGACCTGGAACTCGGCGGCGCCGGGCACGGGGAACGCGAGCATGTTCGGGTCGGCGGCCTTGATGGCGTCGCCGGCCTTGACGATGTCGTCCCACGAGGTGGGCGCCTTGAGGCCGAGCTTGTCGAACACGTCGGTGCGGTAGACGATCGAGCGCACGCCGGCGTACCACGGCATGCCGTAGAGGTGTCCGTCGTAGGTGCCCGCGGTCTTGAGGCCCGCGACGAGATCGTCCTTCAGGCCCTTCTCGCCGTCGATGTACTTGTCCAGCTCCAGCAGCGCGCCGGCGTCCGCGAACTCCGGGGTCCAGGTGGTGCCGACCTCGGCCACGTCGGGCGTGGTGCCGCCGGCCATCGCCGTCGTGAAGCGGTCGTGGGCATCGGCCCACTGCACCTCTTCGATCTTGACCGTGGCGCCGGTCTCCTTCGTGAACGCCTTCTCGACCTTGTCGTAGAAGGCGGTCGCGTCGGGGTTGGTGCCCTTCATGATCCAGACGTTGAGGGTCTTGCCCTTGCCGTCGACCGGGCCGTTGGAGGCGGCGGGGGCGCTGCCGCCGGAGCAGGCCGCCAGGCCCAGCGTCGCCACGACGCCGAGTGCCGCGACGGACAGAATGCGCTTGTGCATCGGGTGAATCTCCTCTTTGAAATCGCTGGGCGAACGTGCCAGGTAGGAAAAAGTATCCACGCTGAACAAACTCTCTGCAAGTTTCTTCCAAGCTCGTGATGCACCCGTGATCTGCTCCCCGATCCCTCCGAGCCGTCCCCGCGGGCCTGTCGCGTCGCGCGGCCCTAGGCTCGTGTCATGGGCAGAGCGCGTGCGAAGGACACCGAGCATCCGGCCGCGCGACTCGCCTCGGGCGGGATCGCGCGCGTCGTCCCTGCGGAGTTCGGCGGCGGCTACGAGCTGCTCATCGAGGACACCCCGCAGTCGCATGTGGACCTCGCGGATCCCACCCATCTGCACTTCGAGTACATCGTGCGGATGGGCGCCCTGATCGATCAGCTCACCTCTCCCGGCGCGCCGATCACGGCCGTGCACCTGGGCGCCGGCGCGATGACCCTCCCCCGCTACATCGCCACGACCAGACCAGGATCCCGCCAGCAGGTGATCGAGCTGGAGGCGCCGCTCGTCGAGCTCGTGCGCGAGCATCTCCCGCTGCCCCGCGGCGCCGCGATCCGCATCCGCATCGGCGACGCCCGTGAGGGCGTGCGCCGCCTGCCGCCGGCGCTCAGCGGGGCGGTCGATCTCGTGGTCGCCGACGTGTACTCCGGGGCGCAGACCCCCGCGCACCTGACCAGCGTGGAGTTCTACACCGAGCTCGCCCGGCTGCTCGGGCCGGCCGGCGTCCTGCTCGTGAACGTCGCCGACGGCCCGGGCCTCGCGTTCGCACGTCGGCAGGTGGCGACCATCCGCGCGGTGCTCCCGGAGGTCGCGATCCTCGCGGACGCGCAGATCCTGAAGGGGCGCCGCTTCGGCAACCTCGTGCTCGCGGCGTCGAGGGGCCCGCTCCCCGCCGAGGCGCTGCCGCGCATCCTCGCCGCGGGTCCGCACCCTGCCAAGCTCGCGCACGGCGCCGAGGTGATCGCCTTCGCGAAGGACGCGGCGATCGTCACAGACGCGACCGCGGTGGCCTCGCCCCGACCAGACGCGGGGCTGTTCCTGCGCTGATGCCCTCCGGCCCCGGCGGGCCGTTCCTGCGCTGACCGCCCGGCGACGGCGGGCTGCGGCACGGAGCACCCCTGACCCGGCGTCCTGCGCCGGTTTCTCACGGCACGCCCTGGGGCCTTCGCGGATGCGCCGGATCGGGAGGCAGACTGGAGAGCACGGCGAAGCAGTGCAGGAGGACGGGCGCGTGGGCTACATCAAGGGATACGACCCGGACTCTCTGCGCGAGCTGGTGGATCCGGCCGAGTGCGAGGCGCGTCTGGACGAGATCGCCGACCTGCGCAGCCTGCCGTCGATGCTCGAGCGGGTCTGGCTGCTGAAGGTGCTCGGCCGTCTGGACGACGCCCTCCGCCTCGCGGACGAGGCCGTGCGCCAGGCGCGCATGGCCGGCACCAGGAAGGACCTGCTGCGTGCGCGCGTGCTGCGCGCGACCGTGCAGCAGTACCGCGGCGCGCACGCCGCCGCCGATCACGAGCTGGCCGCCTGCGTGGCCGAGGCGGAGGGGCAGGGCTGGGTCCCCATCGCCGCCTTCGCCCATCAGCACCGCGGCCGCAACGCCTTCGAGGCCGGCGACTACGACCAGGCCCGCGACAGCTTCAAGCGCACGGTGTTCCTGCGTCGCGAGGCCGGCGCCGACGATGCCGCCCTGGAGGCGGCGCTGCTCGCCGTCGACACGGTCGAGCGCCGGCGCGACCCGGTCGCCGTCAACGGCTGACGCGGGGCTGATCCCGGGGCGTTCGCGCCGGAATGTCGGCGGCGTCCCCTAACGTGAATGCATGGCCGAGTTGGAACGAGTCCGGATCTGGGGCGAAGCGCTCATCCGGCTGCATCTCGATCCGACCTGGTCGTTCGGTTTCGACAACGCCAAGCGCCGGGCGGGCGCCTGCAACTACCGCGACAAGCGGATCACCGTCTCGCGCTACCTCGCCGCCCGGTTCGACGACGACGAGATCCACCAGGTGCTCCTGCACGAGGTCGCGCACGCGGTCGCCGGCCACGACGCCGCGCACGGCGTCGCCTGGAAGCGGGTCGCCCGCGCGCTCGGCTACGTGGGCGGGACCACGCACCACGGCGAGACCGCGACCGAGCTCGCCCCGTGGGTGGGCCGCTGTCCGACCGGCCACGTGACCTACCGGCACCGGCGCCCCACGCGCGCGTCCTCGTGCGCGCGCTGCTCGCGGCGCTACGACGAGCGCTTCCTCCTGGTCTGGACCCGCCGTGAGATCACCGCGGCCGACCGCCGCGCGGCGGTGATGCCGCGATGACGACGAGCAGCCTGAAGCTGCGGCACGTGCAGCTGAAGTTCCGGATCCCCGCGAGCGCGGACGCCGCCTGGGCCGCACTGCATTCGCCCGCGGTGCTCACCGCGCTCTACGCGCCGGTGCTCGTGGTCGAGCCGCTCACGCACCAGGAGGAGGACTCGCTCCTGCACAGCGCGGTGCGGCTGCGCCTGTTCGGGCTGGTCACGGTGGGCACCCAGCTGATCGGGGCGTACGACGAGGTCCGCGAGCACAAGGGCGAGACCGTGCGGATCCTGCGCGACAGCGGCATCCCGCTCACCGGACCGCTCTCCTCGCTCGACGTCTGGGACCACCGCATGGCCGTCTCCGCGCTGCCGGACGGCCGGTCGCTCTGGCGCGACCGGCTCGTCTTCGGCGGGCCGGGATCCCTCCTGCTGCTGCCCGTGCTGTGGGCGGCGTGGCAGTGGCGCGGATGGCGGATCCGCCGCCTCTCCCGCACCTGGGACAGGGCCGCGGAGGTCCCCCGCGACCCTGCACCCCTCAGTCCGCGGCGAGCGCCTCGACCGGGGCGACGCGGGTCGCGAGCCGGGTCGGGGCGGCGGACGCCACGAGCGTGAGCACGGCCGTGCAGGCCACGATCGCGACCACGGGCACCCACGGCACGACCGGCGGGATGAGCCCTGCCGGCTGGAAGTCGGGCATCGAGGGCACCGAGCCCAGCAGGGACTGCGCGGCGATCCAGCCGTAGGCGACGCCCAGCACGAGGCCGGTCGCCGTGGCGGCGATCGTCACGTGCGCGGCCTCGAGCAGCACCATGCGGCGCACCTGCCGGCTGCTCAGCCCGATCGCGCGCAGCAGGCCCAGTTCGCGCCGGCGCTGCACGACGCCGATCGTGAGCAGATTGACCAGCCCGACCGCGGCGATCACGGCCGACACCGCGACCAGCACCATCATCACGGTGCCGAACGCATCGAACGGGGCGAAGAACCCCGGCGGCAGCTCCTCCGCGCTCGAGCGCACCATGAGGGCCTTGGCCGATTCCAGTGCGACCGCGAACATCGTCACGAGCGTGACCCCCATAACGACGCCGATGGCCATCCGGCTGGACCGCTCGGGGTGGCGCAGCGCGTTCTCGGCGGCGAGCCGGGCGGTCGCGCCGCGTCCGAAGAGGCGTCCCACGAGGCGCAGCACGGGCGGCATCACGAGCACCGACCCGATCGCGAGCCCGCTGAAGGAGAACACCCCGCCGAAGAACGCGACCACGACGCCGAGCGGCGAGGACAGCCCGACCACGACACCGCCGGCGAGCAGCACGCCGCCAAGCACGAACATCGTGATCGCGCCGAGATGCCTGGTGCCGCCGGATCCGGTCTCGGCGACCGTGCGCTCGGCGGAGCCCGCCAGCGCCTGCAGCGGGGTGACGGTCAGCACGCGCCGCGATCCGGCCCAGGCGGCGAGCCACGTGGTCAGCGCCACGCCCACGGCGGGGATCAGCGCCCCCGGCTGCAGCGGCGTGAAGCCCTGCGGCGGGTGCGCGAAGGCGAGGGATCCGATCGCGCTGCCGCCCCAGCTCAGCAGGACGCCCGCGACCAGCCCCAGCACGGCGCCGATCACGCCGACCGCGAGGCCCTGGCCCGCGACCTCCGACCGCTGAGACCGGGCGGAGGCGCCGATCAGCCGCATCAGAGCGATGCGCCGGGTGCGGCCGGCCACGATGGTCGCGAAGGTGTTGGCGGTGACGATCGCCGCGACGTACATCGCGACCGCGGTGAGCAGCACCGAGAGGATGCGCATCACGTAGGCGAGGGTCTCGCTGTCGCCGAGGAAGGGATCGTTCTGCAGCAGCGCGCCCAGGTAGAACGTGGTGTCGACGAGGATCACGCCGAACGCGGCCGTGAGCGCGGCGACGAACACGCTCGAGCCCATGCCGCGCTCGCGCAGGAACGCGAGGCGCGAGGGGGTGAGCGGCGTCTCGAGCAGGGTCGGGGAGAGGGCGGTCATGCGAGCGCCCCGCTCGGCTGGGCCGCGGGCGCGGGGGCAGAGGCCCCGGCGGGCACGGCGGTCGCGGTTGCGGTTGCGGCGGACGTCGCGGGCGCGGAGGTCGGAGCGGGCGCGCTGCCGGAGAGCATGAGGGCGGCGATCTCGTCCGCGGTGCGGCGCGGGTGGTCGGCCACGATGCGGCCGTCGCCGAGGAGCAGCACGCGGTCGGCGTAGCTCGCGGCGATCGCATCGTGCGTGACCATCGCGATCGACTGACCCTGCTCGCGGCTCGCGGTGGAGAGCAGCTGCAGCACCTCGCGCCCGGAGGCGGAGTCGAGGTTGCCGGTCGGCTCGTCCGCGAAGACGAGGTCCGGCGCGGTGGCGAGCGCGCGGGCGATCGCCACGCGCTGCTGCTGACCGCCGGAGAGCTGGTGCGGGCGGTGCCGCAGCCGCGGCCCGATGCCGAGGATCTCGACGAGGGAGTCGATGCGCGCTCGCTCGATCGCGGACGGGCGCCGCCCGTCGAGCTCGAACGGGAGCAGGATGTTGCCGAGCGCGTCGAGCGTCGGCACCAGGTTGAACGCCTGGAAGATGAAGCCGACGCGCCGACGGCGGAGGATCGTGAGGTCGAGGTCGCCGAGACCGGTGATCTCGGTGTCGCCGATCCACGCCCGCCCCTGGGTCGGAGTGTCCAGGCCGGCCATGATGTGCATGAGCGTGGACTTGCCCGAGCCGGAGGCGCCCATGATCGCGGTGAACTGGCCGCGGCGGATGCCGACGCTGACGTCGTCGAGGGCGCGCACCGCACCCTCGCCGGATCCGTAGGTCTTGGTGAGGTGCTGAACGCGGGCCGCAAGACCCAGGTCGGTCGTCGTGATCTCCATGTCTTCGACGCTAAGGATCCGCCCCCTCCCGCCGCGTCGCTCTCTGA
>NZ_NCKN01000123.1 GCF_002257455.1 Microbacterium sp. 13-71-7
TTGCCGAAAGGACACGACTTTATGCTTTTTGAGGTTGGTGAGACCGTGGTCTATCCGCACCACGGCGCCGCGACGATCATCGAGGTCAAGGACCGTGTGATCAAGGGGGAGACCAAGAAGTACCTGAAGCTCAACGTCACGCAGGGAGACCTCATCATCGAGGTGCCTGCGGAGAACGTCGACCTGGTCGGCGTTCGCGATGTGATCGGCCAAGAGGGACTGGATCGAGTGTTCGAGGTGCTGCGCGCCCCGTTCACCGAGGAGCCGACCAACTGGTCGCGCCGCTACAAGGCGAACCTCGAGAAACTCGCCTCCGGCGATGTGATCAAGGTCAGCGAGGTCGTCCGCGACCTGTGGCGCCGCGATCAGGACCGCGGGCTGTCCGCGGGTGAGAAGCGCATGCTGGCCAAGGCCCGTCAGATCCTCACCTCCGAGCTCGCGCTCGCGGAGAAGACCGACGAGGAGAAGGCCGGAGCGCTGCTCGACGAGGTCCTCGCCTCCTGAGTTCCGCAGAAGAAGGGGTGGATGCCATCGCATCCACCCCTTCTTCGCGCCCGCGGCGAGGCCGTGACGCGTCAGATCGAACGCTGGTAGCCGCGGATCGCGCTCAGCGCCCAGGCGAACGCGAGCGCCGCGAGCACGACGAGGCCACCGGCCTGCCACCATCCCTCGGCCGGGTATGAGCCGCTGAGACCGCCGCGACCGAGCTCGACCGCCCAGGTCATCGGATTCCACCGGGAGACGTCCTGCACCCATTCCGGCATGGCCGGCGCGGGCATCATCGTCGTCGACAGGAACGTCGCGGGCAGCACGATCAGCTGCGACAGGCTGATGAGGGCGATCTGGCTGCGCGAGAGGAGCGCGACCGCCGTCGAGGCGCAGCAGAAGATCGTGGCGAGCAGCGTCGCGACGCCCAGCGCGACGAGCATGCCGCCGATGCCGCCGGGGTAGCGCGCACCGCCGAGCCAGCCGATGCCGAGGACCACGAGCGATTGCAGGACGTTGATCACGAGCTGCTGCAGGAGCTGCCCCGCGATGATCGACGAGCGCTGCAGCGGCGACGTCAGGTACTGGTCCATGACGCCGGAGTCGATGTCGTCGATGTAGCCCGTGCCGGCCCACGCGCCGGAGTACAGCACCGTCATCATCAGGATGCCGGGGACCAGATAGTCGATGTAGCCGTGTCCGCCGAACTGCGGCAGGGCGCCCAGCGTGCGGAACACCTGCCCGAACAGCAGGATCCAGATCACGGGCTGGATGAGGCTCATGACGGGGCCCCAGGCCTGCCGGATCGAGACGATCGACCAGCGGCGCAGCACCTGGCCGGTCTGCGTGAACCAGCCGGGACGTGCGGGGGTGAGGACGGGGGCGGGGGAGAGGGCGATCGCGCTCATGCGGCGACTCCTTCCGTGAGGGCGGCCGCGGGGGCGTCGCCGAAGGTGTGGCCGACGAAGTGCAGGTACACGTCGTCGAGGGTGGGGTGGGATGCCGCGACCTGGCCGTAGCGGATCCCCGCGCCGTCGAGCGCCGCGATGACCGCGCCCACCGCGGAGGCGGCGTCGTCCGTGCGGGCGACGAGCAGGCCGTCGACGCCGGCCGCTTCGACGAGCACGTCGCGCAGCCCCGGCACGGGCGAGACCGCGGCGCGCACGGCGACCGGATCCGGCTCGATGAGCGTCACGCGGACCGCGTCGCCGTGCAGCGCGGCCTTGAGCGCGTCCGGTGTGCCCTGGGCCACGGCGCGTCCTCGGTTCACGAGAAGCAGCACGTCGGCGAGCCGGTCGGCCTCCTCCATGTAGTGCGTGGTGAGCACCACCGTGAGAGCCTCCTCGCCGGACAGGCGCCGGATCTCGGCCCACATGGCCGCACGGGCTTCCGGGTCGAGGCCCGTGGTGGGCTCGTCGAGGAAGAGCACCTGCGGGCGGTGCACGAGGGCCGCGGCGACGTCGAGGCGCCGCCGCATCCCGCCCGAGAAGGTGCGGACGGGCCGGCGGGTCGCGTCGTCGAGACCGAACTCGGTCAGCAGCCGCGCGGCGCGCGCCCTGGCATCGGAGCCGCCGAGGCCGCGCATCCGTCCGGCGATCTCGAGGTTCTCGGTCGCCGTGAGGTTCGGATCCGTCCCCGTGCCCTGCGAGACGTAGCCGATCGCCGCGCGCACGTCGCCCGGGGCGTCGGTCACGTCGTGTCCGGCGACGCGGGCCCGGCCCGCGGTCGCCCGGGACAGGGTGGTGAGGATCTTGGTGGTGGTGGACTTGCCGGCGCCGTTCGGGCCGAGCAGTCCGAAGACGCGTCCGGGCGGAACCGCGAAGCTCAGGCCGTCCAGGGCGCGGACGGCGGGGCGGCGACCGCGGCCGCGGTACTCCTTGACGAGGTCTTCGGCGACGATCGCGTCGCCGTCGATGCGCTGGTGTGCGGGCATGACGGACATCCCTTCCGTTCTGAGGGTTTCTCTGTGTTGTGGGGGAGGGCGGGTCCGGTCTCACCGCGGTGAGCGCGCCGGATCCGCCGGACCGGTCAGCGGCGGTCGCTGCTGCGCGGTGCGAAGAGCATGCGTGCCAGGAGCAGCATCATGGCGGCGAGGCCTCCGATGAAGGGGACGGGCGCCCACCACCAGCCCACCGTGAAGACGAGCACGACGATCACGGCGAGTGTGAGGAACCAGATCACCGCCGTGTAGATCCCGAAGCGGGCCGCGGTCTCCGGCTCCGTCTCGAAACGGTTCGGCGGCATCTGCACGATGGCGCCGCGGGTCCAGGCCTTGTGCCGATTGGTCTGGGTCGCCCCGAGGTAGGAGAACAGCGCGAGGGATCCGACCAGGAGCACGGCCGCGAGGATCACCAGCCAGAGCTGGTCGACGGCGAGCGCGAACCCGCCGCCGAGGCCGAGCGCGAGCAGGGTCCCGGCGGTGGCGAGGCCGAACCCGACGGCCCTGGGCGCGGGCAGCGGGTGGTTCGTCGTGGTCTCCTGCAGCAGCGCGTCGCCCGTGACGATGCCGAGCGCGATCGCGACGACGGCGCCGAGCCCCGCCACCGCGAGCGGTGCGGCGGGATGCACGAGCAGCACGACGAGGAGGATTCCGGCGAGGGCTGCGGTCGCGATGAGACTGAGCAGCACAGTCCGCACCACGAATCCGGGCTTCGGGCGCACCCGGTTGCGGGCCGTGAGCGCTTCCCAACCGGGCGTGTGCGCGGAGCCGGCGGAGGGTTCGTCCTCGAGCAGGGCGCGCACGTCGCCGAGTTCGGCGATCGCCCGCTGCGCGGCTTCGGCGGGGGAGGCGCCCGCGGCGACCAGTTCGTCGACCTGCGCCGCGATGTTCGCGCGGATCTCCTCCTTCAGGTCCTGTGCGGCCGGAGTCATCTCGATGCCGGCGAAGGCCTCGTCCAGGAGACGGTGGATGTCGGTGTTCATGTGCTCAGTCCTTCGCGTCCAGAAGCGTGTCGATCACGCGGCGGGTGGCGACCCAGGCCGCGACGTTGCGCCGGTACACCGCGCGGCCCGCGTCGGTGATCCGGTAGTACTTGCGACGGCCGCCCTGCGTCTCGTCGCCCCAGTAGGACTCGACCAGCCCGTCCTTCTCCAGACGGCGGTAGGTCGCGTAGAGGGTGGCCTCCTTGATCTCGTGATCCCCTCCGGTGGCGTCCCGGATGGTCTTGTAGATCTCGAAGCCGTAGCGGTCGCCACCGCGGAGCATGCCGAGCACGATCGTGTCGGTGTGCCCGCGCAGGAGGTCCGCGGAGAAGGCGTCATCGTTCATGTCAAGTACTGTATCAGATCAAGTACTCGTTCACGCAAGGTTTTTGTGCGAGAGGATCCGCACGAGGGGGAGCGGAGGATCCGGCGCTAACGTGAGAGCGTGAACGACCTCCGCACCCCGCTCGCGCGCGCCGCCGTGATCATCGTGGCCGCCGGCTCCGGCACCCGGCTCGCGGCGGGGGCGCCCAAGGCGTTCGTGCCGCTCGGCGATCGCACGATCCTGGAGCATGCGCTCGACGGCGTCTTCGCCGCGGCCCCCGCCCAGGTGATCCTCGTCGTGCCCGCCGGGCGCGAGGCCGAGGTCTCGGCGATCACGGGCGACAGGCCCGTCCTCGTCGTCGCCGGCGGCGACAGCCGGCAGCGCTCCGTGGCCGCGGGGCTCGCGCTGCTCGCCGACGGCATCGACGCCGTGCTCGTGCACGATGCCGCCCGCGCACTCACCCCGTCCGCGCAGTTCGCCGCGGTGGCGACGGCGGTCCGTCCCGGCATCGGCGTGATCCCGGCGCTGCCGGTCGTCGACACGCTCAAGCGTGTGCACGGCGAGGAGGTCGTCGCCCCGGTGGACCGCGCAGAGCTCGCCGCCGCGCAGACGCCGCAGGGCTTCCCCCGGGATGCGCTGGTGGCCGCGTACGCCCAGGCCGCGGACCAGGGCGTCGAGTACACCGACGACGCGGCGCTCTTCGCGGCCGCCGGGGGAGCGGTGCGACACGTCCTCGGATCCGAGGAGGCCTTCAAGATCACCACCCCGCACGACCTGGAGCGCGCCCGCATGATCCTCTCGTCCTCGACGCCCGAGCCCCGACCGGCCCCGCATCCGGTCGCCGGACCCGTGGCCCCCCGGATCGGCATCGGCACGGATGTGCACGCCTTCGCCGCGGGCGGCACCCTGCGCCTCGCCGGGCTCGACTGGCCGGGCGAGCCCGCGCTCGAAGGGCACTCGGACGGCGACGCCGTCGCGCACGCGATCGTGGATGCGCTGCTCGGGGCGGCGGGGCTCGGCGACATCGGCCAGCACTTCGGCACCGCGCACCCCGAGTACGCGGGCGCGCACGGCGATGTGTTCCTCGCCCGCACCGCCGAGATCCTCGCCGAGGCCGGGTTCGCGATCGGCAACGTCTCGGTGCAGTTCCAGGGCAATCGCCCGCGGTTCAGCGCTCGTCGGAGCGAGGCCGAGCAGGCGCTGTCGACGGCGCTCGGCGGGGCGCCCGTCGCGGTCTCCGCCACCACCACGGACGGGCTCGGATTCCCGGGGCGCGGCGAGGGCATCGCCGTTACGGCTGTGGCACTCGTGCATCGGATCGCCGAGAGCTGAATACGTAACCGTAGGGATCCTCCGGATTCGCTGCCGGCCCCTTGCGCACGTGCTTACGCTGGATGATGCGGACGCCCGCACCCCGCAGACGTCGCAGAGAGGTCATCGTCATGCGCGCACTCGTTCACTCCTCGTTCGGGGATCCCGCCGAAGTCCTGTCCGTGCAGGACGTGCCGTCGCCCGAGCCCGGTCCGGGGCAGGTGCGACTGCGGGTGCTCCTGGCCACCGTGCACAACCATGACCTGCTGACCGTGCGCGGCCTCTACGGCTACAAGCCCGAGCTGCCCGCCCGCTCCGGCACCGAGGCGGTCGGGGTCGTGGACGCCGTCGGCGAGGGCGTCGACGCCGCCCTCCTCGGCCGCAGGGTCACCGTCGGCGGCGCCTTCGGCGCGTGGGCGGAGTTCGTGCTGGCCCCGGCCGCGGGGCTCATCCCGGTGCCGGACGACATCCCGGACGAGCAGGCCGCGCAGCTCGGATCCATGCCTTTCAGCGCCATCAGCGTGCTGGACTCGCTGGGCCTCGCGACGGGCGACTGGATGATCCAGAACGCGGCGAACGGCGCCGTCGGACGCATGGTCGCCCAGCTCGGCGCGGCCCGCGGCTTGCACGTGGTCAGCCTGGTCCGCCGTGCGGAGGGGATCGCGGAGCTCGAGGCGCAGGGCGTGCGGAACGTGGTCGCGACGGATGCGGAGGACTGGCAGGACCAGGTGCGCGCGCTCACCGGCGGCGCCGCGATCCGCGCCGGCATCGACTCCGTCGGCGGGGACGCGAGCGGTCAGGTCGCGGCGATGCTCGGCGAGGGCGGTCTGCTCGTCGTGTTCGGCGCGATGGCGTCGCCGACCATGCGGATCTCCTCGGGCGACGTGATCTTCAAGCAGCTGACCGTGCGCGGCTTCTGGGGGTCGAAGGTCGCCGCGGCGATGCCCGCCGACCAGCGCGGTGCGCTCTTCGGAGAGCTGCTGCAGCGCATCCGCGAGGGCGTGCTCACCCTTCCGGTCTCCGCGGTGCTGCCGTTCGAGCGGGTCGCGGAGGCGTCGGAGGACAACCTCCGCGCCGGGCGCGAGGGCAAGATCCTGCTCCGTCCCTGAGCGCAGCCGGATCCCGGGGCGGGAGCGCGCGAGCGGCGCGCGCGATCGCCCCGGAAACCCGCCGCGGTCTCGCAGGGGCGCCCCGGTAGGCTTGAGCGGTGACGATCCGCCTCCATGACACGCGCGCGCAGGAACTGCGCGACTTCGTTCCGCTCGACCCCTCGAACGTGACGATGTACGTGTGCGGACCCACGGTGCAGTCCGGCCCGCACATCGGGCACGTGCGGGCGGCGCTGAGCTTCGACCTGCTGCGGCGCTGGCTGCAGCTGCGCTACGGACGCGTCACGTTCGTCCGCAACGTCACCGACATCGACGACAAGGTGCTCGCGAACGCGACCGATGCCGAGCAGTGGTGGGGGCTCGCGTACCGGATGGAGCAGGAGTTCTCGGCGGCGTACGCCGCGGTAGGGATCCTGCCGCCCACCTACGAGCCCCGGGCGACGGCGTCGATCCCGCAGATGCAGGAGCTCATCGAGCGTCTCATCGAGCGCGGCCACGCCTACCCGGCGGCCGACGGATCCGGCGACGTCTACTTCGACGTGCGCAGCTGGCCCGCCTACGGCGAGCTCACGCGCCAGTCCGTGGACGCGATGGAGGCCGCGGAGGACGCGGATCCGCGCGGCAAGCGCAACCCGCAGGACTTCGCCCTGTGGAAGGGGTCGAAGCCGGGGGAACCGGCCGATGCGACCTGGGCGTCCCCCTGGGGCGCCGGGCGTCCCGGCTGGCACATCGAGTGCTCCGCCATGGCGCGGCGCTATCTCGGCGCCGAGTTCGACATCCACGGCGGCGGTCTCGACCTGCGCTTCCCGCACCATGAGAACGAGCTGGCGCAGTCGACGGCGGCCGGTGACGCGTTCGCCCGGTACTGGGTGCACAACGGCCTCGTGACGGTCGACGGGCAGAAGATGTCGAAGTCGCTCGGTAACTTCACGCTCGCCGCCGAGGTGCTCGGACGGCACGACCCGCTCGTGGTGCGCTACGCGCTGGCCGCGGCGCACTACCGCTCGAGCCTGGACCTCTCCGACTCCTCGTGGAGCGAGGCCGAGGCGGCGCTGGGCCGGATCCGCACGTTCCTGGAGCGGGCGCAGCGCACGGTCGGCGGGCATGGAGGGGCGGCGATGGGATCCCTTCCCGCCGCCTTCGTCTCCGCGATGGACGACGACCTCGGCGTGCCGCAGGCGATCGCCGTGCTGCACGAGACCGTGCGAGCCGGCAATGCCGCTCTCGACCGCGGCGACGCCGACGAGGTGCGCGCCGCGCTGAGCGCCGTGCGCGCGATGACCGGCGCGCTCGGCATCGATCCGTTCGCGCCCGAGTGGCAGTCGTCCGGATCCGACACGAAGACCACCACCGCGCTGGATGCGCTCGTGCAGGCGATGATCGCCCAGCGCGCGCAGGCCCGCGCGGACAAGGACTGGCCCGCCGCCGACCGCATCCGCGATGCGATCGGTGCGGCGGGCATCATCCTGGAGGACACTCCAGACGGAACTCATTGGAGTATCGATGGCTAAGCCGAGCAGGCCCGGAGCGGGCAACAGCAAGAAGAAGGGCGCCACGAAGGGCAGCGGCGGCAACGGCCGCAAGGCTCTCGAGGGCCGCGGCAACACCCCGAAGGCCGAGGACCGCGCCTGGCACGTCGCCGGCAAGCGGAAGGCGGCGCAGGAGCGCTACGCCGCCGCGGGCGGCAAGGGCCGCCCCGGTGCACGATCGGGCGCGGGGCAGAAGCCGCAGGGCGGATCCAACCCGAACCGTCGCGTGTCCTCGTCGTCGGCCTCGAACGACACCGAGACCGTCACCGGGCGCAACTCGGTGCTCGAGGCCCTGCGCACCAAGATCCCCGCCACCACGATGTACATCGCGCAGCGCGTGGAGATGGACGACCGCGTCAAGGAGATGCTCGCGATCGCGCGGCACCGCGAGATCCCCGTGCTCGAGGTCACGCGTCAGGAGCTGGACCGCATGGCCGGCTTCGACGGGGTGCACCAGGGCGTCGCGCTCAAGGTGCCGCCGTACGAGTACGCGCACCCGCAGGACCTGCTCGAGGAGGTCATCGACCGCGGCCAGACCCCGCTGTTCGTGGCGCTCGACGGGATCACCGATCCCCGCAACCTCGGCGCGATCATCCGCTCGACGGCCGCGTTCGGCGGCCACGGGGTGATCCTGCCGCAGCGCCGCTCGGCGAGCGTGAACTCCGCCGCGTGGAAGACCAGCGCCGGAGCCGCGGCCCGCATCCCGGTCGCGCTCGCCGCGAACCTCACGTCCATGCTCAAGGAGTTCAAGAAGCAGGGCGTGTTCGTGCTGGGCCTCGACGGCGGCGGCGACGTCTCGCTGCCGGCGATCGAGCTCGCGGACCGGCCCGTCGTGATCGTGGTCGGATCCGAGGGCAAGGGGCTCTCGCGCCTCGTCACGGAGACCTGCGACCAGATCGTCTCGATCCCGATCTCGGCGGCGACCGAGTCGCTCAACGCCGGTATCGCCGCCTCGGTCGCGCTGTACCAGGTCTCGACCGTCCGCGCCGCGAAGGGCTGACCTCGCCGCGGATCCGCACGGCGCTGCGGACGCGCCGTGCGGACGGCCGTGGACGCCGTGCGGACCCTGAGCGCGCCGTGCGGTTCTTCGGGCGGGCCCGTGCGGTTCTTCGGGTGCGCAGGGTTCGCCGTATGACCCTCAGCGCAGCGGGTTGACCGGACGTGCACATCCGTGCAGGATCCGGCCGATGCGGAATAGTGTGCGGCCGCGGATCCTTGCACCTCCCGTACCCGGTGCAGAAACGACCGGGATGGGAACGGAAGGAACGCGCATGGCTCGCATCGTCGTCATCGGAGGGACCGGCTACGCCGGTCGTCACATCGTCCAGGAAGCCGCGTCGCGCGGGCACGAGGTCGTCTCGATCTCGCGCTCCGAGCCGTCGGCCCCTGTGGACGGCGTCACGAACGTTCAGGGCTCGGTGACCGACCTCGACACCCTGGGCGACGTATTCGAGAACACGGACGTCGTCGTGTCCGCGCTGTCCCCGCGCGGCGACATGGAGAACGCGGTGATCCCCGCCCTGACCGCACTGGTCGACAAGCTCAGCGGCACCGGAACGCGCGTGAGCGTCGTCGGCGGCGCCGGCGGCAGCCTGTCCGCGCCCGGCGGCCCGCGCCTGATCGACCTCGACTTCCCGGACGAGTACCGGCACGAGGCGCAGGTCGGCATCGACTCCCTCGCCCTGCTGCAGAACGCCGACGCGTCGCTGGACTGGTTCTTCGTGCACCCGGCCGAGGTCTTCGGCCCCTGGGCCGAGGGCGAGCGCACCGGCTCGTACCGCGACGGCGGCGACGTGGTCGTGCGCGACGCCGACGGCAACTCGACGATCTCCGGCGCCGACTTCGCGATCGCCGTCGTGGACGAGATCGAGAACGGCAAGCACCGCCGCGAGCGCTTCACCGTCGGCTACTGACCCCCTCCCGCACTGATCTGACCCCGAGACTCCATCTCCGCGACGAGACTGCACTCAAACACTGCATTCTCGTCGCCCAGATGGAGTCTCGCGGTCGATAGGGGCGGCGAGAGGGCAGGGTGCTCGACCGGGGTGCTCGACCGGGGGGGGGGCGACCCGGGGCGGGGTCAGACGAGGTCGCGCCAGTCGATGTCGGGATCCTCGTCTTCGACGGGGACGGATCCGGTGATCACGGGCAGCGACATGGTCTCGGTGGGCGGGCCCATGATCGTGGCCTCGTCGCGGCGATGCCGCAGCACGTCGTTGATGTACGAGGTCAGCACCTCGGCGAGGGGCACCGACCGTCCCTCCGCCTGCGACATGTACCAGCGGTGCTCGAGCACCTGGTGGAACACCTCGGCCGGCTCGAGCTTGGCGCGCAGGTCATAGGGGATCGCGCGCACCACGGGCTCGAACACGCGCGTGAGCCACTCGTGCGCGTACATCTCCTCGTCCGCCCACTGCTTGGTGGAACGGGCGCGGAACTCGTCCAGGTCGTTCAGCAGCCGCCGGGCCTGGTTCTCCTCGACGTCGAGGCCGGTGAGGCGGATGAGGCGGCGCTGATGGTGACCGGCGTCCACGACCTTCGGCTCGATCTCCACCCTGGTGCCGTCGGCGGTGGTCTGGATCGACATCTCGCCGATGTCGAAGCCGAGCGCGTTCAGCCGCTCCACGCGCTCCGTGATCCGCCAGGCCTCGCCCGCGGCGAACGACTCGTGCGCGGTGAGCGCCGCCCACAGGGAGCGGTACGACGACACGATGCCGTCCGCGATCGCGACCGCGTCCACC
Organism: Microbacterium sp. 13-71-7; assembly: GCF_002257455.1. Classification (GTDB taxonomy): domain Bacteria; phylum Actinomycetota; class Actinomycetes; order Actinomycetales; family Microbacteriaceae; genus Microbacterium. The sequence continues at coordinate 10,424 of NZ_NCKN01000123.1, forward strand.
CCGTGCTCGAGGCGTCCGCCGGCGGCCAGATCCAGGATCTCCCCTGCGATGTTGGTGCGCGCCAGATCCAGGTCGTAGGAGCGTTGGCCGTCGGTCAGCCCCTCCTCGTGCAGCTCCCCGGTCTCGGCGTCGACGAGGTAGGCGGCGAACGCCCCGGCGTCGCGGCGGAACAGCGCGTTCGACAGCGACACGTCGCCCCAGTAGAAGCCGACGTTGTGCAGGCGCACGAGCAGCAGCGCGAGCGCGTCGACCAGGCGGGTGGCGGTGTCCGGCCGCAGCACCCGCGTGAACAGTGCGCGGTAGGGCATCGAGAAGCGCAGGTGCGAGGTCACCAGCGCCGCGGGCAGGGCCTCGCCCTTGCCGTCGGTGCGACCGGCGATCACCGCGACCCGGGAAACGCACGGCACGTCGAGACGCGCGAGGTTGCCCAGCATCTCGTACTCGCGGCGCGCCATCTCCTCCGTGGTCTCCTTCACGGCGACGACGGATCCGGACAGATCCGCGAAGCGCACCAGATGGCGGGAGAGGCCCTTCGGCAGCGAGACGATCACCTCGGACGGCCACTTGGACAGCGGCTGCGACCAGGGCAGCGACAGCAGTCCCGGATCCACGGCGCTCGCGGTGATGGTCAGCGCGTCCTTCAACGGTGCTCCTCGGGGGATCGGCGGGGAAGACGACGACGCGGCGCGGGGGAGAACCCCCGCGCCGCGTCGATCAGACGGTGATCAGGAAGCGGCGATCGGCTTCTTGTTCAGGCGCTCGCCCGACTCGAGGTCGAAGGCGTGCGCGTGGCCCGGGTTCGCCGCGAGCGTGACGGTCTCACCCGCGTTCGGGTGGTTGCGGCCGTCGACGCGCGCGACCAGGTCGGTGCGCTTGCCGTTGATCTCGGTGTGGCCGTAGAGGTAGCCGTCCGCGCCGAGCTCCTCGACGAGGTCGACGACGACCGAGAGGCCCTTGCCGTCGGCCGGGCCGACCGTGATGTCCTCGGGGCGCACGCCGATCGTGACCTGCGAGCCCGTGGCGCCGCTGACCGTCTCGCGGTCGAGCGGGACGACCTCGGAGCCGAACTGCACGCCGCCGTCCGCGAGGTCGGAGGTGAACAGGTTCATCGCGGGGGAGCCGATGAAGCCGGCGACAAAGACGTTCTGCGGGTTCTCGTACAGGTCGCGCGGCGATCCGACCTGCTGCAGCAGACCGTCCTTGAGCACGGCGATGCGGTCGCCCATGGTGAGCGCCTCGGTCTGGTCGTGCGTGACGTAGACGGTGGTGACGCCGAGACGGCGCTGCAGCGAGGCGATCTGGGTGCGGGTCTGGACGCGGAGCTTGGCGTCGAGGTTCGACAGCGGCTCGTCCATGAGGAACACCTGGGGCTGGCGCACGATCGCGCGGCCCATGGCGACGCGCTGACGCTGGCCGCCGGAGAGGGCCTTCGGCTTGCGGGTCAGGTAGGGCTCGAGGTCGAGGAGCTTGGCGGCCTCGAGGACGCGGGCGGCGCGCTCCTCCTTGCCGACGCCGGCGATCTTGAGCGCGAAGCCCATGTTCTCGGCGACGGTCATGTGCGGGTACAGCGCGTAGTTCTGGAACACCATCGCGATGTCGCGGTCCTTCGGCGGGACGTCGGTCACGTCGCGCTCGCCGATGAGGATCCGGCCCGCGTTGACCTCTTCGAGGCCGGCGAGCATGCGCAGGGAGGTGGACTTTCCGCAGCCGGAGGGGCCGACCAGAACCAGGAACTCGCCGTCGGCGATCTCGATGTTCAGCTTGTCGACCGCGGGGCGGGTGCCGCCGGGGTAGAGCCGGGTGGCCTCGTCGAAGGTCACAGTTGCCATTGTCTTCTCCTTCACCGGCAGGTACGTGC
>NZ_NCKN01000124.1 GCF_002257455.1 Microbacterium sp. 13-71-7
GGCCCGTGAACGCCGTCGCGCCGGGTGCGAGCGACAACCGCACGCTCATGGCGACGATCCGCCGCGCCCTCGGAGTGCCGTTCGGGCTGCCGCAGCCGCGCTGGATGCTCGAACTCGGAGCGATCGGGATCCGCACCGAGACGGAGCTGATCCTGAAGAGCCGCTGGGTCGCGCCGGAACGGCTGCTCGACGCCGGATACGCCTTCGCGCACCCCGACCTCGAGGAGGCGGTCCTGGCGTCCTTCGCGCCTCCCTCCGCCCGCTGACCCGCCCGGTCGCGGCCGCGGATCCGTCCCGTCGCGAAAAGCGTCGCTCAGACGGCCGGTTGGCGGCATCCTCTGCGACGGGAGCGATCGGCAACGGCGACTTCTGCGACGGGAGCGATCAGCAGCGGGCCAGCGGGCCAGCAGGCCAGCGGAGCAGCGACCCTCGGCATGAGGCTCCGCGATCAGCGCGTGCGGATCTGGCGCACCGCGCCGTCCAGCTCGGGGAACCGGAACACGTAGCCGGCGTCCTCGAGCACCTGCGGCAGCACCCACCGGCTCTTCAGGATCAGCTCGGACTCGGTGCGCAGCACGGCCATCCCCGGCTCCAGCACGAAGCGCGGCGCGGGGAGTCCGAACGGCGCTCCCACGGCCCGGCGCAGCGTGCGCATGAGCTCGATGTTCGTCACCGCGTTCGGCGACGCCATGTTCACCGAGCCCGCGATGTCGTCGTGGTCGCGGAGGAACCGGACCGCCTGCACGAAGTCCTGCTCGTGCATCCAGCTCAGCCGCTGCCGGCCCCGCGAGCGCTCGTAGTCGGGACGCGCTGGCTCGGTGGGATGGGGGCCGATCCCCCGATAGCGCCGGTGCGGGAACCACCACCCGTCGTACTGCGGACCACCGAGCCCCAGCCGCGCGAGGCGCAGGAGCATCGTCATGACCGGCGCGCCCCGGCCCAGCACGAGCGAGGTGCGCAGCGCGATCCGACGGGTGCCGGGCAGCTCCCCGGCGAACAGGGCCGCCTCCCACTCCCGCGTCACGTCGGGCGAGAATCCCCGTTCCTCGAGCGGATCCGCCTCGGTGCGGGGCGTGTCGAGCGAATAGCGGTAGGCCGTCGCCGAGCTGCCGTTCATCCAGACGGCGGGCGGGCGCGCCACCGTCGAGATCGCGTGATGCAGGGCGGTGGTGGTGCGCACGCGCGAGCGCAGGATCTCATCGCGGTTGCGGTCGGTGTAGCGGCAGTCGATGCGTCGCCCGGCCAGGCCGATCACGAGCGCGGCGCCGTCGACGAGACGCAGGATCCCGGCCTCGTCGTCCCAGCGCGCGTCGGCGTCGCCGCCGCGCCCGATCGTGCGCACGTCGTAGCCGTCGAGCCTCAGCGCATCGCGCAGGGCCGTGCCGAGGTAGCCGCTGCCGCCTCCGATCACGGCGCGGGGGCCGTGCGCCGCCGTGCTCATTCGGTCCCCGTCTCGCCCTGCTGCTTCTTGCGCTTCTCGATCTCCGCGCGCAGCCGCCACTCCTCGATCTCGCGATCCAGGTCGGCGATCTGCTGCTCGGTGCTGCGGGTGTCGGCGGGCTGCGACGGCGAGGTGGGGGCCGCCGGGCCCGACCGGCGCTCACGAGGTTTCGGCAGCCGGATCCCCTCCCCGTCGTACTCGCGTCCGACCAGGAACCAGATCAGGGATCCGGCGAGCGGGACGATGATGACGAGGATGATCCAGAACATCTTGGGCAGGTGCTTCACCTGGTCGTCGCGCCGCGTGATGATGTCGATGAGCGCGCCGATCAGCAGCACCAGCATGAGGATCGTGAACACCAGGCCCATGCCGACAGCCTAGGAGATCACCGACGCGCCCCGGCCACCCCTCAGGGCAGGGTGTGTCCGGCGGCGCGGAACAGCTCGTACCACTCCGCACGGCTGAGCTCGACATCCGCTCCCTCCGCCGCCTCCTGCACGCGTGACGGCGTGGTCGTGCCGAGCACCACCTGCATGCCCGCGGGGTGCCGCGTGATCCAGGCGGTGGCGATGCCGATCGGGGTGACGCCGTGCGCCGCCGCGATCCGGTCGATCGCCGCGTTGAGCTCGGGATAGGCCGGGTTGTCCAGGAAGACGCCCGTGAAGAAGCCCGCCTGGTACGGCGACCACGCCTGGATCGCGATGCCCTCGATGCGGCAGTACTCCACGATCCCGCCGCCGTCGCGGACGATGCTCTGATCGAGGCCCGCCATGTTCGCCGCGAGCGGCTGGGCGATGATCGGGGCGTGCGTGATCGACAGCTGCAGCTGATTCGCGACGAGCGGCTGCGTCACCGCGGTCTTCAGCAGGTCGATCTGGCGCGGGGTGTGGTTGGAGACGCCGAAGGAGCGCACCTTGCCCGAGGCGTGCAGCTCGTCGAAGGCGCGCGCGACCTCCTCCGGCTCCACGAGGGCGTCGGGGCGGTGCAGCAGCAGGACGTCGATGCGGTCGGTGCGCAGCGCCGTGAGCGACCCCTCGACCTGTCGCATGATGTGCTCGTAGGAGAAGTCGAACATCCCCTCCGAGGGCACGATGCCGCACTTGGTCTGCAGCGTGATCTCATCGCGCTCGGCGGCCGACAGCCCGAGCGCGGCGCCGAAGCGGTCCTCGCAGACGTGCATCGCCCCGCCGTAGATGTCGGCGTGGTCGAAGAAGTCGATCCCGTTCGCGCGCGCGGTGTCGTACAGCTCGCGGATCTGCGCGTCAGTGCGGCCGTCGATGCGCATCATGCCCGCGACGACCGCCGGGGCGGATCCGGATCCGAATCGGATCTGCTTCATGCCGTGCTCTCCTCCTGCGCAGTCCGCTGCGCTGTGTGCGAGGCGGCGTTCGCCGCTCCCTGCTCGGCCGCTCGCGCCGCGAACGACCGGTAGTCCTGCTCTGCCACGTCGGCGTAGGCGTTGGCCCAGCTCACCAGGATATCGGCGAGCTGAGCGCCCTTGCCCGCATAGCCGGCGATCTGGGCGGCGGCAGGGGCCTGCGCATGGGCGCGGGCGAGCGTGATCGCGCAGGCCACCGCGTATTCGCGGTAGCCCTCGTCCTCGATCTCGTCGGTGTCGATCGAGCCCTTCATGTCGTGGAACTGACGCACGTAGTAGTCCTCGCGCGCGCCCTTGATGTGCCCGAGGAACGGATCCGAGAACGCCTGCAGGACCCGCTGCACGCCGACGACCCTCGCGCCCTCCCCACCCTCGCGGATCCGCTCCTGGAGGTCGTCGGGCTGTGCGATCCCGCCGTACTCGGCGAGCACGCTCCGTGCCGCCTGCTTGACCTGCAGGAGCAGGGGCTCGGCGTCGGCGGTGCCCAGCACGGCGAGGAAGCAGCGCGTGCCGACGCTGCCGACGCCGACCACGCGGCGCGCCACGTCGCGCACCCGGTACTGACGCAGCAGCAGCTGGACGTCGATGTTCGCGGAGGCCGCGTACCGTTCGAAGGCGGTGTCGCTGACCTCGCGGATGTCGGGATCGGCGTGCGTCATGACGGGCGGCTGCTCGACGAACCGCAGGTGGCCGTCGTCTCCGCGGACGGTGAGCCTGCGCGCGGCGCGCGCGCCCGTCCGCTTCTCCGCCGCCGCGATCGCCTTCTGCAGGGTGCGCTGCGAATCGACGTCGAGCCCGTCCCGCGCCGCCGTCGCGTCGAAGTGCGCGAAGTACCTCTGCAGCGGATCCGCCGAGGCCGCGGCGCGCAGCGCCCGCGCATAGGCGAGCACGCACTGCCGCGCCGCGTCGTCCGCGAGCGCCTGCCCCCTGCCCCCTCTGGCGCCGATCACCACGCTCGCGACGAGCCGCTTGAGATCCCATTCCCAGGGCGCCCACGCCGCCTCGTCGAAGTCGTTCAGGTCGAACATCAGCGTGCGCTGCGGCGAGGCGAAGAAGCCGAAGTTACCGATGTGCGCGTCCCCGCAGGACGGCACCAGAATGCCCGTGTGCGGCTCCCGCGCGAAGTCCGCGGCCATGATCGCCGCGGTGCCTCGGTAGAACGCGAAGAGGTCGGCGGACATCCGCTCGGTGCGGAGCGGGATGAGGTCCTGCACGCGTGTGCTGTTCTGCCGGTCCAGGATGCCGAGCGGGTCGCGTCCCGCCATGGTGATCGACGCCAGGGCGGTGCGGGGAACGCGGTCGCGGGCCGCCCTCCCCGCCGCCAGCCCCTCCGCGCGCGAGAGCATCGTCTCCCCGACCAGGTTGGTTTCGGCCATGGCCCATTCTCTCCCTCCGCCGGTTCGTTCGTTGCCCTGCGCACCACATGCGGGGGAAGATCTCCGATGCACGAATGATCGGCTGTCGACCCGGGGCGGCCCAGAGGAAAGGCATCGCAGATGAGCGATCAGACCCCCGGCCGCGCCGTGGACCCCGAAGACGCCCTGGAGAACGAGCGCGAGCTCACCGGCGACCGCCTCATGGCGGTCGAGGACTTCTCGAGCGAGGACGCCGGCTATCACAAGGCCCTGAAACCCCGGCAGATCCAGATGATCGCGATCGGCGGCGCGATCGGCACCGGTCTGTTCATGGGCGCTGGCGGACGTCTCGCCTCCAGCGGCCCCGCGCTGATCCTGGTGTACGCGGTGTGCGGCTTCTTCGCGTTCCTGATCCTCCGCGCGCTCGGCGAGCTCGTGCTGCACCGCCCCTCGTCCGGATCCTTCGTGTCCTATGCGCGCGAGTTCTACGGCGAGAAGGTCGCGTTCGTGAGCGGCTGGCTGTACTTCCTGAACTGGGCGATGACCTCGATCGTGGACGTGACCGCGGCGGCCCTCTACGTGAAGTTCTGGGCGCACTACTGGCCTCCGCTGCAGGCCGTGCCGCAGTGGCTGATCGCCCTCATCGCGCTGCTCGTCGTGCTCACCCTCAACCTCGTCAGCGTCAAGGTGTTCGGCGAGATGGAGTTCTGGTTCGCGATGATCAAGGTCGTCGCGCTCGTGGCGTTCCTCATCGTGGGGTCGGTGATCCTCATCACGCGGGGTTCGACGGACATCGGCCCGACGGGCTTCTCGATCATCGCGGAGCACGGCGGCCTCTTCCCGATGGGCCTGTTCGCACCGCTCATCGCGATCTCCGGCGTGGTGTTCGCCTACGCCTCGATCGAACTCGTCGGCACGGCCGCGGGCGAGACGGCGGAGCCGGCGAAGATCATGCCCCGTGCGATCAACACGGTCGTGATCCGGATCGCGATCTTCTACGTCGGCTCGATCCTGCTGCTCTCGCTCCTGCTGCCGTTCAGCACCTACAAGGCCGGAGAGTCGCCCTTCGTCACGTTCTTCACGCACCTCGGCGGCGCGGAGACCGGCGCCGTGGCGGGCTCGGTGATGAACTTCGTCGTGCTCACGGCCGCGCTCTCGAGCCTCAACGCCGGGCTGTACTCGACAGGGCGCATCCTGCGCTCGATGTCGGTGAACGGATCCGCTCCGCGCTTCACGGCGCGGATGAGCCGCAACGGCGTGCCCTACGGCGGCATCCTGCTCACCTCGGCCATCACGCTCGCGGGCGTCGTCCTCAACGCGGTCGTGCCGTCGCAGGCGTTCGAGATCGTGCTCGAGGTCTCGGCGCTCGGCATCATCGGCGGCTGGGCGACGATCATCCTGTGCCAGCTGCGCCTGCACGCGCTCACGAAGAAGGGCCTCCTGGAGCGCTCCTCGTTCCGCATGTTCGGGGCCCCGTACACGGGATACCTCACGCTCGCGTTCCTGGTCTTCGTCCTCGTCACCATGGGCTTCACCGAGACAGGGCGCTGGGTGCTGCTCTCTCTCGTCGTCATCATCCCCGCGCTGATCGTCGGCTGGTTCGGCGCGCGCAGCCGCATCCTCGCCGCCGCCCGCGAGCGCGAGGGCTACACGGGCATGCATCCCGTGCTGCCGCACCGGCAGGCGACCGAGGCGCTCCGCGACGACGACTGATCCCGCACGGCCGGCGCGGACGTAACGTGCGTGCGCGCGGCCTGTAACAGCGCCGACATCGACGTGGGTCACAGTGGATCCATCGTCCGGAGGGAGGCGCCGATGATCGATCCGCTGGGAGTCATCGTCCTGGTCGGCGCGCTCGTGGTGGCGGGCAACTGGCTCGCGCCGTGGGTGCGGATACCGGCCTCGCTGCTGCATCTGCTGCTCGGCCTGCTGAGCGGCTTCGTCCCGGCGGTGCGGGAGATCCATCTGCCGTCCCAGGTCGTGCTGATCCTGTTCCTGCCGGTGCTGCTGTTCTGGGAGGCCCTCACGACGCCGCTGCGCGAGCTCCGCCGCGACATGAGGGTGATCCTGCTGCTCAGCACGCTTCTCGTGGTGGTCACGGCCTTCGGGATCGCCGGGACCGGCGCGGCGCTGGGCTGGAGCTGGATGGCGGCGCTCGTGCTCGGGGCGGCCCTGGCCCCGACCGATGCCACCGCCGTGGGCGGCCTGTCCCGCTCGCTGCCGCACCGGAACGCGATCCAGCTGCGCGCCGAGAGCCTGGTGAACGACGGCACGGCCCTGGTGCTGTTCACGATCACGGTCGGCATCGCCACGAGCGGCACGGCCTTCTCGGGGTGGCAGGTGGCAGGGCTCGTGGTCCTCGCCTATCTCGGCGGAGGGGCGATCGGCGTCGCGGCGGGGCTGCTGGGCACCTTGCTGCTGCGGCGCATCCACGACGCGGTCACGAGCAACACGGCGGTCGTGCTCATCCCGTTCGCCGCCTTCCTCGGCGCCGAGCTCGCGCACGCGTCCGGCGTGATCGCCGTCGTCGTCGCCGGGCTCATGATCAGCCAGACCGGTCCCCGTGCCGGCTCCGCGCAGTCGCGCCAGCAGATGAACTCGTTCTGGACGATCATGACGAAGGGCCTCGACGGAGCCCTCTTCGTCCTGATCGGGATCGAGGCGCAATCGGCCGTGCGCGCCGTGCCGGTCGCGGACGTCCCCGCGCTGCTGCTGTTCTGCGTGCTCGCCTGGCTCGCCCTGCTGCTCATCCGCTTCGCGTTCCAGGTGCTCACCGCATGGATGCTCCGGCTCGTCGACCGGCGCCCGTCGCAGCGCACACGCCGCATGCCGCACCGCGCACGCGTCGTCTCCACGATCGCGGGATTCCGGGGCGCGGTGTCGCTCGCGGTCGCCCTCGCCGTTCCCGCAGGGTTCCCCGGGAGGGACGAGATCGTCTTCGTCGCCACCGGCGTCGTCCTCCTGACCCTCATCGTGCAGGGCATGCTGCTGCCGCTGGCGATCCGCTGGGGCCGCTTCGAGCCCGACACCGCGATGACGGAGGAGCTGTCGGCGGCGCAGCGGACCACGACCATCGCCGCGCTGCAGTCGGTCCCCGTGCTCGCTGCGCGCGTCGGCGCGCCGCCCTCGGTGCGGGACAGGATCGCCGCCGAATACCGCGAGCGGCTGCGGCGGATCGATCGCGCCTCGGACGGCTCCGATCCCGCGGTCTGGGCCGCCGACGGCGACTACGCCGCGCTCGGTCTTGCGGTGCTGGAGCACAAGCGCGAGGTCCTGATCGGGATGCGCGATCGCAAGGCGATCAGCGACACGACGCTCAGGGTCCTGCAGACCCGGATCGACCGGGACGTCCTGCGCCTGGCGCCGCCGCGCCCCGTCGAGTGAGCCCGGACGCCCTGGCGAGACGCGGACGCGGCGATGTCCGACCCCCGGCGTAGCGTCGGGGACGACGGCGGATCCCCGCCGCGGATCTCCCCCTTGAAGGAGCGTGCAGCATGGACTGGAAGATCGAGCTCATCTTCGTGCCGGTCACCGACGTCGACCGGTCGAAGGAGTTCTACGAGCGGATCGGCTTCCACGCCGACCACGACCAGACGCCGTTCGAGGGGCTGCGCTTCGTGCAGATGACCCCGCCGGGATCCGCGTGCTCGATCGCGTTCGGCACCAATCTCGGCATCGATCTCGAGCCGGGTCGCCAGAACACGATCCAGGTGGTCGTGCCGGACGCGGACGAGGCTCTCGCGCACCTGCGCAGCGTCGGTGCGGAGGCCACGGACGTCGACGAGCTGGCCTGGGGGCGCTTCGTCACCTTCGCCGATCCCGACGGCAACCGCTGGACCCTGCAGCAGCTCCCGGACCGCAGCGGACAGGCCTGACCCCCGCCGTGGCGGGGTGCCGCACGCACCTCGCCACGGCTCGCACCCCGTCATCCGGACATCCTCGGCGCACGGCGGGCATCCCGCGCTAGCGTGGACCCATGACCTCCCCGATCGACGCCACCACGACGCCCGCCTGGACCGATCTCACCGCGCTGCGGAAGTCGTTCTCGCCCGATCTGCGCGGCTGGTTCGCCGCCGATCCCGAGCGCGTGGAGAGTCTGACGTTCGACCTCGCCGACCTCCGCGTGGATCTTTCCAAGAACCTCGTGACGGCCGAGATCCGCAGCGCTCTGGTGCGTCTCGCCGAGCAGACCGGCGTTGCGGAGCGATTCGCCGCGATGCTGGCCGGCGAGCACATCAACACCACGGAGGACCGCGCCGTGCTGCACACGGCTCTGCGCCGCCCCGCGGACGCCTCCCCCGCACTGGTCGTGGACGGCCAGGAAGTGGATCACGACGCGCACGCCGTGCTCGACGTGCTGAGCGCCTTCGCCGACCGCGTGCGCTCCGGCGACTGGCGGGGCGCCACAGGCAAGAAGGTCACCCACGTGGTGAACATCGGGATCGGCGGATCCGACCTCGGCCCCGTCATGGTCTACGAGGCGCTCAAGCCCTACGCCGATGCCGGCATCCAGGCCCGCTTCGTCTCCAACATCGATCCGACCGACATCGCGCAGAAGACCGCGGACCTGGATCCCGAGACGACGCTGTTCGTCGTCGCGTCGAAGACCTTCACCACGCTCGAGACGCTGACGAATGCGCGTCTCGCCCGCGACTGGCTGTGGGAGCGCCTCGCGGCGGCGGGGGTCGACGTCGCGACCGAGGAGACCCGCACCGAGGCGGTCTCGCACCATTTCGTCGCGGTCTCCACCGCGCTCGACAAGGTGGCGGCCTTCGGCATCGACCCGGCCAACGCCTTCGGATTCTGGGACTGGGTCGGCGGCCGCTACTCGGTCGACAGCGCGATCGGACTGTCCCTGGCGATCACGCTCGGCCCCGACGCGTTCCGCGAGCTGCTCGCCGGGTTCCACGCCGTCGACGAGCACGTCCGGATCACGCCGCTGGAGCGCAACGTGCCGGTGCTGATGGGCCTGCTCAACGTCTGGTACACGAACTTCCTCGGGGCGCAGTCGCACGCGGTGCTCCCCTACGCCCAGCAGCTGAGCCGCTTCCCTGCCTACCTGCAGCAGCTCACGATGGAGTCGAACGGCAAGTCCGTGCGCTGGGACGGGTCGCCGGTCACGACCGACACCGGCGAGGTGTTCTGGGGCGAGCCCGGCACGAACGGCCAGCACGCGTTCTACCAGCTCATCCACCAGGGCACCCGTCTGATCCCGGCCGACTTCATCGCCGTCGCGAACCCCGCCTACCCGCTCGCCGACGACGGCCGCGACGTGCACGGGCTCTTCCTCGCGAACTTCCTCGCGCAGACCAAGGCGCTCGCCTTCGGCAAGACCGCCGAGGAGGTCGAGGCCGAGGGCACCACGGGCGCGCTCGTCGCCGCGCGGACCTTCCCCGGCAACCGCCCGACGACCTCGATCTTCGCCCCTGCGCTGACGCCGGCCGTGCTCGGCCAGCTGATCGCCCTCTACGAGCACATCACGTTCACGCAGGGCGCGATCTGGGGGATCAACTCCTTCGACCAGTGGGGGGTCGAGCTCGGCAAGCAGCTCGCCCTGCAGATCGCCCCCGCGATCGAGGGCGATCAGGACGCGATCGCCGCACAGGACCCCTCGACGCGCGCGCTGCTCGCGTATTACCGCGAGCAGCGCCGCTGACGCCGAAGGGTGGTCAGAGCAGATCCTCGTCGTGCACCGGCTCCGTGCGGCGGCCTCGCCGCACGAGCAGCAGGATCAGGCTGAGGAGGAAGACGACCGCCCCGGCGATCATGAGGATGTATCCGACGAGGTGCAGGTCGATCCAGGAGACCTGGACGTTGAGGGCGAATTCGAGGATCGCGCCGATGACGAAGAGGACGATGCCGGTTCCGATGCCCATGAGGAGTGCCTCCGTTCGGTAGCTGGATGCCGTACGGTGCGACCCTAGGCCGGATCCCGCGGAGTTCCATGGGGCTTGACAACCGGTCGCCGAGGCTGATCGCCCTGACGAAGGAGCGCTTGTCCGCGCCTCCGCCTAGAGTGGGCCGGGATCACCCCGTACCGCGACGCCTGCGCAGTGGAGGAGCCGGAATGATGACGATGGACGTGCAGAAGATCCTCGACCGGCACGTCGCGGCCGGCACCGCGCCGGGGATCGTGGTCGCGGACGGCGATGCCGCAGGACGGCTCGAGATCCTCTCCTCCGGCGACCTCGCTCCCGACTCCGTCGTGCGCATCCAGTCGATGACGAAGCCCGTGCTGGCCGTCGCGACCCTCCGCATGGTGCAGGACGGGCGGCTCGACCTCGACGCGCCGGTGCAGCAGTGGATCCCGGAGCTCGCCGACCGTCTCGTCCTGCGCACCCCGCAGTCGGCGCTCGACGACGTCGTGCCCGCGGAGTCGCCTATCACGGTCCGGCACCTGCTCACGAACACGTCGGGCTACGGCATGACGACCGCGCGGGGACCGCTGCAGGACGCGATGAAGCGCAACCGCACGCAGGCGGGTCAGGATCCTGTCGAGCTCGGCGCCCAGGACTGGCTCGACGCCCTCGCCGAGCTCCCGCTGATGTTCCAGCCCGGCGAGGGATGGCGGTACCACCACTCCTTCGGGATCCTCGGGATACTCCTCGCCCGCATCGCGGACCGCCCCTTGCCCGATCTCCTCGCCGACGAGATCTTCGACCCGCTCGGCATGACCGACACGGGGCATTCGGTCCCCCGGCAGGACGCCCATCGCCTGCCGGCCGCATACCGCCATGACGGCACCGGCGCCCTCGTCGAGATGGAACCCGCCGGCGACGGCTTCTATCTCGCCCCGGCGCCGTTCGATCTGAGTCACGCCGAGCTGGTGTCGACGGCAGCGGACTACGCGGCGTTCGCCCGGATGCTGGCATCCGGCGGCCGCGCGGACGACCGGATCATCCTGCAGCCGGAGCTGCTCGAGCAGATGCGGACCGATCGGGTCCCCGCGCGGCTCAAGACGCCCGACAGCTTCTTCCCCGGTTTCTGGGACGGCATGGGCTGGGGGTACGGCGTCGCCGTGCAGACGACGGGGCCGCACCAGGGCCGCTACGGGTGGTCCGGTGGGCTGGGCACCGACGTGTACGTCGACCTCGACTGCTCGTTCCGGGTGATCCTGACCCAGGTCGAGATGGGCGCGGCGACGATGGCGCTCTTCGCGGATCTCGCCTGAGCGTCGGTCCGCGATGGCGTCGGATCAGGCGCGTCGGTACTGCCCGACCATCGGGCAGTCGAACGGATCCCGCGCGGCGAGACCGACGCGGTTGAGGTAGTCGATGACGATCGCGTACGACCGGGCCAGGGACGTCTCCGTGTAGGGGATGTCGTGCGTGGCGCAGAACTCGCGGACGATCTCGCTCGCGCGGGCGAGGTGCATCCGCGACATGTTCGGGAAGAGATGGTGCTCGACCTGGTAGTTCAGGCCGCCCATGAGCCAGGTGGCCCACCATCCGCCGCGGATGTTGCGCGAGGTGTAGACCTGCTTGGAGAAGAAGTCGAGACGGGCGTCCGGGGCGATCACGGCCATGCCCTTGTGGTTCGGAGCGAAGGACGCCCCCATGTACACGCCGAAGACGGCGAGCATGACGCCCAGGAACGCGGCGGCCTTGCCGAGCGGGAGCACCAGGAAGATCGGCGTCAGCACGAGGGTGAAGCGCACGGCCAGCATCCAGATCTCGGTCCACCGGCTCTTCACCGGCTCACGGCTCGCGAGGTGCTTGAAGCCGAGGTAGTGCAGGTTCAGACCCTCCAGCGTGAGCAGGGGGAAGAACAGCCACCCCTGCTTGCGGGTGATCATCCGACGCAGCCCCCGCGCCTGAACCGCATCCTCCTCGAGGAAGGAGATCGTGTCGACCTCGATGTCGGGATCCTTGCCGACGCGGTTGGGGTTCGCGTGATGGCGGCTGTGCTTCGAGTCCCACCACGAGTAGCTCATGCCGACCACGGCGGCCAGCACGCGGG
>NZ_NCKN01000125.1 GCF_002257455.1 Microbacterium sp. 13-71-7
GAGGATCCCAGGCTATCGGGCGCCGGGACCCCTCCACGCGCGCATGTCACCCCTGCGTCGTCCCCGTCAGCGGAGCCCAGGGCGTGCGCTGACGGGGACGACTCGGAATGGGGTCGTCCCCCTCAGCGGAGCCCAGAGCGTGCGCTGAGGGGGACGACTCGCAATGGAGGTCAGCTTCCGAGGCGGCGGCCGAGGGTGAGCGCGGCGATCGTCGCGGCGCAGACCACGAGGACGCCACCGATGAGCGAGGTCACCATGACGCCGGTGCCGAATGCATCGGACGCCGCCTGCTGCAGCGCCTGTCCGAGCGCTGCCGGCAGCTGCTCCGCCACGGAGAACGCCCCGGCGAGCGTCTCCTTCGCGCGGTCGGCCAGAGCCTCCGGCACGCCCTCGGGGACGACCAGCGAGGTCCGGTAGAACGCTGTGATGATGCCGCCGAGGATCGTGGTGCCGAGTACGGCGCCCAGCTCGTACGCCGTCTCGGACACGGCGCTGGCCGCGCCGGCCTTCTCCGGCGGGGCCGCGGCGAGGATGAGCTCGTTCGAGACCGTCTCCGCCGCGCCGATGCCGATGCCGAGCAGCACGAACGCGACGATCAGCGGCGCGACGCCATGGGCGTGCGTGGTGAACGCCACGACGAGGTAGCCGGCCAGCGAGAACACCAGGGCCGCGGGCACCAGGATCTCGGGACGCACGCGCCGCGCGATCGGCACGACGACGAGGCCCGAGACGATCATCATCGCCATGCCGGGGATGAGCGCGAGACCGGCGTCGACGGGCTTGAGCCCGAGCACGAGCTGCAGATGCTGCGACACGTAGTACAGGAAGCCGACGAGCGCGACGACGCTCAGCAGGTTCACCAGGATCGCGCCGCTGAACATCCCGCGGCGGAAGAGCGCCATGTCGAGCATCGGGATCTCGGCACGCAGCTGGCGACGCACGAACAGCACGCCCATGCCCACGCCGACGACCACCAGGATCACGACGAGCGGGGTGATGCCGTCGACGGCGAACTCCTTGATCGCATAGACCACCGGCACCATGGTGGCCATCGACATCAGGATGCTGAGCGGGTCGATCCGGCCCGGGTTCGGATCGCGGCTCTCCGGCACCAGGATCGGCGCGAGGATCAGCAGCGGGATCAGCACCGGCACGGCGACGAGGAACACCGAGCCCCACGCGAAGTGCTCGAGGAGCACGCCGCCGACGATCGGCCCGAGAGCCGAACCCGCGGAGAACGCCGCCGCCCACACCGCGATCGCCAGCCGTCGCTGCTCGCGGTTCTGGAACACCGAGCGCAGCAGCGAGAGCGTCGACGGCATGAGCATCGCCCCGAAGAACCCGAGCAGCGCGCGGGCCGCGATCAGCAGCGCCGCCGTGGGGGCGAACGCGGCGAGCGCGGACACGAGCGCGAAGCCGGTCGCGCCGATCAGGAGCATCTTGCGCCGGCCGAAACGGTCGCCGAGCGTGCCCATCGTCACCAGGAGGCCCGCGAGCACGAGCGGGTAGACGTCGATGATCCACAGCTGCTCGACGCCGCTGGGGCTCAGGGCCGTGGAGATCTCTGGGAGGGCGAAGGACAGCACGGTGTTGTCGACGGAGACGAGCAGCACCGGCAGCATGAGCACGACCAGCGCCGCCCAGCCGCGCGCGCCGACGCGGGGGCCGTCTTCGGTCCCCGGCAGGGAGATCGACGCTGTTGCGGACATGTTGCACCTCTCGGATCCATCGCAGAAGGACGGTTACTTAACCGTCCGGATGGTATAGTAACAGACATGGCCAGACCTCCGCATGCCCGTGAGCGCGTCCTCGACGCCTACGAGGCTCTGCTCATCTCCGGCGGCGAGCGCACCGCGACGCTCGACGCCGTCGCTCGGGCCGCCGGAGTCTCCAAGGGCGGACTGCTCTATCACTTCGCCTCGAAGGACGAGCTCGCCGCGGCGATGATCGGCCGCCTCGACGCGCTCGCGGCCGAGGACATCGAGCGGATCCGCTCCGCGTCCGAGGGACCGGTCGAGTACTACCTGCGCACCTCGGTCATGATGGACGACGCCCTCGACCGGGCGATCGTCGCCGCGTCCTGCCTGGCCCAGAGCGGCAGCAGGGCCGCGACCGAGGCGCTGCACCGCATGCGCGAGGAGTCGGCCGCCGCCATCCGCCCGCATGTGCGCGACCAGGCGGCGCTCGATCTCGTGATGCTGCTCAGCGACGGGCTGTTCTTCAACAATGCGCTGGATTCGCACGGCCCGGCGGAGACCGCCGACGACGCCGTCGTCCCCTCCGGGGCCGACCTCGACGCGCTGGTCGCCCTGGTGCTCCGCTCCGTCGCGGACTGACCTCTCCCCCGTCCGGGCGCGCCGCGCCGGGGTCGTTGAGCGAAGACCCCGCAGGCGACCGAGACGAAACGCGGCACCCTGACAAGAGCACCGCGTTTCGTCTCGCTGCGCTCGCTCAACGACCCCGGAGAGTGCCGAGTCGGGCTCGAACGACCCCGTGCGCCGTGCCGCGGTCGTTGAGCGAGGACGCCGCGGGCGACCGAGACGAAACGCGGCACCCTGACAAGAGCACCGCGTTTCGTCTCGCGAAGACTCGCACTGAGCGAGCGCAGCGAGTCGAAGTGTCGCTCAACGACCCCGGAGAGGGGTCGAGTCGGGCTCGAACGACCCGGGGGGGGTGTCGAGCCGGGCGGTCAGGCCTCGACGAGCTCGATCTGACGGAACAGGTCGGCGTCGATCGCCTCGCGCACCTCGTCGAGGAGCGTGTCGGGGATCGGCGAGTCGAGCGTGAGCACCGAAAGCGCCTGGCCGCCGGCGGTCTCGCGGGCGATCTGCATGCCGGCGATGTTGATGCCGGCGTCGCCGAAGCGCTGGCCGTAGACCGCGACGATGCCGGGACGGTCGGTGTACAGCATCACGACGTGGTGCTTCTCGATCGGCAGCTCGACGGCGTGGCCGTTGATCGCGACGAGCTTCTCGATCTGCTTCGGGCCGGTCAGGGTGCCGGACACGGAGACCTGGCTGCCGTCGGCGAGCGCACCGCGCAGCGTGATGACGTTGCGGTACTCCTCGCTCACGTCGTCCTGCACGAGGCGCACGGCGACGCCGCGCTGCTCGGCGAGCAGCGGCGCGTTCACGTACGACACGGTCTCACTCACGATCGGCGTGAACACGCCCTTCAGAGCGGCCAGGCGCAGGACGCCGACCTCGTAGCCGTTGAGCTCGCCGTGCACCTCGACGTCGAGGCTCGTGAGCGGCGACTGCGCGAGACCGGAGAGGATCTGGCCGAGCTTCTCGGTGAGGGGGATGCCGGGGCGCACGTAGGGGTCGATGACGCCGCCGGCGACGTTCACGGCGTCCGGGACCAGGTCGCCGCCGAGCGCGAGGCGCACCGAGCGCGCGACCGAGACGCCGGCCTTCTCCTGAGCCTCGTCCGTCGACGCACCGAGGTGCGGGGTCACCACGACGTTCGGCAGTGCGGTGAGCGCACGAGCGGCGCTGCCCTCGACGGGCGGCTCGGACGTGAAGACGTCGAGGCCGGCGCCGGCGATCTCGCCGTTCTGCAGCGCGACCAGCAGCGCCTCCTCATCGATGAGGCCGCCGCGGGCCACGTTCACGACGTAGGCCGTCTTCTTCATCGCGCGGAACTGCTCCGCACCGATCATGCCGGTGGTCTCGGGCGTCTTCGGCATGTGGATCGTGAGGAAGTCGCTCTCCGCGACGAGATCCTCGAGGCTCAGCAGCTGCACGCCGAGCTGCTGGGCGCGTGCGCTCGTGACGTAGGGGTCGTAGGCGACCACGCGCATGTCGAAGGCCGCGAGGCGCGCTGCGACGAGCGCGCCGATCCGGCCGAGGCCGACGATGCCGACGGTCTTCTCGAAGAGCTCGGCGCCGGTGTAGGAGCTGCGCTTCCACGCCCCCGCCGACAGCGATGCGTGCGCGGCAGGGATGCGGCGCGCGAGGCTGAGGATGTGACCGACCGTGAGCTCGGCGGCGGAGACGATGTTCGACGTGGGCGCGTTCACGACCATGACGCCCGCGGCCGTCGAGGCCTTGATGTCGACGTTGTCCAGGCCCACGCCCGCGCGGGCGACGACCTTCAGCACGGGGGCGTGCGAGAGCGCCTCGGCGTCGATCCGGGTGGCCGAGCGGATCAGGACGGCATCGGCGTCGGCGAGAGCGGCGAACAGCGCTTCCCGGTCGGTGCCGTCCACCGAGCGGACGTCGAAATCGGGGCCCAGCGCGTCCACCGTGGCCGGAGACAGCGTCTCGGCGAGCAGGACGACGGGCTTGCGGGCGGACGTGTTCACGGCGTTCTCAGGCACAGAGATCCTTCGGGACAGGAGGGAGGGGGCCGATGCGCCGCACCGTTGGGGCGCGATAGTGCGAACACTCTACCCGAGCCCGCAGAGCCGCCCTGACCGTGTGACGGCCCGAGACGCCGCGCGTTCAGTGCCCGCTGGAGAGCGTGTAGCCCACCACGTCGAGCCAGAACACGGCCACCAGGCCCAGGCCCGCGAGCAGCACGAGCGCCACCGTGCCGAGCCGGCGCCGCCGGGTCGCGGCGATCGCGACGACGTAGATGACGGCGGGGAGGATGATCGCGAGGATCAGCGCCACCCAGGTCGTCGCCCCGATGGGCAGTCCCGCGAGCGGGATCGTGTACCCGATCGCGTTCCAGATCGCGTAGGCGTAGAGCAGTCCGAACACGCCCAGCAGCGTGTAGAAGATCCAGCGGGGACGCCGCGGATCCGCCTGCGGTGCGGTCGTCATCGACTCGGCGCTCATGCTCCCACCGTCCCGAACATCACGAAGGGCCAGGGCACCAGCAGGGCGGCGCCGGCGATCAGGGCCACGATCCGGATCCAGGTCGCGCTGCCGCGGGTCAGCACCCACGCGGCGGCGAACCACAGGATCGGTGCGAGGGCGGCGAGCCACATCCAGGGGAAGTACGTCCAGTCGCCCAGCAGCAGGGAGGCGCGCGGACGCAGCCGGAAGCCGCCCACGATCCAGCCCACGGCGAAGAGCAGGTACACGCCGCCGATGATCCCGTAGAAGACGAGCGCGGCGTTGCCGATCCCCGAGGGCTCGTCGTCGGCGTCCGCCTCGGCCTCCGTGGCGGGCGTCGTCCCGGTCGTCGCGGCGTGCTCCTTGGGAGGCGTCTCGACCGCGCGCTCCGCAGCCTGCACGGCCTCGGGCGCGGGGTCCGCCGGCGTCGGAGCCTGCGGTGCGGCGGGAGGCTCGTGCTTCGCGGAAGCGTCCGGCGCATCGGGCTCGTCGCCCTCCCAGCGCAGCGCGTCGTCCGGATCGGTCGTCATGCGTCCAGCGTAGCGACCGATATCCCCGGATCCGCGGGCCCTCGCCGCTAGGCTCGGGTCCAGCACCAGGCGGAAAGGACCACCGTGCCCGAGAACAGCAGCCACAAGCCCGCCCGAGCGGCGGCCAGCAAGCCCGCGTCGACCGCGTCGAAGGCCGCGGCCGGCGCCGACGGTCCGGCGGATCCCCCCGCCGGCTGGACGCCGACCCCCGAGGCCAAGGCCACCGCGACCCGGTTCCGCTGGATCGCGGCCGTGCTCTGGGCCGTCGCGATCGCCGCAGAGGCCGTCGGCATTTTCTGGCTGCTGCGTCAGCGCCAGGTCACCGGCGGCGACGGCCAGTACGTCCGCAACCCCGACACCGGCCTCCTCGAGCAGCAGGGCGCGACGACGACCTTCCCGCAGTGGGCGTTCATCACGCTCCTCGTGCTGTTCGTCGTGATCGCCGCGCTGTCGATCACCGGATCCTTCCTGTGGAAGAAGGCGAACCGCCTGGATCCGGCCCGGCGCTCCGACACCGTGCGGTTCTTCGTGCAGAACCAGCTGGGCGCGATCATCGCGATCATCGCCTTCGTGCCGCTCATCATCATGGTGTTCCTGAACAAGGACATGAGCAAGGGCCAGAAGACCACCGCCGGCATCGTCGGCATCGTGCTCGCCGCTCTCGCGGTCGTGCTCGGCATCGACTTCAAGCCCTCCTCCGTCGAGCAGTACACCGCCGACCAGTCGACGGTGATCCAGCTGCTCGGCCAGGACAAGGTCGTCTGGGTCGACGGCGGCACCGTCTACCACGTGTGCGAGCAGGTGTCGGCGATCCAGACCGGCAGCGACAAGCGCACCGGCACGACCGCGCAGGCCGTCGAGGCCGGGAAGACCCGCCTGACGCTCGAGTTCGCGTCCGAGCTGCGCAAGTGCGGCCTGGCGGTTCCGGAGAACTCCCCCGCCATCGCCGACGCCCTGCGCGCCATCCGCGACGGCAAGACCGACACGACGCTGCCCGCCCCGGTGTGGGCGAACGCCTCCGACGCGCCGATCAAGATCCCGGACGCCTCGCAGTCGGGCTCGACGCCCGCCCCGACCAGCACCCCGTGATCCCGCTCCTCCGCTGAGAAGCGGCGAACACACGAGCGCGACGTCCCGCTCGGGGCGTCGCGCTCGTCTGTTCTCTGGGGACGTTCACTCATTCTCCGGAGATGGAAAAAACGCTGCCCGCCCACCGCTCTCCGGTGCGATTCCCATCTCGAGGGTCGTATGCGGCCGACGTCGAGATGGCTTTCGCCGCTTGCCGACCGCTCGCGGCAGCAGTTTCCATCTCTCGGTGCCAAGACGCGGAGTCGGGCCTCCCGCCCGAGGTCAGCTCCTGCCGCGCACCGCCGCGTCCGCACGGCGCACGATGTCGGCGTCGGTCACGTCGAAGCCGGTGCTCCCGCCGCCCGGGCCACTGGGCGCGGTGTCGCCAGAGGGCCGTCGTGCGGAGAGGTGGATCGCGTCGACGCCGCACGCGGCGAGCGCGGGGATGTCCTCGACCCTCACGCCGCCGCCGGCCATGATCTGCAGTCGCCCGGCCGCGGCCTCGGCGAGAGCGCGCAGGGTGTCGATGCCCTCGATGCTGCGTGCGGCGCCTCCGCTCGTCAGCACGCGGCGCACTCCAGCGTCCACGAGATCGTCGACGAGGGCCGCGGGTTCCGGCACCGTGTCGATCGCCCGATGGAAGACGAGATCCGCGTCACCGGCGGCCTCCCTCCAGCGCTCGAGGGCGCGGAGATCCACCGCGCCGTCCGCGGTCAGGGCCCCGACCACGACCGCACCCGCGCCGCGCCGGACGACGCCGGAGACGTCCGCGGCGACGAGGTCGATCTCCTCGGCGCTGTAGACGAACCCGCCGACGCGCGGCCGGACCAGCACGGCGACGCGCCGGGGGTCGCCCGCCACGGCCAGCACGGCGTCGACCGTCGCCCCCGAGGGCGTGAGGCCCCCGGTCGCGGCGAGCGCCTGGCAGAGCTCGACGCGATCAGCGCCGCCCTCGAACGCGGTCCTCGCCCCGGCCGGCCCGTCGACGGCGATCTCGAGCGCGATGCGCGTCACGGGACCACCGTGAGGGTGGCGACGGGCTCGGCGCGGAGCCCCTCGGGGATGCGCACGATCCTCGTGCCGTCGCCGGACGCCTCCGACTCCGCCGCGGAGCCGTCCGCCCAGTGCGCCGCCCCTTCGGCCAGTTCGGCCGGAACGCGGATCTCCCCCGTGCTCGGGTCGAGCGCATGCACGTGCACCCCGGCGCCGGACTGCGTGTAGCGGCGCGGCTCGCCGGTCTCCTCGCCGAAGCGCACCCACGGACGCGTCCCGTGGATCGCGTCGCCGTTCATACGCATCCAGGCGCCGAGGTGGCGCATCGTCCGGCGCTGCAGCTCGGGGATCCGCCCCGCAGCGTCCGGACCCACGTTGATGAGCAGGTTCCCGTTCTTGGAGACGACGTCGACGAGCATCCGGATCAGGTCAGGCCCGGACAGCGTCTGGCGCTCGTCCTCCGCCTGGTTGTAGCCGAACGAGTAGCCGAGGCCGCGGGTGGACTCCCACGGTGCGTCGAGGATGCCGGGGATGTGGGTGTACTCGCGTGTGAGGAAGCCGTGGTACGGCACTCCCCACCGGTCGTTCACGACGCCGTCCGGCACCCGGTCGAAGTAGCGGCGCAGCAGCGCGGCGACCGCGAAGTCCTCGTGCCCCTTGCCGCCGTCCGGCCACTCGATGTCGTTCCAGAGCACGTCGGGCGAGAACCGCTCGACGAGCTCGTCGAGCTGCGCCGCCGCGTAGCGCGAGAAGTGCTCGTCGTTGCGACGGTAGCGGAACAGATCGGTGTCCGACTCGATCGCGGGGAAGTCGCTCGCGTGCCAGTCCAGTGCCCCGGAGAAGTACACCCCGAACCGTGCGCCGGCACGACGGGTGGCGTCGTGGAGCTCCGCGATGAGGTCGCGCCGGGGTCCGCGGACCACCGCGTTGAACCCGGTCGTGCCGGTGTCCCACAGGCAGAAGCCCTCATGGTGCTTGGTCGTCGGGATGACGTAGCGGGCCCCGGCGTCCACCAGTTCGCCGACGAAGGCGTCGGCGTCGAAGGACGACGCGTCCCAGAGATCGGCGAGATCCTCGTAGGACGTACCGGGTCCGTAGAGCTCCTGGTGACGCTGCCAGGTCGGGCTGCCGGCGATCCGCACGGTGTTGCCGTACCACTCCGCGTACTGATGCCAGGCGTAGGCGTCCTCGGTCGGGATGTTCACGCCCTCGCCGTGCTGCACGGCCCAGGCGGGCACCGAGTACAGGCCCCAGTGCACGAAGAAGCCGAGCTTGGCGTCGCGGTACCAGTCCGGCACGCCGGCGGCCGGGTATGCGGGCGCGGCGGATCCGAAATCGGGTCCGGTGCGCTTCTCGAAGTTCATCATGCGGGCAGCTCCTCTCCGCGGCAGCTCACATGCGCGGCGAGCGCGGGGACGCCGTGGGTGTCGAACGGGTAGACGCCGGGCGCGAGCCGGTGGTGGCCCAGACGCAGCAGATCCTGATCCACGCCGCCCGGGGTGAGCGCGAGCGTCCAGTCCGCCGCGAGGTCGTAGAGCTCGGGCTCGAGGTAGCCGATCTTCACGATCACGATGTCGGCGGTCTCGGGATCCAGTCCCAGCATGCGGAAGTCGTCGAGGTGGTGGAACGGCTTGCGGCGCTCGGTGACGATCGCGTGCACGCTGCCGGAGCGGATCACGACCTGGGTGCCGGCGTCGGGATCGCCCTCGGCGATCGAGAACACCTCGCCCGAGAGGGTCACGGGACCGCGCGGACCCGGATCCACTCGTCCGCCGACCTCGAGCGTCACGGTCGCACCGACGCCGGCCGCCACCGCCTGCGCCACCGCCGCCGCGTCGAACACGGATGCGTGCACGACGACCCGCCCCTGCTCGGCGAGCTCAGGGCGCGAGAGCAGTTCGCCGAGCGTCCAGGAGACGTCTCCCGCCCCGCCCGCCGTGGGGTTGTCCCCGGAGTCGGAGATCACGTACGGGCGCGCGGCCTCCGGAGCGAGCGCCCGGTCGAGCGCCTCGCCGAGGGTGGCGGTCGGTCCCACGAACACGAAGTCGGCCCGCGCGTCCCAGTACTGCCTGGCGAGGCGCTCGGCCTCCCGCGCGATGACCGCGCGGTCGTCGCCGGTCACCATCACGATCGCCATGTTGCGCGGCTCATCGGCCCACGCGTAGCCGACCCAGATCGCCGCGTCCACGACGCCGTCGAGCTCCTCGACATCCGGCAGCTGCGCGTAGAGGCCGCGCGCCGGCTCCAGCCGGGTGCTCGTCTTCTCCCCCGGCAGCAGCACGGGCACGGGCACCCACGCCTTGTAGGGACGGCGGCGCAGCGGATCCGATCCGTGCGGACCGCGCAGGCGCGCGAGCAGGTTCCACACCGCGCGCTCCTTCGTGTTCATCCAGTCCTCATGCGGCGCCATCCGGTAGCAGGTGAGCAGATCCAGCGCGTCGCGCAGCACCTCCGAGACGTTGCCGTGCAGGTCCATCGAGGTCGTCACCAGCACGTCGTCGCCGAGTTCGGCGCGCACGGCCGCCGCGAGGTCGCCCTCCGCGTCCTGCATGCCGACGACGCTCATGGCGCCGTGGATGTCGAAGAAGAATCCGTCGAACGGTCCGGCGGCGGCGATCTCGGCGCGGATGCCGCGCACGATCGCCTCCTTCATCCGCAGGTAGGTCGCGGGCGCCACGGCTCCGCCCGGCAGCGAGCGGCCGTGGTGGATCGGTACCCATTCGGCCGCCTCGCGCAGCTCACGGCCCTCGTCGAGGAACGGGTAGTAGCCGAGGAGGTCGGCGCCCTCCCGGATCGTGAAGGCCTCGTCGCCGGAGATGTGCGGCGAGAACGTGCTGGACTCGATCGAGATCCCGGCGATGCCGATCCGGGGGCGGACGAGCCCTCCGTCCTCGACGACCGGGAGCGGCCCCATCCAGACCGTGTCGGCCTCGGGGCGGATGTTCGGGGTGGGCGCTGTCATGACGGCTTTCGTTCCTTCTCAGGCGGTGCGGGCGGTTCAGACGGTGGCGGGCACCGGATCGGCGAGTCGTGCGGAGGCGAGCGCCGCGGCTCCTCGGGCGACGGCGTCGGCCGAGATCTCGGCGGGGACGATGCGCAGCGGGAACCCCGAGACCGGGGCGTCGGTGCGCAGCGTATCGAGGATGCCCGGCTCGAGCAGGTCCCAGGCCTCGCGCACCCCGCCGCCGATCACGACCATCCCGAGATCGAGCAGCGAGGACGCGACAGACGCGGCCAGAGCCGTCGCCCGCGCGGCATCCGTGAAGACGGCCAGCGCCGCGGTCTCCCCGGCCCGCGCGCGATCGGCGATCTCCGGGGCGGAGGCGTCGGATCCGGTGGCCGCGCGGTAGCGGCGCGTGATCGAGGTGCCGGAGGCGAGCGTCTCCAGATGTCCGGTCTGCCCGCAGGTGCAGACCAGGTCGCTGAAGCCGGGCGTGTGCCCGATCTCCCCCGCCGCGCCGTGCACGCCGTGGTGCACCGCGCCGTCGAGGGCGATCGCGCCGCCGACCCCGGTGCCGAGCATGATGCCGAGCACGTCGCTCTCCCCGCGGGCCGCGCCCCAGCGCAGCTCGCCGAGCAGGAAGGCGTTCACGTCGTTCTCGACCCACACCGGCGCGCCGAGGCGGGCCTCGAGCTCGTCGGCGAGCGGGAACCCGCTCCAGTCGGTGAATGTGGCGGAGGCGGCGACGACGACACCGCGCTCCTGGTCGATCACCCCGGCGGCGCCGACGCCCGCTCCGGCCAGCGGCGCGTCCAGCGCGCCGCACAGCCGGAGGACGAGGTCGGCCGCGGCATCCGCCATCGCAGGGCCGCCCTCCGCGGCAGGGGCGGGCACGACGCCCTTCGCCAGGACCGCTCCGCTCTCGTCGGTCAGCACGGCGGAGATCTTCGTCCCACCGATGTCGATGCCCGCTATCACGGGCGCACTCGTCTCCCGGTGCTGCACGGCACCGGATCCTTCATCCTGCGTCATCGTCCGCCGAGCCCCGCCATCGCGATGCCCTTGACGAGGTGCTTCTGCAGCACGATCACGAGGACCGTGGTCGGCACCATCGAGATGATCGCCGCCGCCATCTGGAGATCCCAGCGCGTGCCGGTGAGGCCGGAGAAGGTCGCAAGACCCACCGGGAGCGTGCCGTGCGCGTTGTAGTCGACCGTCACGATCAGCGGCCACAGGTAGCTGTTCCAGAAGGAGAGGAAGGTGAAGACGGAGAGCACCGCCACCGCGGACTTCGCGAGCGGCAGGATGATCTGCAGGAAGGAGCGCAGGGGGCCTGCGCCGTCGACGCGGGCCGCCTCCTCGAGCTCGTACGGGATCCCGCGGAAGAACTGGCGCATGAGGAAGGTTCCGAACGCCGTGAACGCGAACGGGAAGATCAGCGCCTGGTAGGTGTCCACCCAGTTCAGCCACTGCATGACCTGGAACATCGGGATGACGAGCACCTCGGCGGGGACCATGAGGGTCGCGAGGAAGAGCACGAACACCGCGTCCCTGCCCCTCCAGCGCAGCCGCCCGAAGGCGTAGCCGGCGGTCGTCGAGACGATCAGCACGACCAGCGTGCCGGCGATCGCCACGAAGAAGGAGTTGCCGATGTACGTGAGGAACGGGCCGTACGCGAACACGTCGGCGAAGTTCGACCAGCGCACCTCGGAGCCGAC